>JACTMZ010000037.1 GCA_014584375.1 Verrucomicrobiota bacterium | reverse complement strand
CGCAAATGGTTCAACGAGGCCACCGCCGCCGGTCTGCTGGAGCCCAACGCCATGGTGCTGTCCACCAGTGACGGACAACGCCCCAGCTCGCGAACGGTGTTGCTCAAGGCTTTTGACGAGCGCGGATTTGTGTTTTTCACCAATTATGGCAGCCGCAAGGCCCGGGACATCGCCGCCAATGCTAACGTCAGCCTGCTTTTCCCCTGGTATCCGCTGGAGCGGCAGGTGGGAATCCTGGGCGCGGCGGAACGCATCAGCGCGGCGGAATCCCTCGCCTACTTCGCCTCCCGCCCGCACGGCAGCCGCCTGGGTGCCTGGGTGTCGCATCAAAGCTCCATCATTTCCTCCCGCACGCTGCTTGAAATGAAATGGAAGGAAATGAAGCAAAAATTTCAAAAAGGCGAAATTCCCCTTCCCTCATTTTGGGGAGGATTCCGCGTGATTCCCTGCGAAGTGGAATTTTGGCAGGGACGCGAAAACCGCCTGCACGACCGCTTTCGTTATACGCGAAACGGAGCGGACACCTGGGAAATCGAACGCCTCGCGCCGTAGGCGGACGAAATTTGTCCGCCCCCCCGCCACAGCCGATCTCGACGCACAGCCGACGGGCCGCTAGAATCCACCCCCGAATTATGTCAAAAAGCAAAGCGCCCACAGGAAACATGGTCATGGAAACATGGTCATCGCGCAAAGCGGTGGCCCCACAATGGTCATCAATCAAAGCCTCATTGGCGCAGTCACCGAGGCAAAAAAGCACGGGCAAATCAAAAAAATCTACGGTTCCCTGCACGGCATCGCCGGCATTCTCGCGGAAAACTTCATTGATCTGCGCCGGGAAACCGCCGCCACCCTCGAAGCCGTCGCCCAAACCCCCTCCTCCGCCCTCGGTTCCGTGCGCCGCAAACCCTCGCCCGCCGACTGTCTGGCCATTTTCAAGGTGCTGCAAAAATACAATGTCCGCTATTTTTTCTACATTGGCGGGAACGATTCGGCGGAGACCACCCACATTATCAATGAGGCGGCGCGCGCGGAAAATCACGACCTGCGGTGTTTTCACATTCCGAAGACGATTGACAACGATCTGCGCGAAAACGATCACACGCCGGGATTCGCCAGCGGCGCGCGCTTTGTCGCATCCGCCTTCATGGGCGACAACCTCGACAATCGTGCGCTGCCGGGCGTGAAAGTGAACATCATCATGGGGCGCCACGCCGGCTTTCTCACCGCCGCCTCCGCCCTCGCCCGCGTTTATCCCGATGACGGTCCGCACCTCATTTACCTGCCGGAGCGACCGTTTGACGAAGCGCAATTTGCGCGCGATGTCGCCACCGTTTATAAAAAATACGGGCGCTGTGTGGCGGCTGTTTCCGAAGGCATCTCCGACAAAAACGGCAATGCCATCGCCGCAAAATTGAGCAAGGAGGTGGATTCCCACGGCAATGTGCAACTGAGCGGCTCCGGTGCGCTCGGTGATCTGCTGGCGGGCGTGATTAAAAGCAGCGCAAAAATTTCGCGCGTCCGCGCCGACACCTTCGGCTATTTGCAGCGCTCCTTCCCGGGCATCGCCTCGGAGACCGACAGCCGGGAGGCCCGCGAGGTCGGGAAGCTCGCCGTGCGCCATGCCACCAGCGGCAAGGCGACCAGCGGATCGGTGACAATCAATCGCAAGCCCGGCAAAAAATACGCACCGGTTTACGGCCTTGTCGCATTGCGCAAAGTTTCCAAGGAAACACGCCACATGCCCGACAAGTTCATCGCCAAAGCCGGCAATGACGTCACCCCCGCCTTCATCACCTACGCCCGACCGCTTGTCGGCAAACTCCCCGTCATCGGACGCTTCAAGGGCGTGCCGGTGAAGAAAGCAAAAGGATGAAGGCAAAAATTTGAAGTCTGAGTGAAAGCAACTGGAATATTGCTTCCACCTTATAAGCCCACGCCCAATTCCTTCGCTTACCAATCGCAAAAGTTCATGCCATTGATGAAATCACATAAGTTGACAAATGTATCCTGTTGACTACATTCAATCCATTGATCGAAATTCGTAAAACTGAGATTTTTGACAACTGGTTGAATTGCCTACAGGACATTCGGGCAAAAGCAAAAGTTTTGGTAAGAATCCAAAGGCTGGCTATGGGTAATCCGGGAGATGTAAAAGCAGTTGGAAAAAAAGTTTCGGAAATGCGAGTTAATTACGGCCCGGGCTATCGGGTTTATTTTTGCAAACACGGACGGGAGATAATTGTTCTCTTAACTGGCGGAAGCAAAAAATCACAATCCAAAGACATCAAAATCGCCATAAATCTTGCTGAAAATTTATGAAAACAAAGACCACTCAATTTCATGTTGCCGAACATTTGAGTTCGCCGGAAGAGATGGCCGCCTATCTCGAAGCGTGTATCGAAGAATCCAATGGAGATGCTGCCTTCATCGCCAGGGCATTGGGAGATATTGCCCGCGCAAAAGGCATGACACAGGTGGCACGTGATGCAGGCCTCTCCCGCGAAAGTCTCTACAAATCATTATCCGGAGAACGCACTCCGGGGCTGGACACTGTACTAAAAGTCATTACAGCCCTCGGCCTCAAGCTCCATGCGGAACCTGCGGGATAAAAACTCACCCGCACATTCAAGCACTGCAACTCCGTTTCCATTTTTCACACCAGCCCCTCGCGGCGGAACCATGCGAGGGTGCGGGCCAGGGTGTTTTCCAGCGTCGCACGGGCGCGCCATCCCGTCATTGCGGAAAATGGCTCGCCGTCAATCACCCAGCGTCCGGGCCAGATTTCCCGGGCGCGATCGGGGGTGAGGGAGGGAACTTTCTCGCCAATGACAGGCAGAAACCGGGACGCCAGCGCCACGGCGCGCAGGAAAACCTGGGGCAGCGGCAGCAACAGCCCACGGCGTCCGCTCACACGCGCCGCCGTCCGCATGAGTTGTGAATCGGAAATGACATCCGGTGCCGCAATGTGAGCGGTTTGCAAGCCGCCCTCTCCTCGGGCAAGCCACGTCCAAATGCCGTCGGCCAAATCATCAGAGGAAATCCAACTGAAATGTTTTGCGCGCAATCCGGGCTTGATCCAAATTTTTCCCCTCACCATGCGAAAAAGCGGAAGCGTGGCCTGATCTCCAGGGCCGAGAACCATGGGGGCGCGCAGCAGCAGGAGTGGATAATCGGGCGCCGCTTCGCGAACGGCCAGTTCCATGCGCAGCTTGGACGCACCGTACCAGGAAAGCGGGCGGTCGGGATGGGTGATTTTTTTTGAATCAGCACCAGGCGGTGTCGGGCCACCGGCGGATTGCGAGGAGAGCACCACCACCCGGGGACGCCCGCGCAGCGTTTGCAAAAGCCGCTCAGTTCCCTCGACATTGACGCGAAAATACTGATCCCGGGAGCGGCTGAACAACACCCCGGCGCAATGCACCGCGCGATCCACCGGGCCAAGACCACGAAAGTCCCAATCGGGCGCCTCCGCCTCCATGATGCGCAGCTTCGGATCATCGGCCACACCCTCGCGGGCAAGCTGTGCCCGCAGCTTTTCCGGCGACCGCACCGGCGCGATCACTTCCGAAACACCGCCGTCGCGCAGCGCACGCAGCACCAGCGTGCGTCCAATAAATCCCGTGGCTCCCGTAATCAGAATTCGCATGATGATTTAAAGCGACTTTTCCCAGATGAGATACGTTTTGTCGCGGTGTCCGCCCATGACTTCGATGGCGCGCACAATTTCCACATTGTTTGCCTCGACCCAGGAAATTTCCGCCGAGGAAGAGCCGGCTGCGGCGACACGGGAAAACGTTTCCCGAAACAGCATCGGCGCCACGCCCGCGCGATGCCGAAATTCCGGCTCGATGCCGAGAATAAGATGCCTTGCGTCGCCGGGTTTTGATGTTTTCAACATCCAAAGCAGCGGAAGAAGTCGCCAAAATCCACGCGGCCAGGAACGCGTGCGACGCAGGAACACATTGATGTTGGGAAGGGAAATGGAATAGCCGACCTCACGCCCGCCGTGCATGACGAAAAAAAGCATGTTTGGATCGGCGATGGCCTTGAGCCCCTGGGCGGAATGTTCGAGATCCTCCCACTTCACCGGCACATATCCCCAGTTGCGATCGAGCGTGACATTGTACAAACGCTGCAAAATGCGAAGCTCGGAATCCAAATGACGCAGGTCAAACGGGCGCACGGTCAGTCCGCTGCGGCGGCGCGCGCGTTCGGACATTTTTTCGACTGCTGGAGGAACCGGAACATCCAGGGGGATGCGAAAGGAATACAGCGAGCGAATCGCCTGGAGTCCCAACGCCTGATATGCTGCGACATAGCGGGCGGGATTCCACGGCATAAAGACCGACGGCAAATGCTCAAAGCCCTCCGCAAGCAGCCCGCAGGTGTCATTGATGCTCGGCGAATACGGCCCACGAATGGTGTCCATGCCGCGTCCCCGCAGCCACCCGCAGGCGGCCTCAAACAATGCGCTGGCAACATCATCGTCGGCAAAATCAAAAAAGCCGAAAAACCCCGTTCGATCATGATGCCAGTCATTGTGCGAGCGGTTGAGAATCGCGGCAATACGCCCGACAGGACGTCCGTCCCGCAGCGCCAAAAAGGGCGCCAGCTCCCCGTGCATCCGGGAAAACGAAGCCTCCGGAGAAAAGGTCTTCACAACATCGCCCGGCGGCGGCGGAACAAACTGCGGGGCGTCACCGAGGACATCCTCGGCGCAATTTTCAAATCGCCGCAGATCGGCCCGGCTTTGGCACGGGCGTATGGTGATGCCTTTGTGGAATTTCACGGGCGGCGCGCTGGTAGGCGTCATCTTCAAAAATTCGGAGTTCACGGGCAATGCGCTCGAAGGCTTCGAGCACATGATCAAGCTGCCCGGGCGTGTGCGTGGCCATGTAACTGGTGCGAATGATGGCCTGCCCCCGACGTACAGCCGGATAAATGGCAGGTGTGGCGAAGACGCCGTTGTCAAAAAGCTTCTGGGCAAAAAAGAACGCCTTCTGCTCGTCACCCACAAGGATGGGAACAATCGGCGTCTCGGTCGTGCCGATATGAAAGCCCGCCGCGCGAAACTCCCGGTGCATGCGATGAGTGTTTTCCCAAAGCTTCACCATGCGCCATTGCTCCTCCTGCATAATCCGCAGGGAACAAAGCACCCCGCCCGCCACGGCGGGAGGCGGCGATGCGGTGAAAATAAAACACCGCGCCTTATGCCGGATAAATTTGATCACATCCTCATCCCCCGCAAGAAACCCTCCCATGCAACCGAGGGATTTGGAAAACGTCCCCATGATGAGATCCGCGTCATTGGCCACTCCAAAATGATGCGCCGCGCCACGTCCATCCGCACCAATCACCCCGAGAGCGTGAGCCTCATCCACGTAAAATTTCGCACCAAACTCCGCCGCAACCGTCATCAACTCCGGCAAACGCGCAATGTCTCCCGACATGCTGAAAACACCGTCAATCACCACCATCTTGCCCGCCTCCCGAGGCAGACGCGTCAGACGCCGGCGCAGGGACTCCGGCGAATTGTGCGCAAACGGAATGATCTTGGCCGGCGACATCCGGCATCCGTCAATCAGACTCGCGTGATTTTCCTTGTCGCAAAGAATGTAATCGCCGTCTTCAAACAGGCTGGTCAAAGCGCCCTGGTTGGCAAAGTAACCGGTGGAAAAAAGAAGCGCCGCATCCTTGCGCATGTAGGATGCCAAGGCCTCCTCCAACTGCTCGTGAATGATCAGGTTCCCGCTCAAAAAGCGCGATCCCGTGCAGCCCAGCCCATATTTACGCGTGGCCGCAATACCCGCCTCCACCACACGCGGATCGTTGGCAAGACCAAGATAGTTGTTGGCGCCAACCATGATGACACGCTTGCCTTCGCAAATCACCTCGGCCCCGTCCATTTCCTCAATCGGTCGGAAAAACGGATAAATCCCCAGCGCCTGGGCCCGATCCGGCTCGTCGTAGGCCTCGCATTTGTCAAAAAGATCCACCCCGGGCTTTCGCACGCCGCCAAGGGGAGAAATGACGTCTTCCCCGCTGATGCTGACAATTTTCATCAATTCAATGTGGGGGAATCTTTTTGTGAGGCCGTATTCAAAGCCGCTCCTTAATGATTTCCCCCCTGGATTGTGCCTTCCTTGAGTTCGGAATGCGGGCCAAGCCCCTGCGGCTGATTCCGCTTGTAAGTCTCTCCCTCCGGCGCCCGCCGCGTGGAATCAACCTGGAGCTGCTGCGCCGCACTCATAGGGGGGCGCTTCGTGGCCGGACCTTTGAGCGTGTAACATCCCGTGGAAGCCAGGGCGAAGCAGAGAAAAGCCGCAATCCGTGTCATAAGCCTCAACCATAAGGGAAAGTCGCCCTCCGACGCAACGACCATATTGCCTTCCGAAAATTCCGCAAAAATCTGGCGGGCCCTCAAAAAATCACCCGCCGTCCGCCGCCTCCGCACCGTTTGCACGATCGCAAATGCCGCGTTTTTTGGCGGCGCGCACAAACTCAAAAAACAACGCCGCCTCCGCACCCCATGTCTCCCCGTCCGCCGCCTCAAGCGCCTGCGAGACATTGAGCCCCGAATGATAAAGCAGATAAAAGGCGCGTTTGATGTCCTTGCGCGCCTCTGCCGACAGCCCCGCGCGACGCAGTCCGATCGAATTGATGCCCACCACGCTGTTTTCCCCAGCGGCAATGGTAAAGGGCGGGATGTCTTTGCTGAAGCGGCACCCGCCGCGCACCATGGCCAGCGTCCCGATGCGTATGAACTGATGAAAAACGGAACCGCCCCCGAGAAAACAACGGTCTCCAATACGCACATGGCCGGCGCTGAGGGCGTTGTTGGCCATGATGGCGCCGTTTCCAACCACACTGTCATGCGCCAAATGACAGCCGGTCATGAGAAAATTTCCATCGCCAACAACGGTGTCGGCGCCTTCCGCCGTCGCGCGATGAATGGTCACATATTCGCGAATCACATTGTTTTTGCCGATGCGAACCCCGGTGTCCCTGCGCGTAACGTCAAATCCATGATCCTGCGGATTGCCACCGATAAGCGTTCCATGCCCGACTTTGGTTCCTTCGCCGAGAATCACACGATTTTCCAAAATCACATGCGCCCCGATCACGCAGCCCGCGCCGATCTCCACATCCGCGCCAAGAATCGTATAAGGGCCGACTGCCACATCATCGGCCAACTTGGCTCCATCGGCCACTATCGCGGTGGAATGAATCTGCATGGTTGTTTAAAATCCACTTTCCCCTTTCGGCTTCCAACTCTCAACCCTCAACTGAGCAGACCATGCTCCTTGAAGCTGAAATAAGGAAGCCCGCCCTCGTAGTCCCGCCCGACAATCACATGATCCAACAGACGAATCTGCATCAGATCGGACGCATCGCGAATGCGCCGCGTGAGCGCCCGATCCGCCTCGCTCGGCGAGGAATCGCCGGAAGGATGATTGTGAACCAACACAAAACTGCAGGCGCCGTGGCTGATGGCGGGACGCAAAATTTCACGCGGATGAGCCAGACTTTCGTTGAGGGTTCCCAAGGACACCTCGACCTCCCGAATGAGGCGATGGCGGGTGTCGAGAAGAATGACGCGCAGGGACTCCCTCGGAAGCTCCCGCAGCAACGGAGCCATAAAACTGTAAATCTTTTCGGGCGTATCCAGCGGCTCATCCCGCGCCATCCGCCGGGCCAGGCGTTTTCCCAGTTCAAAAGCCGCCGCCAACTCGCAGGCTTTGGCGCGGCCTATGCCCTTGGCAAGGCGGCAAATTTCATCCACCGACAGCGCCGCCATGCTCGACAGCGAACCGGCGGCGGCAAGCGCCTCGGCGCCCACAGTGATCGCACTGCGTCCCGGTGTCCCGGTTCGCAAAAACACCGCCAGCAGCTCGGCGTCACCCAGCGCGGAGGCACCGCGCTCCATCAGTTTTTCACGCGGACGTTCGGACGCGTCGAGTTCCTTGATCAGGGGAGATTGCATGCGCAGGAAACTATCCCCAACCCGCCCGCGACGAAAACTCCAAAACGCATCAGCTCCCGGGCGACACCCGCCGGATCAGCGCCTTCAAATACTCCGCCACACCCCGCAGTCCGGCGGAAAAACGGTTGTCATCCAAATGCTCCAGCACGCCCACCGCCTCATCGGTCAGCCGCACGGCCTCCGCGACCGCCTGACGCAGGGCGCCCCGCTCCCCAAGCATCGCCACAATCTTCGCATGCCCTTCCTCCGCCCCGTCCAATAAAAGCGCGCTCAACGCCTCGTGATCGCCATCGCGCTTTACGGATTGAAGCAAAAAGATCAGCGGCAGCGTCAGCTTGCCCTTGCGCAAATCACTGCCCAGCGTCTTGCCAATCTCCGCCTCATCCCCCACCAAATCAATGCAGTCATCGTAGATCTGGTACGCGACACCGAGCTTGAGCCCAAATTGCTTCAATGCCCCGATCTTTTCCGGTGTGGTCTCGCTCAAATAGGCACCCAATTCACCCGCCACCGCAAAAAGTGCGGCGGTCTTCATTTCAACAATCCGATAATAATCGGACGTCGTCAGCTTGAGATCAAAACGCCGCTGCGTCTGGATGATTTCGCCGGTGCAAACCTCCGCCGTGGCGTCGGCAATGCGGCGGCACACTTCGATGTCGGGAAAATTCGTGGCCAGCCGCAGGGCATGGGCAAAGAGCGCGTCACCCAAAAGCACGCTGATGGCGTTGCCCCATTTCGCATTGGCCGCAGGGCGATCCCGGCGCAAATCAGCACCGTCCATGATGTCATCATGCACCAACGAGGCGATGTGAATGAGTTCCACAATGACGGCCAAATCCACATGACTGGCGGATATTTTTCCCGTGGCGCCGCCGGCAAGCAGCGCCAGAGCCGGACGCAGCCGCTTGCCCGCCGAACCGCACACATAACTCACATAGCCCTCCATCGCGGGATCGAAGGCGCGGGCCTGCGCCCGAATCCTCTCCTCCGCGCTGTAAAGATGCGTGTTGATGAGTTCAAAGGTCCTCTTGAATCGAACGGCGGCGGCCGCATCAAGAAGCGAGTGGCGGGTTTTGGTCGGGTTCACGGGAAAATCATGGTTAAAAAAATCGTCCGAGGCGCATCAACACCTGCGCCGCAAAACAGCACGCAAAATTCCCAGCGGCAGCGCGACGGCAATCCCCATCACAAGCGCCACCTTCCACCCCGGGATCACCCGCGCGCGATTTGCCGCAACCGCCAGCAACGCCGCCTCCACCACGGCCTCCGCCGGCATCGTCAGACAATCCGGCGGCCCATGCGAGGAGCACGGCGTCGCGCGCGCAGCCGCCTTGGAAAATCCCGTCTCAACCGGCCCCGGCAAAACATTGGTCACCGTCACTCCCGCATCCCTCAATTCCAGACGCAGGGCGTCGCTGAAGCTGTTCACATAAGCCTTCGTCGCCGCATACACGGCGTTGTATGGCAGGGGAATGAGCCCGGCGACGGAGCTGACGTTCAAAATCGCCCCCCGTCCACTCTCCCGCAGTGTCGGCAACAGCAGATGCGTCAGACGCGTCAACGCCACGACATTCAAGGACAACACGGCTTCGATTTTTTCCCAATCCCCCGTGGCAAAGGAACCGCGATCCCCCACGCCCGCGTTGTTCACGAGCAGATTGATCCGGATTTCCTCGCGCTCCAGCCACCCGATGAAATTCTGCACCTGCCCCTCCCGCGTGATGTCCATCACATAGACATGCACCTGCAGCAAAGGATGCCGCTCCTCCAGCTGCGCCTTGAGCCGGTCAAGAATCTCCCCGCGCCTGGCCACCAATATCAATTTACCGGCCATCGGCGCAAGCTGGCGGGAAAATTCCTCCCCCAACCCCGATGAAGCGCCCGTAATTAAGGCGGTGCATCCTTCAAAAAAGTGCATAGTGTTCCCACCATGATAATCCGCCAGATAAAAAATCAAAGCCCCTTCACAACCAAAGACGGCTCCACCATCCGCAGCATCCTCGACCGCTCCAATGCACCGGTGCAAAACCAAAGCCTCGCCGAAGCCTCCCTGCCGGCGGGATGCGCGACGGACCGCCACCACCACATGGCAAGCGAGGAGTTTTACTTCATCCTCGAAGGCGATGCCCTCATGGAAATCGAGGGCAAAACACACGAAGTGCAACCAGGCGACGCCATCCTCATTCCCCCGGGAAGCCGACACCGCATCACCGCACGCACGAAGACACGTTTTTTATGCTGCTGCGCGCCCCCCTACGATCACGCCGATACGTTTGTGGAATAAAAAATGAAGTATTAGCTCAACTTATTCTTGCGCATTATATCAAATTGGGGATAATTCCAGCAATGTTGCAGCGCATTGACCACCTGGGCATCGCGGTTCACTCGCTCGAGGATGCCATTCCTTATTACGAAA
>JACTMZ010000130.1 GCA_014584375.1 Verrucomicrobiota bacterium | reverse complement strand
TTTAATCACGATTTTTTCCAGCGGAAAATTCACCGAGTCGGTGCGGCGGCGGCTGATTTGATCCAAATCCTCCAGCCCCTCGAGCACGCGTCCGAAGACGGTATATTTTCCATCGAGTGCAGGCTGAGGTTTTAGCGTGATGTAAAATTGTCCGCCGTTGGAAGCGAGGGCGGGATTGTTGGCACCGTCAATGCGCGCCATGGCGACGGCGCCTTTTGTGTGGGGGAGGCGGATCTCCGCAGGGATTGTCCAACCGGGCCCGCCCGTGCCGGTGCGTTCGGTTGGGCCGTGTTTGCTGTAAGGATCGCCGGTTTGAAGAAGTGATCCGGGAAAGGCGCGGTGAAAACGCATGCCTTTGTAATATCCCTGCGCAATCAGATCCTTGAAGTTCTGTACATGGGCGGGGGCGGCAGTGTCGTAAAGTCCGATCACCACGCGGCGAAGATCGCGCTCCTTTCCGACTTTGATGTAAGCCACGGCCACCTCGGGGCCGAGCTGTTGGGCGGGGAGGGATGCAATGGTCGCGGCGAGCGCGATGAGTCCGATGATGGCCGGGCGAAAAGGAAGGGTCATAATGCTTGGCGGAGATTACGCGGAGGAAGGCGGTTGGGAAAGCCCGTCGTTGCAAATCAGGAATGATCGCATTTTGCCAGGATGGAAAAATCGTCGTCGGCAAATCCCCGGCGGCACGCATTGTCGAGCAGGCGGGCAACGCATTCGATAAGGTTGCGTTTTTCGGGTGCGGCCAAACTTGCCGCGAGCCGGAGATCCTTGCGCATGTTGCGTGCGGAAAAATGCGGAGTGAAATCACCGTCAATCATTCCGGGCAGCTTTAGGTCGGTGACACCGGAGCGCGCGGCGTTGTGTTCTAGGGCCGTTGCGAGCAATTGCGGATCAATTTTTTGCGAGCGGAGGATATTGACGGCTTCCGCAAGGGCCGCGCAGGTTGCGGCGGTAATGACATTGGTGGCGATTTTAACGGCACTGGCCGTTCCAATTTCCCCGAAGGGTAGGATAACGGCGGCGGTGTGTGAGAGGGTGCTTCGAGTGCGTTCCATCGTGTTTTGATTGCCGCTGACGTAGTAAACGATTCGCCCATTGGCGGCGGCGTTGCGGCTGCCGGTGAAGGGGGCGTCAAGAAAGTCTGCGCCGGTGGCGCGTACTTCGTCGGCGAGGGATTTGACGGTTTCCGGTGCGACCGTGGAATGGCTGAGCACGACGTGCCGTGCGTTCAGCGCGGGCAGCAATGCGTGAATTGTTTCCCGCAAAGCCGTGTCGTCGGAGACGAATATTTGCAAAATGTCCGCCCTGTGTGCCGCTTCCGCAGGCGTGGCGCACGGGGCGGGGAGTCGGGAGTCGGTGCGTGGTGTTCGGTTCCAGACGGACGCCAAGGCGCCTGCGGCTTGCAGGCGCACGGCCACGCGGGAGCCGATCAGCCCCAAACCGAGGACTCCGGCGCGCGGCGCGCTGTCAGTCATTGTCCGGTCAGTGCGAGTGCGCGTGGGGCGAGGCTGGTGCGGCGGGTGCCGGCGGGGCGGGCGGCAGTTTGTTTTCCACTTTGGCTTCGGCGCGAACGCTGTCCAGAATGCCGCTGATGGCCTCGCGGCGCTTGGCTCCTTCAATGAAGCCCGCGACCTGTTCCTTCACATCGTCAAAGGCCATGGTTCCGGCGTCCTTGTGATCTGTGACTTGGATAATGTGCCATCCGAATTTGGTGCGGACGGGTTCCTTGCTGATTTCGCCTTTTTTGAGGGCGAAGGCGGCGTTGGCAAATTCGGGAACCATGCGATCCTTGGGGAAAAACCCGAGATTGCCCCCTGATTCCTTGGCGCCGGGTTCTTCGGAGACTTCCTTGGCGACGGTTTCAAAATCCTCCTTGCCGGATGTCACGCGTTTGAGCGCGGCGTCGGCGGCCTTTTTCTTTTCGGCTATGACTTTGTCATCCGCGTCTTCGGGAGTGAGGATGAGGATGTGGCGGGCGCTGACGAGTTCGGGGTGTTCAAACTCCTTTTTATTATCGTCGTAAAATTTTTTCACATCGCTTTCCGTCACCTTCACCTTGTCCCCCAACTGGGCTTCCATCCATTTTTGCTGCTGGAGCATTTTTTTCACCGTGTCGCGGAAGGTGGCTTCGGTTTCGCCGGCCTTTTTCATCTCCGCCTTAAAAACCTCCTCATTGGGAAACTGCGCTTTGACCTTTTTGACTTCCGCCTCGATGTCGGCCTCCGGAAGCTTCACGGAGGAGGCTTTGCGGGAGATGAGCTTGTCCACGATCATTTCGTCGAGAATGTCCCGGTAGCCGGAGATTTTTTGATCGGCTGAAAGGTCAGAGGGATTGATTCCCGCCGAGGCGAGGGCGCTGTTGAACGCCTGCTCAAGATCGGCGCGGGAAATTTTTTCGCCTTCGACGATTGCCACGGGATCGGGAAGCGTCGTGTCCTTTTGTTTTGCGTCTGCTTTTTCATCCGCAGCCATGGCCGTCCATGTGCAGGCGGTTGCTATTGTAAGAATGGCGGCTGTGCGGCGGAATGTGAATTTCGTCATAAGTAACGGCAATCATTGCACGGGATCGCTTTCTTCGCCAGTGCATTTTGGGGGCGGTTGCGGCGTGGTTGCAGGGTGTTTTGAGGGGATGCGCGGGGCCTTGCTGCGGAAATTTTGCCGTCGTCGGCGGATTTTCTTTATTGCATTACTTCGCTGCTGCCAATAAGCGTGTCGCTCCAACACTTCATCAAACATCTTATGTCCGACACATCCATCGAAGAAAAAGTTAAAGAAATCATCGTCAAAGAACTGAGCGTCAATCCCGAGCAAGTGACGCCGACCGCCTCGTTTATCGAGGATCTCGGAGCGGACTCGCTTGACACGGTCGAGCTGGTCATGGCGTTCGAGGAGGAATTTGGCGTCGAGGTTCCCGACGAAGAGGCCGAAAAGCTTCAGACCGTCGGCGATGTCGTCAAATACATCGAGTCCGCCCAAGGCAATAAATAATCTTTGTAAAAATTTTGCCGGGAGGATTGCCCGGTGATTTTCAAGACCCCGCGTCCGCAAGGTCGCGGGGTTTTTGTTTGGCCGCGAAATGGAGTGAAGGTTGCGGGTGGTTCTTCGGGTCGTTAAAAGGAATACATGGAGTCCATGTCAGCAGAGGAGAGGGAGCGCTATTCCCGACAGATGGCGATGCCGGAATTCGGCGCGGCGGCGCAGGAGCGGCTGCGGCGGGCGCGGGTTTTGCTGATCGGAGCGGGCGGCCTTGGATCACCCGCCGCGCAATATCTTGCCGCCGCCGGGGTGGGGACAATCGGATTGATTGATGATGATAATGTGGAGCTGTCTAATTTGCACCGTCAGCTTTTGCATGGTTCCGGAGATGTCGGACGGCGAAAGGTGGAGTCCGCCGCACGCCGTTTGCGCGAGGTCAATCCGCATGTGCGTGTGGAGGCGATTCACGGGCGGTTTGCGGCGAACAACGCGGTGGATCTTGCCCGGGGATGGGATGTCGTGGTGGACGGGTGTGACAATTTTCCGACGCGTTATGCCTCGAACGACGCCTGCGTGGCGCTGGGAATTCCGAATGTTTATGGTTCGATCTGGCGATTTGAAGGTCAGGTTTCGGTCTTTGCGCCGCATCTTGGCGGCCCGTGTTACCGTTGTTTGAATCCGCACGCTCCTGCTCCGGGAACGGTTCCCGGGTGCGCCGAGGCCGGAGTTCTTGGAGTTTTGCCGGGACTTGTTGGAACATTGCAGGCTTTGGAAACCATCAAACTTTTGACGGGGATTGGTCATCTGCTGATCGGGCGGTTGTTGCATATTGACGCGCTGACGATGAAATTTCGCGAGTTTGCGCTGCGGGTTGATCCATCGTGCGAGCGTTGTGCGGAGGGGCGTCGGGAGGCGCCGGTGCAGGCGGAGGGCGGGGAATGCGCTGTGGGCGCGGCGGCTGTGCGTGAAATTTCCGTTCGTGAACTGCGGACATGGCGGGACGAGGGGCGTCGGCATGTTTTGCTGGATGTGCGTGAGGACTGGGAGCTGGCTGTCTCCCGTTTGGATCCGCATCTTCACATTCCGCTGGGGCAGCTTGAGGAACGGCTGGCGGAGGTTCCCAAAAACATTCCGCTTTTCGTTTTGTGTCACTCGGGGGTGCGCAGCGCGGCGGCGGTGCGGTTTCTTGCCGACGCGGGGTTTGACGATGTGAGCAATGTGAAGGGCGGAATCGCGGCGTGGTCCGCTGAGATTGGAGGCGGGAATCGTCCGCAGATGTCAACTCCCGCAACGCATGGATTGCGCGGCGGCGGGGTTGACGCATAGAGTTTGCCGCATGCAACGAGTTTCGGAGGAGGGGATCAAATTCGCCCTGGGAAAAATTCCCAGCGGACTGTTTGTGGCGGGGGCGATGG
Source organism: Verrucomicrobiota bacterium (assembly GCA_014584375.1). Taxonomy (GTDB): domain Bacteria; phylum Verrucomicrobiota; class Verrucomicrobiia; order Chthoniobacterales; family JACTMZ01; genus JACTMZ01. Next base: position 5,402 of record JACTMZ010000130.1, on the reverse strand, counting down.
TGGACGGACGGCGCATCGGAATGCTGTGCAGTTTTGTAGAACAAGCGGGATTTGATCCGCCGATGATCATGATTTCCCTGGGCCGGGATCGTTCGTTTCGCCGGGTGCTGGATCAAAAGGTTCCATTTTCCCTCAATATTTTGGGCGTCAAAAATAAAAAGATTCTTGCGGCGTTCGCTTCGGGGCGCGAGGAGGACGCCTTTGCGAAGTTTGAATTGTTGGAAAACGACCGGGGCCTGCCGCAATTGGCTGACGCATTGGCGTGGCTGGCGTGCCTTCCCGGCGATGGTGTCGAGGCGGGCGATCATGTTGTTTATGTGGCGAAGGTCGTGGATGGTTGCTTGCACGACGGAGGCGATGAGCCGATGATCCGCGTCCGCAAAAATGGATACGGATATTGACATGAATTTTCTTCTCGAAGTGGCCCGCTGTCCGCGCACGGGTCGGCGTTTGCATGAAGACGGAGGGCGTCTGGTGACCGATGACGGCGCCCTGGCCTACCGCATGGACGGAGGTATTCCGGTATTGTTGCCGGAGGAAGCGGAGGAATTGAAATCATGACGGAACTGGAAACACTCAGACATTCCTGCGCGCATGTTTTGGCGGAGGCGATTTTGCGAATTTGGCCGGAGGCGCAGTTTGCGGCGGGGCCTCCGGTGGAGCAGGGATTTTATTACGATGTGGACATGCCACATCGTGTCACTCCCGAGGATTTCTCGAAAATCGAGGGTGAGATGGCTCGGATTATCGCCGAAGATCAGGCTTTTGAGCGCAGCGTGGTGACGCGCGATGAGGCGATGAGTCTGGGGCGGGCGGGGAAGCTGGCCGCACTCGGCGAGCGCGGTGTTCCGAGCCGGTTCAAGCTGGATATCATCGAGGGCATTCCAGCGGACGAGGAGATCACATTGTATCGCAACGGCGCATTCACGGATTTGTGCGCCGGCCCGCATGTCGCCTCGACCGGAAAAATCGGTGCCTTCGCCCTTACGGCGGTTGCCAGCGCCTATTACAAGGGCGATGAAAAAAATCCGCAGCTTCAGCGTATTTACGGCATTGCATTTTCCGAGCCGGGTGAGCTGGAGCGGTGGCGGGAAATGCAGGAGGAGGCGCGCAAGCGTGACCATCGAAAGCTCGGGCGTGAACTGCAGCTCTTCCATGTGGATGACGCCGTCGGGGCGGGACTTATTCTTTGGACGCCCAAGGGGGCGATCATTCGTCAGGAATTGCAAAATTTTATCAGCGAGGAACTGCGTCTTCAGGGCTACGAGCAGGTCTTTACCCCGCACATCGGGCGACTGGAGCTTTATCGCACGTCCGGGCATTACCCGTATTACGCGGATTCGCAGTACCCACCGCTTGTCGAGCGGGAAACGCTGCATCGTCTGGCGGATGAAGGATGCTCGTGCGCGGAGCTGGCGGCTCGCCTGGAAAAGGGTGAGGTCGAGGGTTATTTGCTCAAGCCGATGAACTGTCCGATGCACATCAAAATTTTTGCATCGCAGCCGCGCAGTTACCGGGATTTGCCGGTGCGACTGGCGGAATTCGGGACTGTTTATCGCTGGGAGCAATCGGGGGAGTTGAATGGAATGACCCGCGTGCGCGGCTTTACCCAGGATGACGCGCACCTGTTTGTCACCGAGGAGCAAATGGCTGCGGAAATTCGGGGCTGTCTTGACCTCGTCAAAAAGGTTTTTGGAATTTTCAACATGACCGATTACCGCGTGAGAATCGGACTGCGTGACCCGGAGACAGACAAATATGTCGGGCGTTCGGAGGATTGGGATCGCGCGGAGGAGGCGTGTCGCGCGGCGGCGAAGGCACTGGAAGTTCCCCACACCGAGGAGCGCGGCGAGGCGGCTTTTTACGGGCCGAAGATTGACTTTGTTGTGCGTGATGTGATTGGGCGCGAATGGCAGCTTGGCACCGTTCAGGTGGACTTTCAGTTGCCGGAGCGTTTTGACCTGCATTACACCGGTGCCGACAACAAGCCGCATCGTCCGGTGATGATTCATCGCGCGCCGTTTGGTTCGATGGAGAGATTTGTCGGAGTGCTGACGGAACATTTTGCCGGGGCCTTTCCGCTGTGGCTTGCGCCGGAGCAGGTGAGGGTGCTTCCGGTTTCTGAAAAGTTTCAGGATTATGCGGCGGAAGTTGTCGCGATGTTGAAGGCTGCGGGAATTCGTGCCGATGCGGATCGCTCGCAGGACAAGCTGGGCGCAAAAATTCGCCTTGCTCAAATGGCGAAAATTCCTTACATGATTGTTGTTGGTGGCAAGGAAGCCGAGTCACGGCGGGTTTCGGTGAGGAGCCGAAGGGCCGGAGATGAAGGAAGTTTGCCGCTCCCCGACTTCATTGAGCGCCTTAAAAAAGAAATTTTCGATCGAGTGTTGTAATTTTTTTCAATGACCCGCACGCTCACGGGCATCCATTTTATCTAATCCGCTTGGCCTACAATCGTAATTCACAAACGCCCCAAATACGGGTCAATCATCGCATTCGCGCCCGCGAAGTGCGCGTGATCAACGGGGCGACCAATGAACAGCTCGGCATCATGCGCCTGCCCGAGGCCTTGCGCAGGGCCGAGGAAATGGGCCTCGATCTCGTGGAGGTGGCCGCCAGCGCCAATCCTCCGGTCTGCCGCATTGTTAATTTTGGGAAATATCGCTATGAGTTGGCGAAGCAGGAAAAGGATAAAAAATCCCACGCCGGCAAGGTCAAGGAGGTCAAGTTTCGGGTCAATATTGACCAGCATGATTACCTGACGAAGATTCGTCACGCCGAGGAGTTTCTCGACAAGGGGAACAAGCTGAAGGTTCAGCTGCAGTTTCGTGGGCGTCAAATGGCGCACCAGGAGCTGGGCATGGCCGTGGTGCTGCGCGTCAAGGAGGATCTCGCCACCATGGGGCATGTGGACATGGAGCCCAAGCTGGTAGGGCGCGCCATCAACATGGTGCTCAGCCCGCTTCCCGCCGCCAAACGCAAGCGCAAGTTTGCCCCGATGGACAGGGAACCCGAGGACGACAGCGATTTGTCCGAGGAGGATTGAATTCGGGTCGCGCGAAGATTTTTGCGGCGGCAATCTGATTTGCGCCGCGCTCGACGCCGTCGGACGCCGTGTTCAGCATGAATGGGAATGAAGTTTGTTCGCCTTGCGTTTCAGCAATTGCCTCCGACACTGCGGCTGGCTGTTCCGATTTCCGCCGGTCATGTCGGGCAGATGCTGATGGGCGTGGCGGACACCATCATGGTTGGGCATGTGGGGACACTGGCGTTGGCGGCGTGTGCATTTGCCAACAATGTTTTCATCGCCGTGGCGGTGACGGGTTTCGGGGTGCTTACAGCGGTGTCGGTGCGGGTTTCCCACGCGCATGGGAGCGGCTGCGCTTCGGCCATGGCGCGCGCTTTTCACGCTGGCTGTGGGCTGTCGGTCGCAGGAGGCGTGGCGGCGGCCCTGCTGATGCACGCATTTTATCCGCTGTTGCATTTTCTGGGGCAGGAGCCGGATGTTGTTGAGGAGGCTCGCAGCTATTTTTTGATAATCGGGTGGTCATTGATTCCTGCCTGGGTTGGTTCTTCGGCGCGCAATTATCTCGACGCACAATCGCATCCATGGCCGTCCTTCTGGATCATGCTCGGAGGCGTGATTTTAAATGTCCTGCTCAACTGGCTGTTGATCTTCGGAGGCTTTGGTTTGCCAGCGCTGGGGCTTTTTGGCGCCGGTCTGGCCACGTTGTTGAGCCGGGTGGCCACGGCGGCTGCCATTCTCGCGTTTATTTATGCTGGTCGCTGGCGTCCGTGCGAGCCGCTGCGTTTTGGAAGCGCATGGTGGAGTGAGCAGCGGGCCGTGCTTCGCCTTGGCATTCCGGCCGGCCTGCAATTGCTGTGTGAAGCAAGTGCTTTTTCCGCAGCGGGCATGCTTGTCGGTTTGCTTGGCAGTGTTTCTCTGGCAGCGCACCAAATTGCGATGTCCTGCGCTTCGACAACCTTCATGTTTCCGCTGGGAATTGCCACGGCTGCCACCGTTCGCGTCGCGCAGGCGTCGGGCGCGAGAAGACGTGATCTTTTACGTCCCATTGCGGCGGGAGCGTGGGGAGGAGGAATCGTGACAATGATGGTGTTCGCCGTGTTGTTTTTATTTGCCAGCGGACCGATTGCGGCGATTTTTACGCGTGACCCGGAGGTTGTCGGTTTGGCGGCATCGCTGTTGGTGATTGCCGGTGTTTTTCAATTGGCGGATGGCGTGCAGGTTGTCGGGAGCGGATTGTTGCGCGGACTTCGCGACACCAGGGGGCCGATGCTGATTACAATCGCCGCATATTGGCTGGTGGCGCTGCCGCTGGGGGCGTGGCTGGCTCTCGGAGTCGGCACCGGCGCGCGGGGAATTTGGTTCGGGCTTGCCCTGGGACTGGCGGTTGCGTCCGCCTTGCTCGTTCGCCGTTTTGTCCGGCGCACTGCATAAAATGTCGTCGGCTCAATGACTCAGCGCGTAAACAAAGTGCGGCGTGTAAAGCTTCGGTTCGAGCAGAAAGGAATCGTGTCCTTTTTCGGAGTGAACCGTCAGACGCATGTGCGGGATGTGGGATCGCTTTAGTTCCGAGCAAATTTCGGCCTGGTAATCCGGATAAAAACAGCAGTCGCTGTCTATTGTAAAAATCAGGTAGCGTTGATCCCGACAGTTGGCGAACACGGCCGATGCGTTGCGTGCCTTGGCATCGTCGTAAAGGTCAAACTGCTGCCATGCGTCAATAATGCGCAAATAGGAGTTGGCGTCGAAACGGCGTACGAACTTCTGCCCTTGGTAAAGCATGTAGCTCTCGAGGGAGCTGGAAATTTCATACCATGGCAAATCCAGCTCCGGCTTCACGATGTCCACCCGCGCACGTTCCTCAATGACATCCGCCCACAGAAATGTTTTGTGGCTGATCATGCGTGCCAGGGCGAGGCCCTTCACCGGTCCCGGTGTGCCGTAATAATCGCCGCCTCGAAAATCCGGATCGCGTGTGATGGCGATGATTTGTTCGAGATTGTGCATTTGCTGCAATCCGTGGGAACGCAGACCGGAGCCGATGGTGATGACGTTGAGGACGCGTTCCGGATAATGGACAGCCAGATCCAGCGCCATCATGCCGCCCATGGAAGCCCCGACAACAGCCTGCAGCTTTTGGATGCCGAAGTGTTCCAGCAGCGGAAGCTGGGAGCGCACGATGTCATGCACGGTGACGCGTGGAAACTTGCTTCCGTAGGGGAGGCCTGTCGCGGGATTTGTCGAAGCGGGCCCCGTGGTTCCGTAGCAGCCGCCGAGGTAATTGACGCACAAAATAAAATATTTTCCCGTGTCCAGCGCGCGTCCGGGGCCGATGAATCCGTCCCACCATCCGGTGTGCATTTCCTCGGTCCAGCGT
>JACTMZ010000134.1 GCA_014584375.1 Verrucomicrobiota bacterium | reverse complement strand
CGCCCGAAGAATGATGACGATGGCGACAAGACTTGCGGCGGGAATGCCCGCGACACCCACGGATGTGAGCAAGGCGAGAAGCACAACGACAATCTGTTGATGCAGGCCAAGTGTGACCCCGTATATTTGCGCAATAAACATAACAACGGCGCATTCATAGAGCGCGGTGCCGTCCATGTTGACCGTGGCCCCAAGGGGGACAACAAATCCAGTGACACGCTGCGGAATTTTCGCCCTCTTTTCGAGGCACTCCATGGTCACGGGCAGCGTGGCCGATGAGGATGCCGTCGAAAATGCGGTCAGCAACGCCGGTGCCATCACCCGATAATGCGACCACGGACTGAATCCGCCAAAAACGCGCATGATGAGGGCGAGGGAAACAAACATGTGAAAAAGCAAACCACCGGCGACACATGCGAAAAACAAAAGAACCGGCCCAAACAGTGCTCCCCCACCCTGCTGAACCGCCCGCATGATGAGGGCAAATATCCCAAAAGGCGCCGTTCGCATCACACATTGCGTGATGGCCAGCATCACATCATTCGCATTTTCCCAAAATCCACGAAATGCCTCGCGACGCCCCGAAGGAAGCCGTCCGCTGTAAAATCCAAAAAGCAATGCAAAGAAAATGACGGCGAGCATTTCGGCATTGTCGGACATCGCTGCAATGACATTCACCGGCACAGCGCGATGAATCACGCCGATCACATCACCGGCTGATTTGTTTTCCAGCCCACCAGCGGCATCGCCAAAGGATTTCGGAACCAGCGCGCGGAGATTGTCCGACACCTCCGGAGATACTTTTCCAGGTTCGACTGTGTTCAAAATCACAAGACCAACAAGCACGGCCAAAAGCGTCGTCAGGGAAAAATACGCAACCGTTTTAATGCCAAGCCTCGCAAAAGCGTTGTCATCCCCCAGTCGGGCGACGCTGGTGATGATTGATGTCGCCACCAAAGGCACAACGACCATTTGCAACAGCCGGAGGAAAAGATCCCCAACAAACTCCGCCGCAGCACCCGACGTCAGAGTCCCGAACCCGGCTGATGCGGGAACCAGCGCTCCGGCGACAACACCCAAAATCAACGCAATGATTATAGACAGCGGACCTGAACCGTGATTTTTCATCAAGCAGGGAAACAATCGTAATGCGAGGTCACAATGCGTCCATAAAATTGCGGCTTAATTCCACACATTGCATGTCTTCAAAACGGGAAAAAAGATTTAGTGTCGCAGATCAAAACGCACCGCCAAATATCATCTTGGCAAATGAAAACCGGCGAAGCCCAAAAGCTTCGCCGATTTCAAAAGGGAGCTGAAATTCCAGCTTACTCTCCCTTGGGATTCGGGCCGTATTGATTGACACCCGGCTGGCTGTTGGTAAGCGCAAAAACAAGAAGCACAATCCAGCCGACTAATGGAATGAGTCCGATAAGCAGCCACCAACCAGAGCGTCCAATGTCATGAAGCCGTCGGACACCAAGGGCAATGCTCGGAAGAAAAACAGCAAGGGAATAAATCGAGCTGAGCATGGCACCAGTGCCCAAAATACTGTCAATAACGCCGAGAAGAACGGCTGCAATGAAATTGAAGAGAACGAACAGCCAGTAAGCTTTGCGGCGAGCGCGGCCTTGAAAGTTCACGTAGTTTTTCCAAGCGTCAATATAGTATTCCATAATTCTGATGGGTTAATAAGTTGACAAATTGCGCCTCAAAGGAAATGCCTACAAGAAAAAAAGCCGAAGAAAATTAACGCCGCCCATTGTCAAAATTCATCCCCAATTCCCTCCTGCGCCAAAATGAAATCCACCGTAAAAAAGGCCCGCAAATCCATTTCGAAAATCAAGGCGCCCAAGCTTTTGTCCGGTGGCAATCCGCAGATCGCAAAGGCCGACGGTGATGCGCCGGTGCAGGCGTATATCGCGGCGATGCCCGGCTGGAAGCGCGAAATTGGGATGCGGCTCGACACACTCATCGAACGCGCTGCGCCCGGTGTGCGCAAGGCCGTGAAATGGAATACTCCCTTCTACGGCATCGAGGGGCGGGGTTGGTTTCTCGGATTTCATTGCTTCACAAGATACGTAAAAGTGTCTTTTTTTCGGGGCGCATCCCTGCGTCCCGTTCCCCCCGGCGAGTCCACGCAAAAAGAAGTGCGCTATCTCGACATCCACGAGAACGAAGAACTCGATGACGCGCTCATAATGAACTGGATTACGCAGGCGGCAAAACTGCCCGGATGGATTCCCTGACACCTCCCAATCCAGTCCACACGCAAAGCAATTTGATTTTGCCGGTGGTCTGCGGAGAGGAGGAAAAGGTCATGCGATCATTGTTTCGAGGCGGCGGCGGTTGGAGGGGATGCGTCCGGCGTGTTCCTCGATGGCGGCAAGGGCATTGCCGGAATGACCGAAGCCCAGCAGTCGGCATGTTTCGGATTCAAAAAAATCCACCGAGCGTCTTGAAGGTCGCTGCCTGCAAAGGTAGCCGAGAGCGCGCATCAGCAGATTGAAAAGCCCCTGCGAGGCGTGTCCCGGAGCGGACAGCAAGTCGCACAGTTCGGCAAAATAGGATGCCGCCAGCAGGCGGACATAATCTCCGCGCAAAGCCTCCCATGTTTCGAGCAGTTTCACTTCGCGCAGGGAGTGCAAATCGGATTTTTTTCCCGCCACAAACAAAACTTCCGCGTGATAAAATAAATCCAGGCGCCCGCACAATCCGCCGTCGCGTCGGGCTGTTCCCCTCGCGGCGGTGCGCAGTTTGCCATGTTCCGGCGAGAGCCACACCAGCACAAAGCTGGATTCTCCAAACCGCGAACGGCGCAACAATATCGCCTCCGTTGTCTCCGCCGGTTTCATTCGTAATTCAATCCAACGCCCCCAGCAGCAGTTCCTGCAAAAAGGCGTAAAATTGCATTCGCAGCAAATCCATGCCCTGCTGCGTGGAAACATCCGGAAACATTTCGTGATTCAGCTCCTCCTCGCCAAAGCCATTCCTTTCGGCAATGGACAGACGCGCCTGATTGAGCGTGTTCAGCCACGCGTCAAAATTCGTCGCGGGAATCACCAGGCGCAATCCCTTCTCATCCACTTTCAGCCGAAGAAGATCAGCGGAAACGATTTTGCGACTGCTGGCAAACAATCGCTCCAACTCGGGATGAACGTGTTCGCGCCAGTCGTTTCGCAAGTCATCGGATCCATCATTTTCCACCGGCTCCGGATACAGCCGCGACCGCGCCTCGTCATGCAATGACGCCAGGTGCGGCAAATCCCGCAATGTTTTTTCAAAAAAGACGGGAATGTCGCAAACTTCCCATGCGTCGGCGGAGCATCGTTGAAGGCGCATTGGTCAATGTTCCGCCTGCTCCAGCGTCGCCAAAAGCATAAAACCATGCAATTGCTCGACGTAGGCCTCCGCCCTCTCCCGTTCGCCGCACCACACGAGGGAGCGGCCCTTGTGATGCACCTCCAGCATGTGCTTTACGGCCTTCGATTGTGAAAAGCCGAACACGCGCTGAAACACCATGGTCACATAGGACATGAGATTCACCGGATCATTGTGAACCACGACATTCCACGGGGTGGACAACCGGACATCCGTCCGTGATTTCGGATCAGCGATGGCCGTTCCGCCGTTCATATCGCCACCGGTTTGCATGCGGGTGCAACACGCGAAGCCGTGCGGGCACGGCGCAACATCTTCGCGATTCGAGATGCAGGCAAAGTGACGCCGACAGCACTTGCGCCGAGAACACATTCCATCAACAAAAACGCACCGAACGCCTCGATGGCAGGAATATGAAATCCATGCGCCCTCACTGCAAAAACAGTGATCAAATGCCCCTGGGACGAATCGGCGTCCGCCGCCCGGCTCAGACGTTCCAAGATCTTCATCCCGCGCGGCGGCAAAAAATCCGACAACACGCTTCGCCCCAGCATCAGGCTTCTCCGCGCCATTTCTTCGGGCAGAGCGGCCCCCATTGCCGCATCCACAACCAGCAACTCGCCGGTGGAAACCGCCGCTGCATAAAGCGACGCAAAGGAAGGCGCAAAAATCGGCGCACCAAATTGCTCAGCCCAAAAATCCCAATCTTCATCCACACGCTCGGCACCGGACGGAAGAAAGGAAGCGGGGCCCGCGTGAGCGTGCGAGGGCAGGCATATCTCAACCACGCGCCACCAATGGGCGATTTGCGCCGACGCCTCACTATCACAATCCGAGCGGAACATTTGTCCAACCTATCACAAATCAGGTCCGGCAGAGGCCAAAATTTTCTCCTGCACGGCGTGCATGGCGGAGGCTTGGCGAACATGGGCGTCAGACCATCCGGCCAAATGCAAAAGCCCGTGAACAACATAGCGGGCAATCTCCCGAAAGACCTTTTCACCTCGCTCCTCCGCCTCCCGCCGGGCGGTTTCCACGCTCACCACAAGCTCACCATGTTGAAACGTGATCACATCCGTCGGCGAAGCATTCCCCAGAAATTGTCCGTGTAACGCGGCAATGCGCCTGTCGGAAACAAGCACCACCGTTATTTCATCCATGTCGCCCAAAACCGACCCGGATTTTTGCGCCGCCAAAATTGCCGGCCATGCGTGACGAACAATTTTCGCCGCTGACGAAAGGCCCAGCGCACGCCCGGGCACGGTTCTCTGACGTTGAAGCCAGACAAATCGCGGAGCTGCGGTGGAATTCATGCGCGGCTCAAGCCGTCGCGACGGATATGGGACGTCCGCCCTTGCCCCCTTTTTCCTCATCCTGCGGATAAGCGATGCGGCTGTGCATCATATTAAGGAGCGTAAAACGAAAACTGGCGGCAAGCTTGTTGATATCAGCGAGGGTCAGCGGACATTCATCAAGCAGGCCCTCCTCCATTTTGCGGGAGATCACTTCGTCCACGAGGTCCTCAATGCGCTGGGGAGTCGGACGCTCCAGGCTGCGCGACGCACTTTCCACGGCGTCGGCCAGACAAATGATGCCACTCTCCCGAGTCTGGGGATTGGGCCCCGGATAACGAAAACTTTCTTCGCTGACCGCAGGAATGTCATCGGCGCGTAAATTCATGATCCTGCCCCCGAGCCGGGCATCCTCCGCCTGCTGCACAGCGCGCTGATAAAAATAGCGAACAAGCGAATTGCCGTGATGTTCCCGAATGATGTCCACCACACGTTCGTTGAGCCCGTGTTTGAGCGCGAGATCCACACCTTCCTTCACATGAGAAATGATGATGAGGGCGCTCATGGAAGGTGCAAGATCCTCGTGGGGATTTTCGCCGGAGATCATATTCTCGGTGAAATACTCGGGTTTCACCAGTTTGCCGATGTCATGAAAATACGAGCACACACGGCAGAGCGTTGAATTGGCGCCGATGGACTCCGCCCCGGCCTCCGCAAGATTGGCCACGGCAAGGCTGTGATGATAAGTGCCGGGCGCCTCCAGCGTCATGCGCTTGAGCAGAGGATGGTTCAAATCCGCCGACTCCAACCAGGATATGTCGGTGGTGATTCCAAAAACATGCTCCAAGATCGGCAAAACACCGCCCACCACGACAGCCGTCCCCATGCCGACGCCAAAAGCCGCCAGCGTCTGCCATCCGACCATGGCCCAGTCCGTCAGCTCCGGAGCCGCCACAATATTTGCCCCGATCTGCCCGAAAATCGCCCCCAACAGCCATACGGCCACGCCGACATAGATGCCGGCACGAACCAACTGACTGCGACGGCGCACCTGCAATGTAAAAAGAACGGCCACCACGCCGGAAATCAGCGAAATGACGAGAAAGACCGTGTCAATCACCGGCATGAGAAACGCCCCCCACAAACTCACCAAAATTCCGCCGAACAATCCAAGGTGACGCCCCAGAAGAACGGAAAACACCAGCGGAGCCAGCGCATAAGGAATGAGCATGGGCACGAGCTGAACATCAATTTTCCCGCTGTCCGCCAGCATCAGCAGTCCCTTGATCAACCCCAATTGCAAAAAGAGAATCGCGTAAATGAGGGCAAGACTCGAATTACGATAAAAGACCTGCGGATAATTGACCCAGAGCTGAGCCACCGAAATGGCGAAGACGAGCAAACAAATAAGGTATTTTTTAAGCGGCTCCGCCTGCTCGCCGGTAAAGATGAGGAGGGCGAGCCCAACGACGAAGGCTCCGAAAACAATCATCCGGGCCAGCCACCCGCACGCCAAAGCCTCGCGCAACGGACTTTGATCCACCTTGCGCCGCGATTTGCCGCAGGCGAGACCCTTTTTGATCAACTGCTGACGATGTAAGAACTTGAGCATGTTTGTTCCAACGCCCGTGCGCCGGATGAATAACATTAAGAAAAGGTTAAACTCTCTCGCTCATTCGGGCAAGCCACAGAAGGCGAATCAATTTGTCAGAGCCGCAACCCCCGGGAGCAACTTGCCTTCGAGAAACTCCAGGCTCGCCCCGCCGCCGGTGGAACAATGGCTCACCTTGTCCGCCACTCCGGACTTTTTGGCGGCTGTGGCCGTATCGCCACCACCCACCACTGTGATGGCGCCTTGCGCCGTGGCCTCCGCCACCGCCTCAGCCATGGCGCGCGTCGCGCCGGAAAATTTTTCAAATTCAAAAACCCCGGGAGGCCCATTCCAAAGAATGGTTTTGGCCCGCAAAATGGCTTCGCGATAAAGAGCAATGGATTTCGGCCCCGCATCCAATCCCTGCCACCCCTCCGGAATGCCCGAGACATCGTCCGCCGCAAGAGTCTTGGCATCGGCGGAAAAACAATCCGCACACACGTAATCCACGGGAAAAATCAGATTCACCCCGCGCGCTTTTGCCTTGGCGGTGAGATCGGCCACAATTTTCGCCCCTTCGGTGTCAAACAAACTGTCGCCAATTTCCATGCCGTCATTCACCTTTTTAAAAGTGTAAGCCATGCCTCCGCCAATAATGATTTCATCCGCCTTCTCAATGAGATTGCTGATGAGCGGAATTTTATCCGCAATTTTTGCGCCGCCAAGAATGGCCAGCAGGGGGCGCTTGGGATGATCCAGCACGGAGGCAAAGGCATTCAGCTCTTTTTCCATCAAAAATCCTGCTGCTTTTTCCGGAAGATTGACGCCAACCATTGAGGAATGCGCGCGGTGAGCGGTGCCGAAGGCGTCGTTGACATAGACATCGCCCAGCTTGCCGAGGCTTTCGCGGAAGGCGGCGACGTTTGCCGGATCGGCCTTGACGGATGACCCGTCCTCATTCTTCGCCTTGCCCTCCTCCTCGATGTGGAAGCGCAGATTTTCCAAAAGAACAACCTCGCCGGGTTTGATGTTCGCGCAAACATCCTCCGCTGTGGAGCCCGCACATTCGGAAACAAACTTCACCGGACGTCCCAGCAATTTTTCCAATTCCGCCGCCACCGGACGCAGGGTGAATTTTTCCGTCCGTCGTCCGTTCGGACGCCCGAGATGACTCATCAGAACAACCGACCCGCCGCCATCGAGAACATGCTGAATCGTCGGCAGCGCAGCGACAATGCGCTGGTTGTTGGTGATGGCGCCGGTTGTCTTGTCCTGCGGAACATTGAAATCCACACGTATAAGGGCGCGCTTTCCGGAAAAATTGAGGTCGCGAAGTGTTTTGAATTCAGCCATGACGAGTGATGAGAAACGGCGCCCGAATTTCTCCGGACGCCGTTGATTAATGGAAACAATCAGAGTTTGGCCGCGACCTTTTTCAAAAGATCCACACAGCGGTTGCTATAGCCCCACTCGTTGTCATACCAGCTTACGAGTTTGAAGAAGCGGCTGTTGAGCCCGATGCCCGAACCGCCGTCAAAAATGCTGGAAGCCGTGTCATGGATGAAATCGGACGAAACCACTTCGTCATCCGTGTAAGCAAGGATGCCCTTGAGATAGGTCTCGCTGGCCTTTTTCATGGCCGCGCAGATTTCTTCATAACTGGTTTCCTTCACCGTCTTCACCGTGAGATCCACGACGGAAACGGTGGCTGTCGGAACGCGGAACGACATGCCGGTGAGCTTGCCTTTGACCTCGGGGCAAACAAGCGCCGTGGCCTTGGCCGCACCGGTGGTGGCGGGAATGATGTTGGCCGCCGCCGCACGCCCGCCCTTCCAGTCCTTCTTGGACGGACCATCCACGGTTTTCTGCGTCGCCGTGTAGCTATGAACCGTGGTCATAAGCCCTTCCTCGATGCCAAAGCCCTCCTTGAGCAAAACGTAAACAACCGGAGCAAGGCAGTTGGTTGTGCAGCTGGCATTGGAAATGATGTGATGTTTGGCCGGATCGTATTGATCGCCATTGACGCCCAAAACAACCGTGACGTCCTCATTTTTCGCCGGAGCGGAAATAATGACCTTTTTGGCGCCCGCCTCAAGGTGGCCCTTGGCCTTGGTCGCATCCGTGAACAGTCCGGTGCTTTCAATAACAATGTCCACACCCAGTTCCTTCCAGGGAAGCGCCGCCGGGCCTTCCTTGATCGCAAGACATTTAATTTTCTGACCATTGACCACCAGCGTGTCGTCCTCGGCAACCGAAGGGGACGATTTTTCACTGGTTACGGTTCCCTTAAACCTCCCCTGCGTCGAATCGTACTTCACCAAATAAGCAAGATTGTCCGCCGGAACCAGATCGTTGACCGCAACAACCTGGAAGTCCTTGCCCAAAAGCCCCTGCTCCGCAATTGCACGGAAAACGAGGCGACCAATTCTCCCGAACCCATTAATGCCAATTTTAGTCATTTCTTGTATGTATTTTGTGTTTGTGTCCGAGGAGAACACGCATTAAACGCCCCCGCATTCAAAAGGTCAAGAAAGGATCAAAAATTCAAGTCAACTACGGCCTGTCTCATCGGAAACTTCCTTCGTGTGACGCACGATCCGACCTTCGATGAGAAATATCAAATCCTCCGCGATATTCGTGGCCTGATCAGCGATCCGCTCCAGGTGACGTGATGTGTGCATGATTTGCAGGAGCGGCTCCAACAGAGAGGGATTCTGCCGTATGGACGCCTTCGCCTGCTCCAAAATTTCCCGATGGATCGTGTCTATCTCTCCATCCTCCACACACACTTCGCGTGCTGCCGTGCTATTTCCATTCACGAAGGCATCGAGCACCTTCTTGAGCATGGCCTGCGCCTTGTCGGCCATCTCACCCAGCCGAAACGGAATGTTGAGCGACGGCTGCCCGCAGAGAAACAGTCCCCGCTTGGCAATATGAACCGCCTGATTTCCAATTCTTTTAAGGCTCTGATTGATCTTGAGTGCGACAATGACATAGCGCAGGTCCGCTGCAACCGGCTGGTGCAGGGCGAGAATTTTCAGGCAATCGTCCTCCACCTCCACTTCCAGACCATGGATGCGCACCGCATGCTCCACAACCTGCCGGGCGATGCTCTCCTTGCGTTCCTCAAAGGCACAGACAGCCGACCGGACATCGGATTCCACCTCACTGCTGAGCGTCAAAAGTCGCTCGTTCAATCTATCCAAGTCTCTTTGAAAATGTACTCTCATAAATCAATGTCTCATCATCCGAATTTTCCCGTAATATAGTCTTCCGTTCTTTTCTCCTTCGGAGCAGTAAACAGCTCCCTGGTGATGCCACATTCGACGACACTGCCCTCGTACATGAAGATCGTGCCGTCTGAGACACGCGCCGCCTGCTGCATGTTGTGGGTCACGATAATGATGGTGTACCTCCCCCGCAGCTCATCAATCAAATCCTCAATGCGCAATGTCGCTCTCGGATCCAGCGCCGATGTCGGCTCATCCATCAGGAGGATTTCAGGATCCACCGCGAGCGCCCGCGCAATGCATAGGCGTTGCTGCTGGCCGCCGGAAAGCCTCAACGCATTATCATTCAGGCGATCCTTCACTTCCTCCCACAATCGGCCCGGCTGACTCTGCCGTGCAAGCGTGGCCCATAGGCTACGTTGTCGAATATGGACTTGGGAAAAGGATTAGCTCGCTGAAACACCATCCCCACCCTGCGCCGCAGCGTCACCACATCCACATGGGGGCTGTATAAGTCCTGTCCGTCAAAAAGAAGCCTGCCCTCGGTGCGACATCCGGGAACGAGATCATTCATGCGGTTGATCGCGCGCAGGAAGGTGCTTTTCCCACAACCGCTCGGGCCGATGATGGCGGTGACTTCCCCGGACGGGATGGACAGCGTGGCGCGGTTGACCGCCTGCTTGGCTCCGTAAAAAATCGAAAACTCCGCGGCTTCCACATGGCTCTGATTTTCCGTCCTGTTGTCTTCGTCTTTGTTCATACCCGCATCTTTCTGGAAACACGCGCCCTTAGAATGATGGCGACGAGATTCAGCAGCAAAACCAGGCTCACCAGTGCGAGAACCAGGCCATACTGCACATGCCGTACCTCGTCCACGGCCTCGTGTTCGGTGGCAAGATTGTAAATGCTCCACGACAGCGCGGGCGTCGGCTGGGTGAGGGTCTGCCAGATAGCCAGCGGTTTGCCCACACTTACGGCGGCGGTGAAAATAATGGGCGCGGTTTCGCCAGCCGCCCGCCCCATGCTAATCACCGTACCGGTGAGAATGCCCGGTAATGCGCCGGGAAGAATGACCGTCCAAACCGCATGCCAGCGTCCGGCCCCCAAGCTCAACGCCGCTTCCTTAAACGTCCGG
>JACTMZ010000120.1 GCA_014584375.1 Verrucomicrobiota bacterium | reverse complement strand
GGGTGCAGGTGGAGCCGACTGGTTGATTGATGAAGAGGATGGGTTTGTCGGTCGGCATGTTGCCGAGGCGGTGATGATCCAGGATTTCAATGACGGGCAGTTCCGCCGTTCCCGGAACCGCCTGCGAGAGTTCATTGTGATCCACGAGGATCAACTGTCGCAGCGGGCCCTTGAGAAAATCAGTTTTCGAGAGTAGTCCTTCCAACCGCCCTTCGTCATCGAGCACGGGAAAAATGAATTGGTCGGACAATGCCACGATGCGCCGCGCCATGGTCAGGGGCATGTCGGCCTTGAGGCATTGCGGCGTGGGGTCGAGGACGTGGCGGGCGATCGTGGCCCCGCGTGCAAAAATCACGCTGGTGGCCGTGTCAAACGGGGAGGAAATGACGCTGCACCCGTGTTTCTCCGCCTCCTCCAGCGTTTTCGGGGAAACCTCGAGGCCGCCGGTGACAATCAGCGCGCGAATACCTCCGCGAATGGCCTCAAGCTGCACATTTTGACGGTCGCCGATAAACAGCGCCGTGCGGGACGGCTCCATTTGCTTGAGCCGCGCCATAAAAGTGCCGGTTTCCATGGCCGCCACGACCAGCGCAAAATCGTGCTCTTCGTCCGAAAGCCGCCCGGTCAGCGCCCTGCCCTCAAAAGTACGGGCGATGTTTGACAGCGCGGCCCGGACAATGCGGGTTCTCGGGGCGGAGACATGGGAGGGCAGGACTGTTTCAAGCAGTTTGTTTTCGCTGATGACGCCAAAAAACTTCCGATCATCATCCGTCACGGGCAGGGCGCGAAAACGACCGGAGACCATGGTTGCCAGTGCTTCGGAAACCGGACGGTCGGGACTCGTTCCGACAATATCGGTGACCATCGCGTCGCCGACGCGCGGGGTGACGTCCGGCAGAAAATCCGGCTGGGGGATGTCGAACAAATCAAGGACGAAACAAACGCGTTCGTTGAGGGCGCCGGATCGGGCGGCGCGCACATTTTTCACACCCAGCTCGCGCTTTAATTGGGCGTAGGCGACGGCCGAGCAGATCGAGTCCATGTCGGGATTGCGGTGGCCGATGACGATTGTTTCCATAAAATTGCGATTTTCCGCGCCCGGCGCCGGGTGTCAAACGGCTTTGCACTTCGGATGATCCGCCGGGAAGACGGAGCGAGGGGTTTATTTGCTGCCGGGCTTGATGGCGGGAATGCCGGCGAGGTCGGGAGGAAGTTTGTCGGGTTCGAAGGTTTCGGGGGTCATTTCCATCAAACTCAAAAACGGAAAATCCATGGCGGGGAGATTTCCGCCGGAACGATTGACGAGAGCGGCGGCCGCCGTGACGACGCCGCCGCGTTGGCGTATGATTTCGACGGTTTCGAGCAGGCGTCCACCGCGAGTCACAACATCCTCGATCACAACGAAACGTTCGCCGGGTTCAATGGAAAAGCCTCGCCGCAGGACAAGGGCGCCCTGATCGTCCTTCTCCGCAAAGATGTGAGGCTTGCCGAGCTGCCGCGCCGTTTCATGCCCCGCGAGGATACCGCCGAGAGCGGGGGAAATGACGGTGTCAAAATCCAGTCCGCGCAATTTGTCGGCGAGGGCGCCGCAGACCTGTGTGGCGGCCAAAAAATCGCGGCTGTGCAGACCGGAACGCAGGACGAAATGCCCGTGAAGGAGCGCCCCGGTGCGGCGAAAAAGTTCGAGTGTTTCGTTTTGTGTCATGGAAAAAAATCGGACGGAGCGTCCCGCATTTTACTTTTAGGCGTTGACGAAAGAAAGACCGGCGCCCTGGCGTTTGAGAAATTCCTCGACGAGGGCGCCATAGGCTTTGGCGCCGACCCCGTGCGGATCATGTTCGAAAATGGTGCGCTGGAAACTCGGCGCCTCGCTGAGCCGGACGGTGCGGGGAATGACGGTGTCATAGAGCACCTCCTGAAAATGGTTGCGGACATCCTTGACCACGGCGTCGGACAAATTTGTTCGGCGGTCAAACATGGTCATGAGCAGGCCGGAGAGCGTGAGGTCGGGATTGGCGCCGGAATCGCGGATTTGACCCATGATGAACATCAGCTTCCCGAGTCCTTCGAGCGCGTAGTATTCGCATTGTACGGGGACCAGAATTTGATCCGCCGCAACGAGGGCGTTGGTCATCAGGATGCCGAGGGAGGGCGGGCAGTCGAGGATGATGAAATCAAAGGCGCCATCTTCGCGCAGGGGTGTCAGGACGCGGCGGATTTGCTGAAGGTGATTTTCCATGCGGGCGACTTCGATTTCCAGTCCGGCGAGATCGAGGTTTGCGGCGATGAGGGAAAGGTTTTTAATTCGCGTCGGCGAGATGCACGAGCCGGTGTCGGATGCGCCGGTGAGTGGGCCGTAGAGGGTGGGCGGGTTGTCAATGTCCCCGCCGATGGCACTGGTGGCGTTTCCCTGCGGATCAAGATCCAGGAGCAGGACGCGCTTGTCACGTGCAGCCAGCCCGGCGGCGAGATTGACCGAGGTGGTCGTCTTGCCGACACCGCCTTTTTGGTTGGCTACCGCGAGGATTTTCATGGCTTCGCAGGTTTTAGCATGGATGCGGGGGATGGCACGGATGGATTTTGTTGGATCGAAGGGCGCGTCATTTTCCGTAGTAGGCGGTGAGTCCGTCGGCCACGCCGCGCGCATATTCACGAAAAATGTTTTCGCGCATTGTGCCCGCGACAGGGTGCCGTCCTTTGTAGGCGCCGAGCTGGATGCGGGCGTGAACCTCCCGATTGTTCATCACATAGGGTTCGAGATAAACGACGGGACATTCGAAAAGCCGGTTGGCCAGCAGGTTTCGCGCCCAGACGTAGGGGGAACCGGCGGCGTTGATGGCGATGGCGGAGGAATACGTGTAGGGCGGCAGTCCGGTGGCGCGGGCCATGGACGCTGCGACGGTGCGTGACACGGCGGCTTCCTCGGCTCCTGAGCGGTTGAGCAGTTTGACCATCAAATCATGGCGCTGATCTTCATGCGAAAGTTCGTCGGCGCTGTAACAGCCGTTGATGAGAAGATGCAGGTGATTGATATTGGTGAGTGTGGGTCGGGCCGGGTTGCCCCATCCTTCGGCGTTGAAATGCAGGGCAAGAACGAGATCCGGACGAATGCCCTCATTGACCTTTTCGGCGCGGGCGCGGATTTCCGCCGTGCGGTAAAAAAGCCGCTCACTCTCGGCCTTGAGGGTTGCGGCGTTGATTTTTCGGCCGTCATTTCTCAACGAATCGGCGGCGGCTTTTTGCAGTTTTTTTGGGCGCAGTTTTGTCGCGGGTTTGGAGCTGTTGCGGGTGAGAAACACCTTGGCACCGCGCTGTTCCAGTTCTTTTTTGAGCAGACGAGCCACATATAATGTCATGTCGCCCTCTGCCACGGGTTTGTTGTCGCCAATGCGAAACCATCGCTCCTCCATGCGCGCCCATCCGCCGCCGAGATGCCCGGGATCAATGGCGATTCGCATGCCCTGCAGACTGCGTTTTTTTTGCCAGTAGCGGGGAATCGGTTTTGCCTCGGCTGCATTCGCCGCAAAGTTGAGGCGGTAGGACGGTTTGCCCGGCGATGTCTCGACGTCCACATGATCGTCGGCGATGGTGAAATGTCCCCGCCATGCGCCGTTTGGAGCGTAAAGCTGCTCAAGCAGACGCGTGAACTCCTCCTTGGTGATGGTGTGCTGGAATTTGTCGAGCGAACTCCAATTGGGGCGCGGTGCGAGTGGGGTGAGCTTTTGCGCAAACGCGGAAGCGGACGTAATCAGCAGAAGAAAATGGATGATTCGGAAAAATTGCATGGTGAACCAAATGGGGAATCTTTATGTTTTTGCACGCAAAAGCAATGATACGGATACTTTTTTTGGGTGATGTGGTGGGCGAACCGGGACGCAAGGCCCTGGGAAAACGCCTCAAGGGACTGCGGGATGAGCTGGAGGCGGATTTTATAATCGTCAATGGTGAAAATGCGGCGGGCGGACGCGGGATCGGCGGACGTCAGTGCATCGAATTGCTCAAGGCGGGTGCGACGGTTGTCACGACCGGCGATCATGTCTGGGATCAAAAGGATCTTCCCGCCTACATCGTCACCGAACCCCGCTTGTTGCGGCCTTGCAATTATCCCGAGGGGACGCCGGGCGCGGGATTTGTGATTCTCGATACTCCCAAGGGCCCGGTGGGCGTGCTCAATGTGCGGGGACTCACTTTTATGAATCCGCCGCTGGATAATCCGTTCACCCGGGCGGCGGAGGAGGTGGAAAAAATGCGCGCCACGACAAAGGTGATCTTTGTGGATTTTCATGCCGAAACAACCAGTGAAAAAATTGCGCTCGGACGTTATTTGGATGGCAAGGTGTCGGCGGTGGTCGGAACGCACACGCATGTGCAGACGGCGGATGAACGGATTTTCCCGGGTGGAACGGCGTTTCTTTGCGATGCCGGAATGTGCGGCCCGGTGGATTCGGTTCTCGGGCGTTCGGTGGATTCCATTCTGCGGCGTTTTTTGACCGGCATGCCGACAGCTCTGCCGGTTGCGGGCGGCGATGTGGCGCTCTGCGGCGTCACGGTTGATGTTGATCCGGAAAGCGGACGCGCGTTGGCCGTTCGTCGCGTGAACGAAGTGGTGTCGCCCTCCTGATGCCTGTGCAAAATGCCCAGGGGAATCGTGTTGGGAGGGGGATTTTCCTTGCAGGCGAAAGAGGATGATGTTACGATGCTCAACTATGACTCGCAATGCGCCATCAACCCGCACGGGTGTTCCTTTTGCATTGCTTTCGCGACTTAGCTAGTCGTCCGCCGCTTGCGGACGCGTTTTTTCCATTGCCCCGCTCATCGGGGACGTGTCGTATTTTAAATCCATCAATCCATTTTAAATTTTATGTCTGACAAAGTTATTATTTTTGACACCACTCTGCGCGACGGGGAGCAGTGCCCGGGCGCTTCCATGAATTTGCGTGAAAAGCTGGAGATCGCCCGGCAGCTCGCCCGCCTCAATGTGGATGTCATCGAAGCCGGATTTCCGGTGATCAGTGACGGCGATTTTGCCGCCGTCCGGCACATTGCCGGTGAAGTGCGCGGGCCGGTCATTGCGGGTCTGGCCCGCTGTGTCCCCAAGGATATCGAGGCGGCGGCGGCGGCGCTCAAACCGGCGGCGGAACGCGGACGCATCCACCTGTTTTTGGCCACTTCCAAAATTCACCGCGAGCACAAGCTGCGGAAGGCGCATGAGGACATTCTGCGCCTGACCACGGAAAGCGTGAAGCTGGCGAAATCGCATGTGAAGGATGTGGAGTTTTCTCCGGAGGACTCCTCGCGCACGGAGCCGGAATTTTTGGCGCAGGTGGTGGAAACCGCCATTGCCGCCGGTGCCACAACCGTGAATATTCCCGACACCGTGGGCTATGCCGTTCCCGGTCAGTTCGGCGCGCTGATCAAATACCTCAGGGACAATGTGAGCAATATTGATGACGCCATCATCAGCGTTCACTGCCATGATGATCTCGGCATGGCCGTGGCCAATTCCCTGGCAGCCGTCCAAAATGGCGCACGGCAGGTCGAGGGAACGATCAATGGCATCGGCGAACGCGCCGGCAATACGGCTTTGGAGGAAGTCGTCATGGCCATTAAAACACGCCCCGATGTTTTTGCCGGATTGGAAACGGGCGTCTGCACCCGCGAAATCCTCAAAACTTCGCGCATTGTCAGCCGCATGAGCGGCCTGCATGTCCAGCGAAGCAAGGCCATTGTCGGCGAAAACGCCTTTGCGCACAGCTCGGGCATCCACCAGGACGGCATTCTGAAAAAGCGTGAGACTTACGAAATCATGGATCCGAAGGATGTCGGTTGGGGCGGCACCGAACTGCCGCTCACCAAACACAGCGGACGTCATGCAATGGCCGCCCGGCTGGAGCAAATGGGGCACAAGCTCAGCGAGAGTGAGATTGACGCCGTTTTCACGCGCTTCAAGGACATCGGGGACAAAAAGAAATTTGTCTATGATGACGATTTGTCGGCCATCGTGGATGATTCCATGATGCCGCAGGCCGAGGGGTGGCAATTGCAGACGCTCGATGTGTCGGTGTCCTCCGGAAAAAAGCCGCACGCCCGTGTGGTTCTGACGCGCGCCGACGAATCGAAGGAGGCGGCGTCCGACGGAAACGGTGCCGTGGATGCCGCGATGCGCGCCATTGACGTCGCGACGGAACGATCCGGGAATCTCGTGGAATACAATGTTCAGGCGGTGACGCAGGGGCATGACGCCTTGGGGGAGGTGACGATCAAGGTGGATTTTGGCAATGAACGGCTCATTACCGGCAAGGGTGCCAGCACCGATGTGATCGAAGCCAGCGCCCGCGCCTATTTGAACGCCATCAATCGCCTTTCCATCCGCCGCGAATTGGGGCAAAAAGCCGAAGGGGTTTAATGCCCCGTCATGGGGAGGAAAAGATGAGCTTTCCGGAGGCGTGTGATATGATCCAGACTTGCTTCGCGGCTTAAAAATCGCAGCCTGTTTATTTGCGACCGTCCCCGTAGTTCAACGGATAGAACAAGGGTTTCCTAAACCTTAAATCCGGGTTCGATTCCCGGCGGGGACATGGCGTTTTCGATGGACAAGGCGATGCTTGTTTTTGAAGTTTTTCTTCGTAAAATTACCGTTGCAATGTCCAAAAAGAAACGACGCCTTTCCAAGGTACGCGTGGGAATCATCGGGCTGGGAGGCATGGGGTCAGCTCATGCAAATGCAATTTTCTCGGGGAAAATTCCAGGCTGCGAATTGTCGGCGGTGAGCGATCAGGACGGATCCAAAGCGGCGAATTTTCCCGGCGTGTCATTTTTTGAGGATGGTGGGGCGTTGATCACTTCGGGCGAGGTGGATGCCGTGGTGATTGCGACGCCGCATTATGCGCACACGACGCTTGGAATTGCGGCGCTCAAGGCCGGACTTCATGTGCTGGTGGAGAAGCCGATTTCGGTTCACAAGGCGGATGCCGAGAAGTTGTTGGCGGCGCATACGGATCGCGAACAAATTTTCGGCGCGATGTTCAATGTGCGCCCGGACCCATGTTATCAAAAGGTGCGCGAACTGGTGCGTGGTGGGGAGCTTGGAAAAATTCGTCGCGTGAACTGGATTGTGACCACGTGGTTCCGTACGGAAGCCTATTATGCCTCCGGCGGCTGGCGGGCGACATGGAAGGGGGAGGGCGGCGGCGTTCTTCTCAATCAGTGCCCGCACAATCTGGATCTCTATCAATGGATTTTCGGAATGCCTTCGAAGGTGCGCGGATTTTGTCAGTTCGGACGTTATCACAACATCGAGGTGGAGGATGACGTGACGGCCTATTTTGAATATCCCGATGGAAGTACGGCTGTCTTTATTACTTCGACCGGAGAGTCGCCGGGCACCAACCGTCTGGAAGTGACGGGAGAACAGGGGCGGCTGACCCTTGAAAACGGAGTGCTGCGTTATTTGCGCAATGAAATTCCGACGGAGAAATATAGTAAAACAACGGCGGATCGCTTTGGCGTCATTCCGTGTTGGGATGTTTCCATTCCGATCCCTCCGTCAACCGAATCGGGGCACATTTCCATTTTGAAAAACTTCACCGATGCGATTTTGCATGGCAAGCCGCTGCTGGCTCCGGCGCACGAAGGAATCCGCTCGGTGGAATTGGGCAATGCCATTCTCTATTCGTCGCTGACGGAAAAAACCGTCTCTCTTCCGCTGGACGGGCGCGCCTACGAGCGCAAGCTCAATGAGCTGATTAAAAATTCAAAGTTCAAAAAGAAGATGACGAAAACCAAGGCAGGTGCGGAGGATTTCTCCAAGTCATTTGCCATGACGTCGAAATAGCAGGAGCCGAAATCCGGCATTTTTTATGAGTGCTTCCGATGGGATGAATTATGCGCCGGTGGGAAAACCGGCGCCGGTGGTCGCCGCTGGTGAGTTTGCATTCGCTGCGTGCAGCCTGGATCACGGGCACATTTATGGTCAGTGCAACGGACTGGTCGAGGCGGGCGGTTTTCTCAAGTGGGTCTATGATCCGGATTCTGCGAAGGTTTCCGCCTTTCGCGAAAAATTTCCCACGGCCAAGCCCGCGCGTTCCGAGGAGGAGATTCTGGATGATCCCGAAGTAAGGCTTGTGGCGGCGGCGGCGATTCCAAATCGGCGCGGCCCGCTCGGCTGCCGGGTGATGCGCGCCGGAAAGGATTATTTTACGGACAAAACGCCGTTCACCGAGCGCGGACAGCTTGACGAGGCGCGGAGGATTGTCGAGGAGACCGGCCAAAAATATGCGGTATATTTCAGCGAGCGTCTGCATGTGGAATGCGCCGTTCACGCAGGGACACTCGTGGAGGCGGGCGCCATTGGGCGGGTTGTTCAGGTGCTGGGTCTGGGGCCGCACCGGCTGAATGCCCCGTCACGACCGGACTGGTTTTTTGACCGCCAACAATACGGCGGCATTCTTTGCGACATTGGAAGTCATCAGGGCGAACAATTTCTATATTACACCGGGGCAAAATCCGCCCGCATCGTATCCAGCGCCGTCGGCAATTTTGCCAATCCTGCTTATCCGGAACTCGAGGATTTCGGAGAATGCAATTTGAGCGCCGACAATGGTGCATCGGGTTATTATCGCGTGGATTGGCTGACGCCGGACGGATTGAGAACGTGGGGGGACGGACGGACGGTAATCCTGGGAACGAAGGGATATATTGAGCTTCGCAAGTATGTTGATGTGACCACGGAGAATGGCGGCGATCAATTGATCCTCGTGGATGGCGAAGGGGAAAAGCGCATCGCGTGTGCGGGAAAGGTCGGATATCCGTTTTTTGGACAGCTCATTCTCGACTGCCTTGAGCGCACCGAGAAAGCCATGACACAGGAGCACATTTTCACGGCCGCCAGCCTTTGCCTTGAAGCGCAGGAAAAGGCCCGGCGGATTTCGGGTTGAGAGGACGGGGCGGGGAGCTTTTCTCCCCGCTTTTTTTAAATCAGCCCGGCAGGCATTCCGTCATCCAGCCGAGAAGTTCGCCGATGGTGGCCTCGCTTTCATCGCCCATGTTGGAGACGCGGAATGTGGTGCCCTTGATTTTTCCATAGCCGCCGTTGATGGCGACCTTGTGCTTCTTTTTAAGGGCGGAGCAGAAGGCGGAGACGTCAATGTTGCGATTGTTGCGCACGCAGACGAGGGACTTGGCCCGGAAACCCTCGCGCGCGAAATGCTCGAAGCCATTGGCTGTCACCCAGTCGGAAATCATGGCGTTAAGTTTCGCATGACGGGCGTGGCGGGCTTCGACGCCTTCCTCGAAGATGTCGTCGAGCTTGGATTGCAGCGCCCAGATGTGTGCGGTTGAGGGAGTGCTCGGCGTCATGAATTTTTCCCAATTTTTATGGAATTCGAGAAAGTCAAAATAGTAGCCGCGACCGGGTGTGGCGGCGGCGCGGGCGCGGGCGCGCTCGCTGACGCTGAACAGGGAAAGCCCCGGAGGCATGGCCAGGGCCTTCTGCGAGCCGGTGAGAAGGACGTCAATGCCCAGCTCGTCCATCGGAATCGGCATGGTGGAAAATGAGGACACCGTGTCCACGATGAACAGGACTTCGGGGAATTTTTTGACGACAGCGGCGATGTCGGCGAGCGGGTTGAGGACGCCGGTGGAGGTTTCGCTGTGGATGAGAGTGAGGGCGTCAAAGCCGCCTTGGGACAGCTTTTTCTCAATCATTTCGGGAAGGATTGCCTCGCCCCATTCGACCTGAAGCGCCTCGGCCTGCAGACCGCAGCGTTTGCTGACATCAAACCACTTGTCCGAAAACGCACCGCACATGCAGTTGAGAACCTTTTTTTGCACAAGGTTGCGGAGTGAGCCTTCCATGACGCCCCAGGCGGAGGAGGTGGAGAGATAAACCGGGCCCTGGGTTCCGAAGAGCTGTTGGAGTCGGGGATGGATGGATTGGTAGAGCGCCGGAAATTCGGAGCCACGATGTCCGATCTGCGGACTGCTGAAGGCGTGGAATGTTTTTTCGGAGACTTCGACGGGGCCGGGGATGAAGAGTTTGATGTGTCCGTCGGCGGTGGCGTTGGTGGTGTTGAGCATGGTGTTTAATTTTCCCAAATAAAATGTTCGAGTCGGAGCCGCCGCGCCCGTTGTTTGAACTCCTCGTGTTTGGAGCCGGACGCTTCGGCCATGCGATCATAGACGGCAATGGCGGCGGGCCAATCCTGTTGTTTTTCCAACAGACGCCCGGCTTCAAATCCCGCCTTCTGAAACCAAAACGGAGAGGCTGTTTCATCCGGCGCTCGCGCCAAAACTTCACGGTATGCCGCCAGCGCGGCGGAAATTTGCCCGGATTGCGCCAGTGCGGCGGCCATTTTGCAAGTTGCCTGATCACGCCAGTCGGGAGGAACGCCGGGTTCGTTGGCGATGCTTCGATAAAGTTCAGACGCTTCGGCGAATCGGGCGGGTTCCGTCGTTCCCATGGCGAAAAGGGTGTCACCTTTTTCCATCAGGGCGGCCAGACGTACTTCGGGCGGAGAGTCGGCGGCCAGAATGCGGTCGTAAAGAGTCAGCGCATTTTGAAATCTTCCTTCCCGGAGCAAAATGGAGGCCTGCTCAAATCGTGCGCGATGGCGGAGGGCCGACGCGCCCTGCGCAATTTCGTCAAACCATGCCATGGCGCGGGCGGCACCTTCGGCACTCATGGTTTTGGCGGCGGATTGCGCGGCGAGAAATTTCGCCAGTGCGGCTGTCTCGGGAATTTTGATGTCTTCGGCGAGTTTGGAGAGAATGGATTCTGCGGACGCATGATCTCCGGCGCGGGAATGGAGTTCGGCCGCCTTGAAGGCAACGTCAACCGCCTCGGGAGCCTGCGGAAACTTTTCAAGGAAGGCTTTGCAAGCCGCCAGCAAATCCTCCTGCGGCAGCGAGCCGGCGTTGTCCGAAGTGAAAATCTCCGCCGCCGCCAACGTTGCGCCGCGCTGCTCGTTATCCGCTTCGTCGCCCGCCGTGCGGAGGATTCGTTCGGCGGACGGCGTATCGCCCCGGGCGAGATGCCACTCGGCCAGCGCAATCTTGGATTGGAAGGCGTATTCGACGGCGGGGGCGCGGCGGGCCAGGGCGGCCAGGCTGTCCGGATTCCCGTTTTTTGCCTCGGCGACGGCGATGAGAAACGCCCAGCGAACCAGGTCGGGTGCGGCGGGTGCGGCCTTGGCCAACGCTTCGTAGGATTTGCGGGCGAGGGGGGCGTCATTGGCTGCCAGGGCGGAAAGCAGGGCGTTGGTCGCCGACGCCGCGCTTTCTTCGGAGTTGGAGGCGAAGGTCATGGCCTTGGCGAAGGCTTCGTAGGCGCTGTGATGGTTGCCAAGAGCCGCCAGCGCTCGCCCTTGAAGATCGGCGATGCGATACCGGTTTTCCGCACCGGCGTTTTCATCAATCGGCTCGTCCAGCAGTTCCAACGCCCGGCGCGGCTGTCCGGCGGCGATGTGCGCCTCTGCGGCAAGGAGACGTATGCGCAGGGCTCTCTGCGGATTGGAACGGGCTTCCGTCGCGAGTTCATTGAGGGCGGAGACCGCCAGGTCGGGGCGTTTTGCCCGGATGTCGAGGCCGGC
>JACTMZ010000057.1 GCA_014584375.1 Verrucomicrobiota bacterium | reverse complement strand
GAGATTGATGCTCATTTCGGCGTGTTGAGCACGCAGCAATTGAAGTTCCTGGCGTGCCTTCAAATAATCGGACACCGGCCCGAAATTTCGCATGAGCGCGCTGAGGTTGTCCTTGTTGCTTTCGGCGAAAGCATCCATTTGCGCCCGGCGATCGAGATTTTGATCCAGCGACAGGGTTTCAAGAAGCTGACTTTCGGTGCGGAGATTGGCCAGATTGCGATTGAGCTGCGCCAGGTAGGCACCGGCGCTGTTTCCCTCCTCCTGCAAAAACACGACGTTGTTTTGCTTTTGCCATTCAAACATGTCCTCCTCGGATTTGCGGAGATCCTTTTCGAGGCTTACGAGTTGGTCGGTGATGGCGCTGAGGGTGACGTCCGATTTGTCCGCCCGCAGGGTTCGGCGGTAGGCAATGTATTCATCGAGCACCGCATCGAGATAGGACTTGGTCTGCTCCGGCTTGCTCCCGCGGGCGGTGATTTGAAAAATGGATGTTTTGGGAATGACCGAGGCAAAGAGGCTCACCGGAATTTTTTCGAGGTTGGGATTCAGCGCCAGCACCCGTGCGTCCGCCCGGCGGGCCACCTCGCTGCTTTGCAGTAATTCCAATTGCGTTCCAAAAAAGTTGGCCGCCTCCTCATTGTAAACGGCACCTTCGGGCAGTGCGATTTTTCCGGAAATCATCAAGCGCCCGACCGATTGGTATTTGGGCGGTGCGCTGAGAATCATCCACGCCTGCAGGCCCAGGCCGACCGCCGTGGTGAGAAGGGGAATCCACCACCAGCTTTGCAGCATGTATTTGTAGCGCTGGAAGGTGAGCTGCAGCATTTCCGCGCGCTCATGCTGTTGCGCGCCGGCTGCTGTCGTGGAATCCGCTGCGTATTGTGACATGCCCGTCTTTAAAAATTGATCAAACGCTCGGTAACGAGAATGTAATCATTCGGCTTCACTTCAACATCAAGGTCAAGCCGCCCCTTTTCAATAATCTCCTTCACATCCACCGTCATCGTCTCCGTGGTGCCGTCCGGCTTGGAACGCGTGAGCTTGACTTTGCGCTGGTTGGCAAAGTCCGCAAAACCTCCGGCACGCAGGATGGCCTTGCTGACGGTGAACACTTCGTTTGGCGGAATTTCCTGCGGGCCCGCACCGCCCTTTACGGCGCCCGTGACGTAGATGCGCCCGGGAGAACGCTGGCCTTCGGTGTCGAGTCCGATGATGACGGTGGCGTGATGATAATAGTCGCGTTCCAGCAGGGATTTGATTTCAAAGGCCACCGTGCGCGGGCTTTTTCCCTCGGCGTGAACGCGCCCGATGTAGGGAACCTCCAAATCCCCCGAGTCGGTGACCTGCAGACTGACGGCGGGATCGCGATCCTCGACGACGCGAAAGTTGACGACATCCCCGCGTCCGAGCTGTCGGCTGTCGTCCAGCACATCCATGGAAACGGTCGTGGCGACCGGGGCGACACCGGCGCGGGTCGGCGGATTCTCCGGCAGGGGGGGAGGGGGTGTTCCCGCCGGCTGTTCCAGCGGGCGGGCGGGTGTGAGCACGGGCTGCTGCAGGGATTGCGCCATCACGGAATGGAGCGGGAGCAGCGACAGGACACCGCAGAGGGCGGCGACCGTTTGGCGCCGGGAGGCGCTTAAGGGCGTCGTTGGCATGGGAATCATCAACTCAGAACGCGTAGGTCAGATTGGCACCGAAACGCTGTTGATTGTAGCCGTCGAAGGAGGCGGAGGAGCCTTTGGACAGGACGCCGCAATAGAAATTGAGCAGCCAGTGCTTGGTGATTTGGTAATTGAGCCACAGGCTGGCGCCGAGTCGGTCAAAGTTTTCGGAATAGGGCCCGGGGGACTCGTTTGCATTTTCATAAAATGCCGAGCCGCCGAGCGACCAGTTGTTGATCAGCAGCCAATTGAAGGCGTAGCGAAGATAGAAAAGCTGCGCGTAATTGGACTCCATGCTCGGAATGGCTTCCAGGCCGGACATGATGCGATGGCTGAAGAATCGGTTCACCGTATGATTGATGCTGATGTAGTAGTAAGGGTCGCTGTAGTTGCCGGTGTTCAGCGGATTGTTGCTGTCATTGTAATCGGTGATTTGCCAGCCCACACCCGCCGTCCAGTCAACATAGCGCGAAAGCTGCCCGCTGGCAAAAGGGCCGAGGGTGTAGCTCATGCTGTCATTGAGGGCGTTGGCTCCCGATGACGGGCCATTGATATAAACGGTGCTTGTGGCCGAACCTTCCAAGCCCACGCGCAAATACGGCAGAACGAGAAGGGAAATGTTTGCAAATACCTGGTTGGAATTGCGGTTGGTGTAATCGAAATCCGGATTGAGCGCGTATTGCAGGAAATTGGAATATCCCAGCCCGATCCACACGTCGTTGAGATCCCACAGAAGATTCACTCCGGCCGTGTTGTTGAATATGCTGTAATTTGCCGCGCTGTTTCCTTCGCCCCGGAATGTCGGATTATCCACGGGGTTCACCGTGATCGTCGGCCTGTCGAAGAAGGTGATGTGCAGATTTGGAATGTTGACGCGCAGGTTGAACACAAACTCGGTGCCCGGATCAATGACCAGCGTCTGTTGATTCAGATAGGCGTTGTTTAGGTAGTACTGGTAGCCGAGCTGTACGTAAAATCGCAGCCGGTTCATCTTGGTCATCGGCCAGAAAACACCCATGCCCACACGCGGGGTTACGATGAAATCCGGCTGCGGATCGTCATTCGACAGATTGACATTGCTGTTGTATTCCGCCCCCACGCCCGCCGTGAAAAGCATCTGCATCGGCCCCGCCTTGATGTTGTAGCGGCTGGCGGGAACGGAGGTGGCCGCCAAAGGATTGGCTGCACGCTGGCCGCCCAGCGACGGAATCGAAACATCCTGCGCCAACAGACCGCATGGCAAAAGCAGGGAAAGAAGTAAAAAGGTTTTAATGGGTGATGTTTTCAAGAACGGGTTCCCGCTTTTATGTTTTATTGGTGTTTAGCAGGGGATTTTCATACGTAATCATACATACGTTCAAGCAGAAAATGGATTTTTTTGAGTCCGTTTTTCGTGCAGGTGATCGGTCAGGCGCAGATTGAACGCTGCCAGCGACAGGAGTGCCGCGAAATACACGGTGTAGCGATCCAGCAAAAACGGCCCTGCCTGAATATTCAGCATTTTGAGCAGATCCAGCGTCGCTCCCCACAGGATTGGAGCGAAGCCGAGGGCGAGGCCGGATATGACGGAATAGAGCGCGAAGAAATGGTTTCGTCCCATCACGGGAATGCTTCCCATGGTGATGCGGATGTTGGCGACGCCGAAAAGTGCGCCTGCGAGTCCGCCGAAAAAATTCAGGGCGCCGACAAATGCCGGGTTCATTGGCACCACGCCGCCGGCCAGGGCCAGCCATCCGGCGATTACTCCGGCAAGTAGCAGGAGCGATCCGCGCAGCCAGGGCTTGCTGCCGCTTGCGTCCATGCGGGGGCTGGCCAGCGTCACCCCGAGCACCGCTCCGATAAAGGTCGGCGAGCCGAGCAGCAAAATTGCGTCCTCCGCGAATTTTCCCCGCACCGCGAGAAATTCCACAATGAACACCCCCATGCTTCCGATCGCCGCCGCGTAGGCCGTCGTAAACCACAGCAGACGCGCAAATGGCGGATGCCGCAGCATGGCCATCCAGGGCACTGGGGTTCCTGATTGACGCCGCTCTTCCTGCGAATCCGCCTCGGGAATGCGGCGGATGAACCACAGGCTGGCCAGTGCGGCCACCAGGCTGATTCCGAAAACCGCCGTGTATTCGAGCGGCTCGGCTTCGCCTGACATTATCCATGCCGAGACCAACAGCGCCGATAAACAGCCGATTTGCAGGAATGCCTGATCCCGGGAAAGAAAACGCCCCCGCATTTCCTCCGGAATCAATATCGTCAGCCACGGCAGCCACGCTCCGGCAACAATGCCGCGCAGGAAATTGAAGATGAAAAGCAGTGCCACCAGCGCGGCCAGTCGGAGCGGTGGTGCAAGCCCCGGCATAATCGGAAGAATCGCCACGCACAGCGTGAAAAATGTGCGCGCCCCCCATCCCGCGAGAATGAAATGACGGTAGCCCGTGCGGTGCAAATGGCGTGCCGCGACCAGTTGCGAGATGGATAAAATAGGCGTGAGCGAGGCGATGATGCCGAGAATGAGCGAGGAGGCTCCGAGGGATTTCGCATAGAGAATCATCGGCGGCCCCAGCACGATTTGAAATGACACAGCGTTGAAAAAACTGAAGCCGTTGACATTGAGCGAACCCGACGGATAACGAAAAATACGCGCCGGTGCTGTGTTCATGGAGGGCTATTTTACAGGGCCCGTCAAACTCCCCGCCGCCCGGGCCGCACCCGGAAGGCGGTTGCGAAAATACAGGAAAACCCTATCGAAAAACACGGGATCGCGGAAATTGCGAAGCGCGGGCGCCCACGCGATTCTTGCATCGTTATGAAAACCAAAACCACATCACTCAAAGCAAAGTTCAACTCGGCCTTCAGCTTGGTGGAACTCCTCGTCGTCATTGCGGTCATCGCGGTCATCGCGGCGATTGCAATTCCCAACATCACCGGAACCCGTGAAGCGGCTGTAAACGCAAGGAATGCGGCCAATCTCAATGAACAGACGCGGTTTCTCGCGAACATTCAGGCAATGGGAAACACAAACGCCGTGCTTGCTGACATTACCAACGGCTTTTCATGGACCAATACCGCGACAACTCCTCCAGTGATATTTACATACACTGACGGTCAATAATTCGGTGTAAAAGCCATATACAAACAAGCCCCGGGAAACCGGGGCTTGTTTTTTATTCGATGTGCGTCAGTATTTCAGAGTCATGATTTCCCCCGTTTCCATGAAGAGCCGGGCTTTTTCCTTGGTGGAAATTCTCGTCGTCATCGCCATTTTGGCCGTGTTGGCCGCCTTGGTTCTGCCTCAGATCATCAACATTCGGGGATCGGCCCATCTTTCCACAGCCCGCCAGCAGCAGGTGGAGTTGCAAACAGCCCTTGGCAATTGGATTGTGGCGCAGTCGAGCGGAGGCGGAGGGCTTGCTGCTGCGAAGGCGGCTTATACTGGCAATAAACTCGCGCTTTTGCAGAATTATTTGCAAACCGCCACTTACTCCTCGCTTTCGGGCAGCAATAATGATGTGTCCAGTGCCGCGCTGGATGGAGCCAATGCCAAATTGCAATTTTCAGCATGGCCGGCTGGCGCGGGTCAGCCCTCGGTGCTATGGGTAAACAAATGAAATTCCTTCTCACAGGACTCTCCGCGCGCCCGGCGCAGCGGGGGTTCAGCCTTGTCGAACTTCTGGTCGTCCTCGCTGTGCTGGCGATCATCCTGTACTTCGCTTTCCCGAATATCGTGCAGGTGAAAAGCGACAGCGAGTTGAACCTTGCCAAAGCCCGCGCCGAGGCGCTCAATCTCGGTGCCGCCGCCTATTTTCAGGCTGTTGGGACGAGCGCAGCCGCGAGCGCGTGGGCGGGAAAAAGCAGTGAGCAGCGCTACACCCTCATCAAGCCCTATCTCGCCTTCCCGCAGGCGACGCTCAGCAATTTCATGCCCAGTTCGGATTATACCGTCACGTTTAACGGCACGAATCCGCATCGGGTCAAGGCCACCCTGCTCGGTCCGGGCGGCGCTGATATCGCCTATTAAAATTTCGGAGAGCACACGCACTCTCGCGCGGCGTAGGATTGATTGGGGAGAAAACGGGCATTCCGCCTGTTTCCAATAATGCCCGTGCCTCCATCATGACGATTGGACGACCGTGTTCCCTCCCTGCCTCGGTTTCACCCGCCGATCAAAACGGCGAGTCTGGCAACTTCCGGAATGGCGATCGTGCGATTGATGTCCCGGGCCATTTCAACGCTGGTTCCCTTGTCGAAGGTGAGGGTGAGTGTTCCTTTGAGAAATTCCGCCTTTGGCTCAATCGGAGAGTCGGCAAGCGCATCGCGAACGGCGGCCAGGACAATGGCCTGACGAAAGAGCGGGACGGGAGTGTCAATGTCGCGGCTGACGACGAGGCTTCGTCCGTTGGCGGTCCAAATGGAATTGGCGTTGATAAGCGAGGGCAAATCCGAGTGACGTGAATCCGGCGGTTGTGCGACTGCACCGGGCTGCGCCGACGCCGTGCGCGGCGTGGGTGCGGGGCGCGCGCGGGAGTGCGGGGCGGTGCGGCGGGGTGGATGACGGGTGACAATCGTCTTTTCCGGTGTCGCGGGCTGCAAAGTCGCGCTGACAGCGGATTCGCGAGGAGCGCTTGTTTCCCGCACGCGCGCGCAGCCGACGGATAAAAGCAGCAGGACCGCCCAGGTGGAAATGACAGCCTTGCGTGACATGCGAGGGAGTTTATCATGCGCGGCATGAACAAACCAGCAGCAAGCGAGCGCGTCGCCCGGCTCGCAATGGCGTCCGTTGTGGCTTCGATCCTTTTGTCCGGTTGCGATCTTCTCACGATTTCGCAAACCAGCCGTCACATGCGTGAGGGGAATGACGCGATGTCGCGCGGTGAGGTGCAGCGCGCCGTTCAGCATTATGAATCGGCTTTGGACGGCACCATGCTTTCCGCCGAGGCGCATTACCGGCTGGGGCTGCTTTATGAGGATCAGCTCAAAAATCCGGTGGCCGCATTGCATCATTTTGAGCGCTATCTGGAGCTGGCACCGCAGGGGCAGTTCGCGACGGATGTCAAAACGTATGCAGATCGTCTGCGCCTGACGATTGTTTCCAATTTGGCCGACGGTTCGATTATCCCCGCGCGCGAGGCGGCGCGGCTTAAAAACGAAAACCTTGAATTGCAAAAACAGGTCGCTGAATTGCGACGCGGACAACAAGCCTCCCGTGGAACGTCGTCCGAGTCCCGCCCGGCTGCTCCCGTCGCCCGCCCGGCAGCGCCGCCGCCGGCCATGGTGGTGGCCGCAACGCCGCCACCCGCGCCGGTTCCCGTCGCCACGCCTGAACCCGAGGTTCGACGCGCGGTTCCCGTCCATGTCGCGACGGCGACCGACGCCGTGTCATCCGCCGGAGTTCAGCCGGTGCAGCCGGCGGCTCCCGCAGCGGCGGCGTCTGCGCCCCGCATGCACACCGTCGTCAAGGGGGACACGCTCGCGGGTATTTCAAGGAAGTATTATGGCAAGGCCGGGCAATGGCAGAAGATCGCCGATGCAAACAAGGAAACATTGCCTGATCCGACCAAGCTGAAAATCGGCATGGAGCTGAAAATCCCCTGATTCAGCTCAATATTTGATCGAGCAGCCATAAGCTCGCGTGGTGGGCTTGGAAACGGGCTTGCCGGACAATGCCTCGTTGAGTGCTTGCTCCACATGGTTTTTCGCCGTGGCGATGTCCGCAACATCGGTGGAGCGCTTGTCATCAATTCCACCCGCATAAATAAGGGTTCCTTCCGGATTGATGACAAACATGTGAGGCGTGACTTTGGCGGCGTAGAGGCGTCCGACGGTGCCGTCTTCGTCAAGCAAAACGGCGGTGGCGGCGGAATTGTGCGCAGCTTTATCCTGATTGGCCTTTTCGGGAGACGAATGACCTTGTGCGCCGGGTTTGGAGGAAATCACGGAAAGCCAGATGACATCCTGCGCGGTGTATTTTTTCTGCAGCTTCTGCATGTTTCCGCTGTTGTAATGTTTGGCGACGAAGGGGCATTCGTAATTCAACCATTCCAGGACGACGAACTTTCCTTTGTAGTCGGCGAGGCTGTGCGTTTTGCCATCCGAACCGATGACGGAAAATGCCGGCGCAGATTTTCCAATTTCCACATCGGCGCGCGCTGTTCCGGCGGTGGCGATTGTTAAAATAATAAGGGCAAGGATTGGTTTCATGGGCTTTTTGAAAAAGGCGGCGGACTTCATCATTCATTGGCGCCGAGGGCGCGCAGGACAATTTGTTCGGTCAGAAGCTCCGGAAGAATCACTGGGTCATCTTTTTGCCCGGCTCCGTAAAAGACGTAAAACGGAACGCCGACACGCCCAAACTGCGCGAGTTTGCGGGTGATTTCAGGATTGGCGTTTGTCCAGTCCGCCTTCATCGGCACAATGCCGAGGCGATCAAATGCCTGGCGTACATTTGCCGTATTGATGGCAGTCTTTTCATTGAACTTACAGGTGATGCACCATTCGGCGGTGAAATCCAGAAAGACCGGACGCCCTTCGGCGAGCAGCTCGTCCAATTTTTCCTGGGAAAAGGGAACCCAGGGAATGTTGTCCGCATTGTTTGTGGATTTATTGGCGGGAGTGACGGCGGCGGACGCGGCAAAAAGGCGTCCGGCGAAAAATCCGAGTCCGATCAGAAGCGACAGAATGATCCCGAGAGCTGCCAGCCACCGGGAGCGCGCCGAGGAGAGCGGCCCGATAAAAGCGCCGTAAAGCCAGGCGGCAATGCCGAGGAAAAGATAGGTGGCCATGGCCCAGACGATGGCTTCCGAACCGCGCTGCTGCCCGATGATGTAGAGCAGCCAAAGCAGGGTCGCAATGAGCGGGAAGCCCATGAATTGCTTGAGCCGCTCCATCCACAGTCCGGGCTTGGGCAAATATTTCATCCATCCGGGTTTTGCCGAAAGAAGGATGTAGGGAAATCCCATTCCGGCGGCGATGGCGGCGAAGATGGCGAAAATAACCGACGGTGAGCGGCTGAAGGCGAATCCAAGCGCCGTGCCGAGAAAGGGCGCGGTGCAGGGCGTGGCCAGCAGCGTGGCAAGAATGCCCTGGGCAAAAGATCCGCCGAATCCGCTCCGCCCCGCCGCTTCGGCAAGCCCGGTGGCCGCCCGCCCGGGAAGCACAATTTCAAAGACGCCAAAAAGGTTGAGCGAAAAAACAAACACCACCGCACCAATGATGAAATTGAACCACGGATTCTGAAATTGAAATGCCCAGGTCACTTCGTTGCCTGCGGATTTGAGCGCCACAATGACGGTCGCCAGTCCCAGAAACCACACGAAGATGCCCGCGATAAACGACAGGCCGTGCTTGAGAATGTCGCCCCGTGAATCGCCCGCCTGCCGCATGAAGCCAAAAATTTTCAGCGAAATCACCGGCAAAACGCAGGGCATGAGATTCAGGATGAATCCGCCGATGAAGGCAAAGAGAAGGATTGTCCAAAATGACGCAGTGGAGGGTGCGGGCGGCGCTTCCGCTGCTTTGGCGGGAGCGGATGCGCTTGTCGCGCTCGAGACGATCCATCCGTGACGTCCGCCGTTTTCCAGAACGATGACGCCGCTGACCGGCGCGGAGCCGACGGACGGGATGGAGAGATCGGCGTTGTCTCCGGCGATTTCACGAGGTTCCGCCGGGCCAGGGGATCCGTTTTCATTGGCATAGGGAAAAAATTCCGCCCGCTTGGAATCGGCGGGAACTCCGCGCAATCCGAGATTCCAGCCGGTCGGCGTCGGTGTCCATTGAACTTCAAACGGCGGCGGTGCCGCAGACGGGAGCAGGGCATCGTATTTGGTAAAAAGCTCGGTGTTGGCCGGAACCACGTTGGTGCCGACGGGCAGAGTGATGGCGAGGTCGGCCTTGCCTGGGATGCAACTGACTTCGCAAACGAGCCACGAGGCGCGCGCCTTGATTTCGACGGAGCCGGTCAAATCCGCCGGCGGCGTGACGGTGATCGTCAGCAACACCTCATCCTTGTAGGCGTAAACCTGAATGTCGCCCGGCTCGACAAACCGGCGTGGAATTGGCCAGGCGACGGGGGAGGCGGTGAAGCCTTCGGGCAATTCGAGGTTGAACTCCGTGTCGAGCCCCGAGTCGCCGGGATTCTTCCAATAAACATGCCAGCCCGGCGCCATGCGGAGATGCAGCCCAAGGCGAAACGGCTTGCCGGGAACAATGGCCTCCGTGTCGGCGATCAGCGAGGCTTTGACGAGTTGCTGTCCGTTGAGCTCCTGTGCAAAAAGTGATCCGCAGGCCGCCGCCCATAGACACGCGGCAATGAAAAGTCTGTGCATCCGCGCATTATAGCAGCGTTTCGAT
>JACTMZ010000181.1 GCA_014584375.1 Verrucomicrobiota bacterium | reverse complement strand
CGGACGACAATGCCCAGGCCGCCGGCATGGAACAATGGCAGGGGATTGATCCAAACATCGTTTGGTGTTGCGGAGAGGTGTGCATTCACCGCCGACGCTGATGCCTCGAACGCAGCGCGGGAAAGGGCGACAATTTTGACGTGTCCGCCGGTGCCTGATGTGGTCAGCCAAATGTGGTTCGGCAGATGGGGAAAGACGGCATCCAAAATGCGGGTACGCCAGGCGGGCGGCATTCGGGGATTGAGCAGCAGTCCGTCGGTTTTCTCCCATGCGACGACCTTGGTGCAGAGCAGTTCCCTTCCCTGTGTCATGCCGGCACTGTGCCGTCGCGTTTTATGGCCCTCAAGTCGTAAGCCGAGTGTATTTGCGTTATTTGTCGTTTCCTCGTTGATATTTTCCGGCAAAACTTCATAACACTTTCGCCGTGAATGCCAGTGATCTGAGGGAAATTTTGCAATATGTGCCACGCTTTCGTGAAAAGATTTTCGTGGTGGCTGTGGATGGAGAAATTGCGGCGTCGCCGAATTTTTCAAACATCCTGTTGGATTTGGCCGTGCTGCGTTCGTTGAGTATCCGGATTGTTTTGGTTCACGGCGCGAGTCATCAAATTCAGATTGCAGCAAAGAAGGTTGGCATTGAACCCAGCAATACGGATGGCACAGGCATTACGGACAAGGCCACGCTGGAGGTGAGCATGGATGCGGCGGTGCGGTTGACGCATGAAATTTTGGAGGGTCTGGCCACGGTGGATTTGCGGGCGGCTTATGCCAATGCAATCGTTGCGCATCCTGCCGGCATTTTGGGCGGGGTTGATCGTCGGCACACGGGGAGGATCGAGCGGGTGGATGTGAAGTTTTTGCGCACGCTGTTGGATGAGGGGATCATTCCGGTGATTCCGCCGCTGGGGGTTGATGGAGAGGGACACACATATCGCGTGAATTCCGATCACGCGGCGGCGGAGGTTGCCGAGGCATTGCATGCGACAAAGGTGATTTATTTGTCGGCGGAAACCCGTCTGCCCGGCGGGGGGGTGCTTCCCCGGCAGCTTGCCATTGCCGATGCGGAGGAGTTTTGCAAGAGGCGTGTCGGCAGTGCGGGAACCAATCTTTATTCCAAACTCGAATACGGCGCGAAGGCCTGTCGTCAGGGCGTGTCGCGCATTCATTTATTGGACGGCCATGCCGATGAAGCCCTGTTGGATGAGGTGTTCAGCAACGAGGGTGTGGGCGCGATGATTTATTCCAACGAATATCAGCAGATCCGCCGGATTTTTAAAAAGGACGTGCGCACCATGATGGCGTTGATTCGGCAGTCCATGGAAAGCGAGGAGCTGATGCGGCGGCGGCGCACCGACATTCTTGAGCGCATGCAGGATTATTGGGCGCTGGTGATTGACGGCAAGCTGACCGGCTGCGTGGCGTTGCATGTTTATCCGGAGGAGGAGTGTGGCGAGCTGGCCTGTTTGTATGTCCACAAGGATCACGCCAACGAGGGGCATGGAATTCGGCTGATGGCCTTTATTGAAAATCTGGCGCGGGAGAAAGGTCTCAAGCGGCTGTTCGCCCTCAGCACACAGGCGTACAACTATCTTCAAATAAAAGGCGGGTTTCACGAGGTGGAGCCCCGGATGCTGCCGGCGGCGCGGCTTAGGAAATATGAGAGCGGCGGACGGCAGTCCAAGGTGCTCATGCGGGAGTTGAACTGATGCAATTTCGAAATCAATCCCCGCAATGAACGCCGCCCTTGTTGCGGATGCCGTTGTTGTGGCGGCGTATTTTGCCGTGATTGTTGGCATCGGTTTGCGTGCCGGGCGCGGGAACGACAGCCTGCGGGAGTTTACATTGGGTGGGAACAAAATCCCGTGGTGGGCGGTGCTGGCCTCGATTGTCGCGGCGGAGACCAGTGCGGCCACATTTCTTGGCGCGCCGGCGGAGGGATATGCGACGCGAAGCTTTTCCTATGCGCAGCTGGCCATTGGCACCGTCCTCGCGAGATTCGTCATCGCCTTCCTTTTTATCGCCCCCTACTACCGCAACAAAGTGCAGAGCATTTACGAATTTCTCGACATTCGGTTCGGCGCGCGGACGCGCAACATGGCGAGCGTCATTTTTTTGATAACGCGGGTGCTTGGTATCGGCGTGCGTCTTTATCTGGGCGGCGTGATTATCGTGGTGGTGTGGCGCTATCTGTGGCCGGACGCTCCGATCACGCTGGGAACGTATTTCTGGGGGATTCTTTTTACCACGCTTGTGACGACAATTTACACGGCGGTCGGGGGAATCAAGGCGGTGGTGTGGACGGATCTGATCCAGGCATGTCTGATGATCGGCGCGATTTTTTTTGCCATTGGTGCGATTCTTTATTCCATACCCGGGGGCATGGCGGCGGTGACGGCGAGCTTTCAGTCCGATCCGGGTGCCGGGATGTTTCAAACGGGGTGGGACGCATCCAAGCCGTTCGGGGCGGCGCTCAAGGGAATGCTGGAAACGCCTTACACGATTTTTGCAGCCGTCATCGGCTCGACGTTTTTCACGATGGCGACGCACGGCACCGATCAGGATATGGTGCAGCGTTTGCTCACGGCGGAAAATCCGGCCAAAGCCCGGCGTTCCCTTATTGTCAGCGGATTCGCCGACATACCGATTGTCCTTGGCTTCCTTTTCATCGGCATGCTGTTGGCCGTTCATTATCAGGTGACGCCGGATCCCTCATTGCCCGCGCAACACAATGAGGTGTTCGCCCATTACATTGTCAATGAGATGCCGGTGGTTGTGCGCGGGCTGATCGTGGCGGGTGTTTTCGCCACAATGATGGGTTCCACATCCGCCGCACTCAACGCGCTGGCCACGTCGTTTGTCCGCGATATTTATTTGCCCTATCTCGGCGGCGGCGAGGTGTCCGACCGACGCTCCGTGACGGTGGCGCGCCTGGCAACGGTCGTTTTCGGTGCGGCGATGGTCGGCGTGGCGACGGCGGCGGCTTATGCCGTGTTAAAAACGAACATCACCATAATTCCGCTGGCGCTTGGCATTCTTGGTTACAGCTACGGCAGTCTGCTCGGCGTGTTTCTGCTCGGAATGCTCACGAAACGACGCGGCAGCGACCGCGCCAATGTTTTCGCCATGCTTGTGGGAATTGCCGCCGTATTGACGCTGTGCAAAATCAAGGTGCCCGCGATTGATCTCGGGGCGCTGTTGCGTGGAAAGATCGTGCCGGCGGATTGGGCGTTTGGAGCCTTTTTGCCCGACTGGTGGCCGGCCATTGCCTGGCCTTACTACGTGCTTGTCGGTACAATTTTCACCATTGCCTTTGCCGGAATTTTCCGGACGCCCGGAGCGGAGGAAAGTCCGCGAACGGGCTGTGATTCGTGATTCGCGGGGATGCGGGAAACGCGGGATTCCTTGCGTCCCCTTTGATTGCGGCTCCGCAGGCGGCGTCGGCGGGTCAAGCGATTTTCATAAAAAGTTTTGGAAGGGCGTAAAAATCTTGAGCCCGGTTTTTGCCGGCGATACGCTCGCGCTTGTGACGGCGCAAGAAAACCAGACCCATTGTGAACAACTTGTGAGTAACATTGGTTTTGTGCGTTTCCCGCAATTTATCGGGAGGCGCCATTCTCCGGCTTTTTGGCTCCGCATTTCCATGTTTCATCCTTCCGCCGGATTGGTTGGAAGGATTGGCATTTGACTCCCTTAACAGAAGAACTTTATGTCACGAACCGCCTCCCGTCGCCCGAATGTCGCCTCCTCTGATACACAGAGGGCGCGTTGTCGTCATGCGCGGGCGGATGTTTCTGTTCCGGATGAGGCCGACACGGTGAATAACTCACCCTCGGATGCGGAACTCGAAGCCCTGTGGAGCCGCATTTCATCGGCCTTGCAGGCCGAATTGGGGGAGGGAATTTACGACAGATGGTTTTCCACATTGCGGCTGGGCGGAGTGACGTCCAAGGCTCTGACCCTGGTTATTCCCAACAGCATTTATCAGGTTTGGATCGAGAGCAATTATGCGGCGCAGGTTCAGGCGGTATTGATGCTGGTGTTCGGCGGGCGGCGGGCCTTGGACTTTCGGATTGAAAACGCCGTGGCTCCAGCTTGTCAGGACACCCCGGCGGCCCCGGAGGAGGAAACTCCGGAGAAAGAGCCGTCCGCCCAAAGCGCGCGGGGCCTGAATCCGCAGTATGTTTTTGATTCGTTTGTGGTCGGCTCCAACAGCGAATTTGCCCACGCCGCCTCGCTGGCGGTGGCAAAATCCCCCTCGCGCACCTACAACCCGCTCTTCATTCACGGCGGTGTCGGCCTTGGGAAAACGCATTTGTTGCACGCCATTGGCCATCACATTGCGGCCACAAGGGGCGGCACAAAAGTCGCCTATGTGCGCAGCGAAACTTTTACAAACGAATTCATTCAGGCCATTCAAACCAATTCCCTGGTAAAATTTCGCCGACGTTATCGGCAGGCGGATGTGCTGTTGATTGACGACATTCAGTTTCTCGCCGGCAAGGAGCGTTCCCAGGAGGAATTTTTTCACACCTTCAATTCCCTTTTTGAGGGGCGCAAACAGATTGTTTTGTCCAGCGACTTGCCGCCGAGCGAAATTGCGCAGTTGGAGCAGCGTCTTGTTTCCCGCTTTGAGTGGGGGCTGACGGCGGAGCTGCAGCCACCCGATCTGGAGACGCGCCTGGCGATTCTTCGCCGCAAGGCGGACGGCCTGCAGGTTAATCTCCCGGCGCATGTCTTGGAATATCTCGCACACCGCATTCGATCCAACGTGCGACGTCTCGAAGGCGCCCTGTTGCGTGTGGCATCCTTTGCTTCCTTAAGCGGACGTCCACTTGGAGACGAATCCATGGAGCATTTGTTGCGCGACATTTTGCAGGAGGAGGCGCGGCGTGCGGTTACGGTGGATCAGGTGCAGCGGAAGGTGGCTGAGCATTACGATGTGCGGCTTGCGGACATGACGGGCAAGCGTCGGACGGCGCACATAGCTTTTTCGCGGCAGGTGGCGATGTATATTTCGCGGCGGCAGACAAAGAATTCCCTTCAGGATATTGGGGAGGCGTTTGGCGGGCGAGATCACGGCACGGTCATTCACGCCTGCAAAACGGTGCAGGCACGCATGGACAAAGAGGAGAGTCTGCGCCAGGT
Organism: Verrucomicrobiota bacterium; assembly: GCA_014584375.1. Classification (GTDB taxonomy): domain Bacteria; phylum Verrucomicrobiota; class Verrucomicrobiia; order Chthoniobacterales; family JACTMZ01; genus JACTMZ01. The sequence continues at coordinate 4,910 of JACTMZ010000181.1, read as the reverse complement.
GATCGGCTTTTTGGAGGCTTCGTTGCAGCGCGGATGAAGCCGTTTGGCTTTGACAGTTGCGCCGAATTTTCCGACATAAAACAGATTGCCGCGTCAGCGGGCGAGAAAAAGAACAACACATGAAATTCACCATCACGCAGGAGGCCTTTTCCGACGGCTTGCAAAACGCCATCAGTGCCGTCAGTACCCGCAGTACAGTGCCCATTCTTTCCAACGTTCTTCTCCAGGCGTCCGACGGGCAACTGACCCTGACTTCGACCGACTTGGATTTCACCGTTCGCACCAAGGTTGCCGCGAAGATTGGGAAATCCGGCTCGACCACATTGCCTGCGCGGCGTTTGAGCACCTTGGTCAAGGATTTGCCCAAGACCGACATCGAGGTGGAGGTGGATGAGAAAAGCGTTTCCACGCTGCGCAGCGGTGCGGGTGTTTACCGGATTTTCGGTCTTCCCGAGGCGGAGTTTCCCGGGTTGCCCGCGTTTGATGGCGCGGTGGAGTTCAAGCTGAAGGCGGCGGATCTCAAGGACGCCCTGCGCAAAACGCATTACGCGATTTCGATGGATGAGACGCGTTTTGTGCTCAACGGCATTTTCTTTTCCTTCAAGGGGGACAAGCTTACGTTGGTTGCGACGGACGGGCGCCGGCTGGCTTTGGCGGAGATCAATGATTTGGAAATTCCGCAGAGTCAGGAACGCGATTTCATCGTGCGCACCAAGACCGTTCATGAACTCATGCGCGTTCTCGGGGAGAACGGCGATGTGAACATTCGCCTTGCCCAGAATCTCGTGCAGTTTGACTGCGGCCCGACCACGTTGATCGCGAAGTTGGTCGAGGGGAATTATCCCAATTACGCGCAGGTTATCCCGACCAAGGTCAACGAGCGGGTGACCGTCGAGCGCGAGGCTCTTCTCAACGCCGTGCGTCGTGTTTCGCTGATCAACACCGACAAAAACGCCTCCGTGCGCCTTAGCTTCAGCGCGGGCAGCCTGAGCATCACTTCGGTCACGGCGGATGTCGGCGAGGCACGCGAGGCGTTGGCGATCAATTACAAGGGCTCGGATGTTTCCATTTCCTTTAATCCGGAATTTCTGATGGCGCCGCTTCGCAATTTGCCGGATGACGAGGTGCATTTTGAGCTGATTGATGACATCAGTCCCGGTGTCATTAAAGTGAAGGCTCCTTTTGTGTACGTCCTGATGCCCATGAGGGTGGGCGCATCCTGATTTGGGATTGTGAACGCCTTTGCGCACTGCGCTTTCATTCTTCCGGTGTTTGTCGCCGCAGCGTTTGGAGCGTCTGAATTGCGCATCAGCGACGCCGAGGCGGCGGATATCGGGCGCCGGATTTGGCGCAATGAATGTGCGGGAACGCGCGATGGCCTGACGTCCTGGAACAAGGGTGAGGATTTCGCCTCGCTGGGGATCGGGCATTTCATTTGGTATCCGCCGGGGCGGCGCGGTCCGTTTAAGGAAAGTTTTCCGGCCCTGCTCGATTTTCTTGCGTCCCGGGGTGTGAAGCCGCCTGCATGGCTGGCCTCTGCCCGGGCGTGTCCATGGAAAAACCGCGCCGCGTTTGAAGCGGATTTTCGTTCACCGAAAATGGAGGAGCTGCGCGCGTTTTTGGTTGCGACTGTTGCGCACCAGGCGCGTTTTGCGGCGTTGCGACTTGAGATGGCACTGCCACAAATGCTCGCCGCCGCCCCCGCTTCCGAGCGCAATCGCATTCGCGACAACTTCTACCGCGTGGCGCAGGCGCCGGGCGGGCTTTATGCGCTGATGGATTACGTCAATTTCAAGGGCGAGGGCGTGTCGCCCGCCGAGCGTTACGGCGGGAAGGGCTGGGGATTGTTGCAGGTGCTTGAGATGATGTCCGACAAGGGGGATCCCGTCGCCGCTTTTGCCGACGCGGCGGATCGCGCGCTGACGCGGCGCGTGAAGCTGTCTCCGCCTGAGCGCGGCGAAAAAAAATGGCTTCCCGGATGGCGCAACCGGCTGGCGACTTATGTCCGGTGACATGCCGGTCATGACGCGGGAGCGGGTCGTTGAGATTCTCGAACGCATCGCGCTTTTGCTCGAATTGCAGGGAGAAAACCCGTTCAAAATCCGCGCTTATCGCAACGGTGCCCGCGCTCTTGAGCTCCTCGAAGGTGACCTTGCCACGCTGGTTCACGACACGGGACTAAACAACATCCCGGGCATCGGTGCCGCATTGCGGGAAAAAATCACCACGCTCGTTGCAACGGGAAGTCTTCCGTATTACGAGGAGCTGCGCGCCGCATTTCCGCCCGGATTGTTTGAGCTTTTCGAAGTGCCGGGTCTCGGATCAAAGAAAATCAAGGCACTTTATGAAAAGTTGAATGTCGCCTCGGTGGATGATTTGGAGAAGGCCTGCCGCGACAATCGGATCGCCGGACTTGAGGGATTCGGTCAAAAATCCCAGGAGAATCTTCTGCGCGCCCTCGGGATGTTGAAACGCGGCGCGGGGCGTCATCTTTCATCCGATGCGGCGCGGGCCGCCGACATATTGTACACCGCCCTGCGCGCGCATCCCGACGCCATTCGTGTCTCCCTCGGCGGAAGCGTGCGTCGGCGCAATGAGACCTCGCATGATGTGGATCTTATTGTTTCAACCGCGCACCCCCGGGAAATTTCCACCGCGTTCCGCGAACATCCGCTGGTGGAGAGCGTTCTTGCCGCCGGAGACACCAAGTCGAGCGTCATGCTTGCGGGGGGAATTCAGGCTGATTTGCGGGTGGTTGCGGACGCGGAGTTCCCCTTTGCGCAGAATTATTTCACCGGCGGCAAGGAGCACAACATTCGCATGCGCTCGCTGGCGCAGGAGCGGGGATGGACGCTCAATGAATACCGGCTGGCACCGTCCGCAGAGGACGCCCCGCCCGTTCCGGAGATTGCCGAGGAACGCGATCTGTATGCGCTTTTCGGCCTTGATTACATCGAGCCGGAACTGCGGGAAGATCGCGGTGAATTTGAGGCTGCCGTCCGACACAGCCTGCCCGATTTGGTGAAAATGGAAAATTTGCGCGGGACATTCCATTGTCACACGAGCGCTAGTGATGGAAGCAATACGCTTGCCGAGATGGCTGCTGCCGCGCAGGAACTGGGGCTGGAATATCTGGGCATCGCCGATCACAGCAAGGCATCCTTTCAGGCGCACGGACTCGATGAGGCGCGGTTAAAAAAGCAGGTTGCCGACATAGCGGCCCTCAATGTCGGCTTTGACGGCTTTCGAATTTTTTCCGGAACGGAATGCGATATTCTTAAGGATGGGGCGCTGGATTTTTCTGATGCGATTCTCGAAGGGCTCGATTATGTCGTGGCCAGCGTTCATTCGTCATTTTCACAATCCGAAAAGGAAATGACCCGGCGCATCATTCGCGCCATTTCCAATCCGAATGTCACCATGCTTGGTCACATGACCGGACGGCTTCTTCTTCGCCGTGAGCCCTGCGCTGTGAATGTTCCCGCCGTCATCGAGGCCGCCGCCGCGACGGGGACCATGATTGAGCTCAATGCCAGTCCGCAGCGTTTGGATTTGGATTGGCGCTGGTGGCGCATGGCGGTGGAGGCGGGCGTTCAATGTGTGATCAATCCGGACGCGCATTCGGTTGAGGGATTGCAAAACCTTTATTTCGGCGTGGGCGCGGCCCGCAAGGGCTGGCTCACCGCGAAGGATGTTGTAAATTGTCTGCCGCTCAAAAAAATCATTCCCGCACTTCGTGCCAAGCGGGATCGCAAATGAAGAAAAAGACGACACTTCGGGCGGATGACTTGAAAACGTGGCTTAAGCACACGCGTGCCGTCGTGGAAAAATCCCTTCGCACCGCAGTTCCGCCGTCCGGCACAAAGCCGTCCGTCCTTCATCGTGCCATGCGTTACAGTCTGCTTGCCGGCGGCAAGCGGCTGCGCCCGATTCTCTGCTGTGCGGCGTCGGAGGCATGCGGAGGAACCGTGCGGGCGGCTTTGTCCGCCGCCTGTGCCGTGGAGCTCGTGCATACCTATTCGCTCATTCATGATGATTTGCCCTGCATGGATGATGATGATTTGCGGCGCGGGCGTCCCACGTCACACAAGGTTTTTGGCGAGGGCATCGCCGTGCTGGCGGGGGATGCGTTGCTTACGCAGGCCTTCGCCCTGCTGGCCAAGGTCAAATTGTCCACCGGGCGTCCGGCGTCCGACCTTGTCGCCGAACTGGCCCGTGCAGCTGGTTCGCGTGGATTGATTGCGGGGCAGGCGGAGGATTTGGAGTCTGAAAACCGTCCGCCATCGGAGCCCGCGCTCTATTTCATTCATGCGGCGAAGACCGGTATGTTGCTGCGCGCCTCGTTGAAGCTGGGCGGAATGTGTGGAGGAGGAACGGGACGACAAATTGCCGCGCTTGACCGTTTTGGTTTTGCCCTTGGGACGGCCTTTCAAATTCAGGATGACATTCTTGACGCCACTCAAAGCGCGGAAAAGCTCGGGAAGACGGCAGGCAAGGATGCGGCAGCGGGCAAGATGACGTTTCCCGCCCTGTTTGGTCTGGAACGGTCGCGCGAGCTGGCCGCCGAGTGGACGGACAGTGCGATTGTGGCGTTGCGAAGCTTTGGCGACAGGGGCGCGCGACTCCGGGCGATGGCCGAACTAATCCTGCGGCGCGATCACTAGACGGCTTTCCGACGGGCGCACAATGCCGCCTCCGGCGAGAACGTCGTCAATGGCCGTCAAAACCCGTTCGCAAGAAATTGCATCCATGAGCGCCTTGCCTGACATGCCGTTTGTCTCCCTTTCCCCCAGCCATTGGTGTGCGCGAACCAGGCGATGACGAACGCGCCATGGATACCATTCAAAAACTTTTGAATCTCCAAAAAGCGCAACGGTTGGGCAATTGCAGGCGGCGGCGAGGTGCATGGC
>JACTMZ010000174.1 GCA_014584375.1 Verrucomicrobiota bacterium | reverse complement strand
AAGCCGGTGTGATGTTTGCGCCACGGCCAGCGCATGAGGGTGCTGCACGCAAGGTTGGCGACAAGCAGCGCAATCCACAGGCTGAACCAAGGGGCCTCGTAAATCCACAGCCGTGCCGTGTCGGCGTCAAACTTGGACTCGGCAATTGTGCCGACAATGCTCATCACGATCAGAATACCGAGTAAAATTACGGCGAGCCGCAGTGAGGCGAGAAATTTAAAAATTGGGTTCCGCTTCCACGCATACCGCGGCGGACGACGGACTGAACCAGCACTCGAAGACATCATTAAAGAACCCCCGAAGTTAAGCCCCATGCGCCGCGTGTCAATATTCGGAGCCGCCGCCTGGAGTGAAGTTTCAATTGAAAGCCGCGCCGCATTGGGAATCATGCTTGTTTTCATGAAGGATTTTCCCGCGCTGCTTTCCCTTCGCGGTCTGTGTGTTGACACGGGCGGTGTTCGCATTTTATCCCGCGTGACTTGGGACATCCGCCCCGGTGAACATTGGGCCGTTTTGGGGGCGAACGGATCGGGCAAAACGTCCCTGCTTTCCGCCATCATGGCTTATTTGACTCCTTCGCGCGGCGACATTCAGGTCTTGGGGCGCAGCTATGGTTCGGATGATTGGCAGGAGCTTCGCAAGAGCGTCGGCATGGTGAGCAGTGCGCTCACACGTCATATTCCCGCTGATGAAATCGCCCTCGATACGGTGATGAGCGGTGAATTGGCGCAATTGGGCTATTGGAATGGAAAAAAGAATGCGGCGCGCGAGGATGTTGCCAGGCGTTGTCTTTCCCGGACGGGTGCCGGACGGATTTCCGGGCGCGTCTGGGGCGTTCTGAGTCAGGGTGAGAGGCAAAAGGTGTTTATTGCGCGCGCTCTTGCGGCCAATCCGCGTCTGCTGATTCTGGATGAGCCTTGCGCCGGTTTGGATCCCGTGGCACGCGAGAAATTTCTACGCTCCATGCGGCGATTGGCCTCGGAAAAAAATGCTCCTTCGCTGATTTTGGTCACTCATCACGTGGAGGAAATTTTTCCGGAAATCAGCCATGTCTTGGTTTTGCGCCGGGGGCGGGTTTTGGCGGCGGGACGGACGGGCGATGTCTTGGTCGGGAGTGTCTTAACCCGGGCCTTCGGAGCGCCGGTTAGCATTACGGGTGACCGTCTGCACGGATGGAAAATGCAAATCAATGCGTCCGGGCATTGAGATGCCTTCACACCCTGCCAGCTGTAGATTTACGAATTGGAGGCGCTTTGCTGGGCTTTAAGAGCCCAACGACTGGATTCCAAAACCCTCGTGGTCGTCAGACCGCCCTCGACAGGATGTCCGTTGATTTCCGCGAGGAAGTCCGACCAATAACCGGGAGGGGCAGTCTGCGGAAGCGGACGGTGCTGCGGGGCGGAATCCGTGTCTGTGACAACGGTGGCATCCTTTGTAATCTCAGCCATTCCCTTGGTGCCATGCACGGTGATGCGCCAGTATTGGGGGAGGTCGTAGCCGAGCTTATCCGGAGCGAGATAGGAGACATCGGCGAAGCAGGCGAGTCCGTCATCGGTAAGGCCGTAGAATTGCGCGCAATCCTTGAAATGGGGAAATGCGGATGCCTTGGCATTCCATTCGCGAGCCAGTGGAATTTCCCTCCATGCTTGCCCCGTAAGCCAGGGGATCAGGTCAAAGCCATGCTGACCGGGTTCGAAATACCAGGCGGCGCGAATGCCGAGGCGAAGCGGATGTTGGGCGCTGATGGTGATGGTGCAGGGGCGTCCGAGTTCTCCTGAGCGAATGATGTCCCGCAGGGCGAGCAGGGGCGGAGTTTCGATCAGGTCGAGCTGACAACCCACGGAGAGGCGGCGTTCGGCGGCGAGCCGGGCGATTTCCTCGAGTTCGGCGAGGGAGGTGCAGAGCGGTTTGTCGGCAATGATGTGTTTGCCCGCCTTGAGCGCGGCAATGGCAATTGCGCCGCGTTTGGCATAGACGTCGCCAATGGCCACGATCGTGGCATCCGTTTCGGCAAGCATTTGCTCGAAGTCGGTGTGCGTGATGTTTATCCCGTGTTGCGGCGGCAGAGCTTCACGGGCGGCCTGATCGCCTTCACAGGCGGCAACAATTTCACAGTCCGGATGGTTTTTCGCGCGTTCGTAAAGCCCGAATATATGCGGATGTCGAAAGCCGGCAAAGGCAATGCGATGACGTTTGCTCATGGTGTTTTATCGGGCAGCGTTGTGAAGCATTTCGGTGACCCGGACAACCTCCGCTGCGCTTTCGGGAGTGATGACGGGTTCGGCTTTGCCAAGCAAAACATCCAGTACATTTTGATGAAAGGCCGGTGCCGGAGATTCGCCGACAGCAATTTCCTTTTCCTGCCAGGGAAGTGTTTCGGAGAGGTATTTCCGCTCCGGTGCGGCGGTGTCGAGAACGGAAAGCGGCGGCACGGCGTTGCCGTCATAATACCGAACCTTGCTTGTCTTTCCGTCGGAAATAAGTGCTCCACGGGAACCGCTGACGATCCATCGCGGAGGTGCCTGTGCCATGGCGGTGGACACCACAATGTCGGCTGTGATGCCGGATTCGGTGCGCAGCACGGCATGAACGTGATCCTCCGCATCGCCCGCGTCCTTGATGTTCCGCAGATCGGAAAACACATCCTTCACCGGACTGCCAAGGAGAGGCAGAACGACGGAGAGGACGTGCGGGCAGGTGTTGTTGAGCTGCCCGCCGAAGTTCTTTTTCAATGTCTGCCAGTCCCAGCGCCTTCCGTAGCCGCCCCAAAATGTGCGGATGGAAAAAAGTTCGCCGATGTCTCCGCTCTCAATGACTTCCTTGAGGTGAAAAAACTCCGCCCTGTGCAAATGTACATGGTGGACAAACAGCCCCAAACCGCGCGCCTTGGCCAGGGCGACGAGTTCATTGGCGTCCTTCGCGGAAAAGGCGAGGGGCTTTTCCGCAATGCAATGTCGCCCGGCCTCAAGCGTTTTTCGGGTGTCCTCAAGATGGGTGTGCGAGGGAGTTGCCACAACCACAAGCTGTGCGTCGGAACCGGCCAGAAGCTCGTCAATCCCCGCAAACTCCGCGCATCCCGTCAGGTCGGAGGCCTCCTTGCGCCGCTCAGGCAG
>JACTMZ010000084.1 GCA_014584375.1 Verrucomicrobiota bacterium | reverse complement strand
TTTCCGCTGTGGCCGGAAAGCATTTCTGCACCAATCACCGCCGGATCACCCACCGGAAATTCACTATTCCCGTCGGAGGCCCAAAATTGAAGTTTTGCCGAAGCATCCTTCTTCGTGTCGTAAGCACCGGTGGCATAACCGATGTCCACCGTCAGCGTATAAGTTCCCTGTTTAAACTTTTCCCCGATGTTCTGCTGCAAAAACGTGTCGCCGCCGTCATAAAAAGGTTCAAAGAAAATATATTGGCTCCCCGTGACGCCGGTGATGGTGATTTCGGGATTGGCGATGTTGATGATGTAGGTGTTTTTTCCAGACACCGTCCAATTGGGCAGCCCTCGGTCGGCGTTGGTGTTGGCGTCGGGCGGCGCATAGGGATTCTCAAAATCACCATTGACGACGGGAAGGGACGATATGTCCGCTGCAAACACAGACGCCGTCAACAGAAGGGAGGATAGAAATTTTAGAAACATAAGCAGCACCAATTTGACGCTTTGCAGTGGGTGAAGCAAACAATCGGCGTTGTATTGTTTCGCATAAATTTTGAACATTTCAGCAGGCCTCCCACGCCCTCCCCGCCGCTCGAAATACGGCAAAAATTTAGCGCTTGTCTTTTGTTTTCAAAAACACAGATTGCGCGGCTGTATCATGAATCAAATCGCCGCCGACATCGCACAATTTCCCCGCAACGCCCGCTGGATCGGCGACCGCAACCGCCCCACGGAGGGCGAACCGCCCTGCCCGTATCTGCGCAAATCCTTTTTCGTGGATGGAGAAATCCAAAGGGCCATTCTCACATGGACGGCTCTGGGCGCGGCGGAACCATATCTCAACGGGAAAAAAATCGGCTGTGAATTTTTGGCGCCGGGATGGACGGATTATCGTCGCCGCACGCAGGTGATAACGGCCGATGTGACAGATTGTCTGCACCCGGGCAACAACATGCTGGGAGCCATCCTTGGAGATGGATGGTATTGCGGTGATCTCCTGGGGGCACACAGGCGCAATCACTATGGAAAACACCCGCAATTTTTGGCGCATTTGGAAATCGAAATGCAGGATGGGCGGCATCTGTCGGTGACAACAGATTCCTCGTGGAAAATGCGCTATGGCGCCCTCATTGCCTCCGGCATTTATCATGGCGAAACGTATGATGCACGAAGGGAGCCGGACGACTGGTGCTCACCGGATTCGGCGCAACGAAGCTGGAAACCCGTCCATGTTTTTCCGGCCTACACCGGCATCCTTCAGCACAAGCTCAATGAGCCAATGCGCATCACCGAAACAATCCCAACCCGGCGCATCACCTCGCCGAAACCGGGCGTTTATATCTTCGACTTCGGACAGAATTTGACCGGTTTCTGCCGTTTAAAAATTTCCGGCGTTCGTGGGCAAAAAATCACGCTGAAATTTGGCGAGATGCTTCATACGGACGGCTCCATTTATCGTGAAAATTTGCGTGGAGCCCGCTGTGTTGATGTTTATATCTGCCGGGGTGGAGGCGTTGAGGAATGGGAGCCGCACTTCACCTTTCATGGATTTCGCTACGTCGAAGTTACCGGCCTTGCGCATCAACCGGAAGCATCCCTGCTGGCCGCACGGGTTTTGCACAGCGATTTGAGGCCAACCGGAAGTTTTTCCTGTTCCAACAAGCTGCTCAACCGCCTCCATGCCAACACCCGCTGGGGATGGCGAGGAAATTCCCTCGACATACCGATGGATTGCCCGCAACGGGACGAGCGGCTCGGATGGACGGGCGACGCACAGGTCTTCATCGGTGCGGCCGCTTTTCACTATGACGTCCGCCGCTTTTTTCGAAAATGGCTCCAAGACTTGCGGGACGGTCAGCGAAAGGACGGCGCGTATCCGGACACCGCCCCCAGCATTCCGCGACATGAACCGCCCCGTGCATTTGGCAATGCGGCGTGGGCGGACGCGGGGGTGATCTGCCCGTGGAAAATCTATTGGCATTACGGCGACAAGGAAATCCTCGCGGAAAATTACGACGCCATGATGCGATGGATCGAATACCAGCGCAAAACTTCGCACCAGTTGATCCGCCCACGCACGTCCTACGGGGACTGGCTTTGCATTGATACCGCGCACCTCAACTTTTCTCCGGTGCCAAGCGAATTGATCGGCACGGCGTATTTCGCCCATACGACAGAGCTTGTGGCACGCATTTCCCGCGTGTTGGGGCACCAGGAAAATGCACGCCGCTTCGAAGCACTTCACAAAGACATTGTCTCCGCCTTTCAAAACACCTTCGTCACTCCGGCAGGACGCATCGCCGGATACTGTCAGACAGCCTATTTGCTCGCCCTGGCTTTCGATCTTCTCCCGACTCGTTTGCGCCCGAAATCATTCGCGCTTTTACTCGAACTCATCGAAATGAGGGATTTTCATCTGACCACGGGATTTGTCGGAACTCCGCTGCTTCTCCCCGTGTTAAGCCGCTTCGGACGAAGTGATGTCGCCCGCAAAATCCTTCTGCAAAAGGATTATCCCTCATGGCTTTATTCGGTGATAAACGGAGCAACAACCATCTGGGAACGGTGGAATGGCTACACACACGAAAACGGCTTCGCCCCCGCGTCCATGAACTCATTTAATCACTACGCCCTCGGCGCCGTGGAAGAATGGATGACCGCGTATCTCGGCGGAATTCGCCCACTCTCCCCCGGCTATAAAAAGTTTCTCATAGCGCCGGAGCCCGGCGAAGGCGTCACTTCAGCCAATACGGAACTTCTTTCCCCAATCGGCAAAATTGCCTGCCGTTGGAAAATTCGCGGCGAACGACTCATGATTGACGTCGAAATTCCGAATGACGGGCGTGGCTCGCTCAAAATTCCCGCTGCGTTCCGCTCGGTTCAGCCCGTCGCGGGCATTCTTCCGCCGGGGCGTCATCGGATTGAAGCCCTCGCAAACTCTCCCACAAAACAAAACGGTTAAATTCCGCGGATGCGAGGAATGCGTGCCACAAACTCACGCCGAAACTTGGCGGGAGGCATTCCAACCAGGCTGGTGAAAACCCGGGAAAAGTGCGCCGAGTCGGAGAAGCCAAGTTCTGCGGCGACCGCCTTGATGGGCGCACTCCCGGCCAACAGCAATTCCTTGGCCCTTTGAATACGCAAACGCGTTCGGGTTTGGACAAAAGTTTCCCCGGCCTCCACCGGATAGCGGTGACTGAAGGCGGAGAGACTTATGCCGAGGCTTTGCGCCATTTGAGCTGAAGTCGGCGACTCGCCGGGATGATCCCGAAGCACCTTCTCAACCAGCGCCGGCAATCCCTCCGGAAATGCCCCGGATGCAGGCTCTTCATCCCGAATCACCGATCCTGGAAACTTTCCTGCCGACTCAAAAAGCGACAGCAAATGATAAAAATCGCTCCATGCGGAAAATTCCGATCCCCTGCCTTGAAAGCACATCGCCATGCGTCGAATGAACGGCGTGACCAGGGACGCCCGATCATCAAAAACATGATACCCGTGGGGCTTCACCCATTGATGAAGCGGTGATTTTGAATTACGCACTTCAAACATGATCCACGCATGCTGGGCAGTGTGCGTCTCATTCGTGTACTCGCTGTATTTGACCCTCGCGGAATAAAGGCCGACGGAATGCGGCCGCCGGACAAACTCCTTGCCGGCGATGCGAACCCGTATCGGATGTTTCGACGTGACATCCAGAACCCAAAAACGCTGACGAAACGTCTGCCACATGCCGCCCGGAATAATCGTGGAATGAAACGACGCAAAACGCACCGCATAATCCGACGGGTCGGAATTGAAGGGATTGGAAACAATGTGGAGAGACATTGACATCAGGCGAATTGTCGGCGCGGACTTCAACCGAGGTAGCGATTGTCGAAACAACCGGCAAGCTTGGGATTGATTGTGCAGCGAATAAAGCGCCGGAGTTTTGGAAAAAGCATCCACCTTCCGGCTTTTCACGGGCGGACGGATTTATTTGAATCTGCCTGATGCCCCCCAGGTCTGCACACATCGCCGGACGTTTGAAAATGACGCTGTTCTTTGGCGTTTTTCTCGCCGTCGGAATTTTCTTTTTTGGAATCATTGCCAAGGACGTGCTGCAAATCATCGCCATGAACCAATGGGAGCGGGTGCCCGCCGAAATTTTGTCGGCATCCGTCGTGGAAACCGGCACATCCGGCAAAACCTACGCCATTGCGGTGAGCTATCGGTATGATTGGAATGGGCGGCCCTACACATCGGAGCGGTTCCATGACTCCCGGGAGACATTCTCCAGCTATTCCGAAGCCCTGAAAAAAATTTCTGATCTCACACCGGGAGCAAAAACGTTCTGCCTTTTAAATCCAAAAAATCCCGCCGAATCCGTTCTGCGTTCCCGAAGTCCGTGGCTGGCGGCGCTGCTCCTGCTGCCCTCGGTGTTTATCCTGATCGGCGGCGCCGGCCTCGTGTCCCAATGGAAACCGCCTTCCACGCGAAAACAAGCGGTGTCCGGGGATTCTTCCGGAAAATCGCTGTGGATCGCAAGGGCGGTCGGACTGATGTTTTTTCTTATTGGTGGCGGACTGCTGATTTTTTTGATCCTTCCCCTCGCCATCCGGGCGCAGGCGTCGGTCAAATGGGTTCCCACCCCCTGCACCATTCTCAGCAGCGGCGTCAAAAGTCACAAAGGCGAAAACAACACCACCTACAGCGTCGCAGTTCTCTACCGTTACACGGTCAATGGCCGGGAATACAAATCCGACGCCTACGGCCTCATGAGCAGCTCAACCAGCGGACGCGCGTCCAAGGAAAAAATCACCGCGCAATATCCCGCAGGCTCGGAACAAACGTGCCATGTGAATCCCCAAAATCCCGCCGAGGCGGTTTTAAAACCTGGACTGGGCTGGGAGATTCCGCTCTTTGGATTTATCCCGCTCGTCTTTCTCGGAATCGGCCTCGCCATTTTCGCCGCCTCATGGAAGCAACGTCCGAATATGCAGGTCATCCCGGACGCGGCGGATCCGGAGGCGACGATCGAACTCAGACCGGCGAACACCCCAATCGGACGCTTTGCAAGCATGGCGTTCTTCGCGCTTCTTTGGAACGGCATCACCGCCGTTTTTCTGAACATCGCCATCCAGGGTTTTTCCACCAAATCCCCCGAATGGAGCCTCGCATTCATTCTTATTCCGTTTGTCGTCGTCGGCATCGGCTCGCTTGTCGCCACGGGATATTTCGGACTGGCCCTGGGAAATCCGCGCTGTCGCCTGCGATTGACGCCTGGAACACTGCGTCCCGGCACCACACCCGAAGTCGCCTGGACCATCACCGGCGCAAAATGGCGGCTGCAACGTCTGCACATCATTCTCGAAGGACGTGAGGAAATTGTCTATCGCAGCGGAAAATCCCATGTTCGGAAGCGCGGGGTTTTTGCGCGATTGACGGCAGCAGAGGCCGATGGTTTTCCAGAATCCGCCCAAGGTGCGGCGACATGGAACATCCCGGCAGACGTGCCGCTGACCTTTCGGGCGCCTCACAACAAAATCATCTGGACATTAAAAGTACACGGCGACATTCCCAACCGCCCCGATTTGAACGAGGAATATGAAGTCGCAATGATTGCGGGAAAACCATGACGGCGAATATTGAACTTGCGCAAACGATGTTTCAGCCCGGCGACATCATTGCGGGCCGCGTCACCTGGTCAGCAAATGAAGCACCCGAGAGCGCGGAGCTGCGGTTGTTTTGGTACACCGAAGGGCGCGGGGATCGCGACACGGGAATCCAGGAATCCGTTGTTTTTAATCTTCCCCAAGCTTCGGACTCACGCGACTTCCGCTTTCATGCTCCGCAAGGGCCACTGAGTTTCGCCGGAACGCTGTTTTCCGTGCGCTGGGGATTGGAGCTGATCCTCAACGCCGAAGCGTCCGCCATGACACCCCTGACCATCGGGCCGGCAGGGCGGGAGTTGACCTTGAAAAATGAAAATTGGATTCAGACTCCCGAACCGCAAATCGCCGAATCCTTTTTCAAACGTCTGCGGAAAATTGCGCCACAATAGAACGAGTCGTATCCAAGCACTTTTACAAGCAGGGCAAACATTCGTGCAAAACCTGATAAACGCTCTGTCCCTAATTTATGAGATTTTTTCGCGCGGAGACGCGAAGAACGCAGAGGTTTGGGAGAATAGAAAACCCGATAAGTGCTCTGTCATTAAACCCAATAAATGCTCTGTCCCTAATCTTTGCTCTCGATAAGTGCTCTGTCCTTAAACCCGATAAATGCTCTGTCCCTAATCTTTGCTCTCTCGGGGCTAGCCTCGATGGCTCCGCACCTTTTTCACTCAAGTCTCAAGTTTCAAGTCTCAGCCTTCTCTTCCCTGTCCCTAATTTCTCTGGTTCCCGCTTGGCCTTCGACTTGACGCGCTGGCCGTTGTAAATAAAATCTTACTTTATGCTTACAAAACTATCCACAAAAGGACAGATGGTGCTGCCCAAGGCGATTCGGGAGATGGCGCGCATCGAAGCGGGGGATGAATTGGAGATTGGCTACTGCGGCGGCCTGATCGTGCTTCGCAAGCCTGAGCCTCTTGATTCCACACGCGTGCGGCATTTTCTGAAAGAAGGCCGCAAGTTGCCGGAGATGACGGCGGCCGATGAGGCGGACGTTGCGGGTGTGATTGGTCGCATCCGGCACCGCGCTTCAAAGAAATGAGAGTGGTTTTCGACACAAATGTGGTTGTCAGCGCCTGTTTCTGGCGTGGTGCGCCATTCGAATGTCTGGCGGCATGGGGAAACCGGCAATTCAAGGCGGCGCTCAGTCCGCCCCTGCTGGCAGAATACGAAGAAACCTTCGAAGAACTGCTGCTGGATTACGGCAGGCGCCGGCACGTGGACTGGGTGGCGCTTTTGCGGACGAGCGCAGAGATGGTTTTTCCCGTGGATCGGGCGACTGCGGCGACACCGGATCCTTTTGACGAGATGGTGCTTGAGTGCGCCCTGGCTGCGGGAGCGGATGCCATCGTCAGCGGCGACAAAAAGCACTTGCTGGTCCTTGAGGAGTTTCGCGGAATCCCAATCCTGAATCCGGTGGATTTTCTGAGACGGTTAAAAACCTGATAAATGCTCTGTCCCTAATTTATTAATTTTTGGGATTTTTTCGCGCGGAGACGCGGAGAGCGCAGAGGTTTGGAAGAATAGAAAACCCGATAAATGCTCTGTCCCTAATTTATGTTCTTCGCTCTCTAATTTTTGTTCGCAGCCTCGATGGCTCCGCACCCTTTTCACTCAAGTCTCAAGTTTCAAGTCTCAGCCTTCGCTTTCCTCACCCTCTCCTCCGTCTCTGCGTTCTCCGCGTCTCTGCGCGAAACATTTTGGGCGATGGGGGGATCAAAAGTGTGTTTCGATCTCCTGGATGACGGCTTCGCCGATGGCCAGCGAAGCGGTGGCTCCGGGACTCGGAGCATTGAGCAGGTGCAATGCGTTTTTTTCATATGCAAAGCGGAAATCTTGAAGAAGGCTGCCGTCGCGCTCCATGGCCTGCGCCCGCACTCCGGCCCCGCCGGGAGCCAGGTCATGCGTCCGAATTTCGGGAACCAGTCGTTGCAGTGCGAGACAGAAAATCCTTTTGTTAAGAGAAAGCAGAATTTCCCGACCGCACATGCGCGGATAGCGCAGAAGGAATTTCCACAGACCGGGGAAGGAGAGGGATTCCGCGAGATCAAAGGCATTGATGTCACGCAGGCGATAGCCTTCGCGGGCAAACGCCAGCACGGCATTGGGACCGGCCTCGATGCCACCGCCGATCATGCGAGTGAAATGCACCCCAAGAAAAGGAAAGGCGGGATCAGGAACGGGATAGATGAGGTGGCGCACCAAAGATTCGCTCTCTCGTTTCAAGCGATGATATTCGCCGCGAAAGGGAAGAATACATGCGAAGCCGGTTCCTCCTGCCATTGCATGGACGCGGTCGCAATGGAGTCCGGCGCAGTTGATAAGAAACGGCGCCACCCAAGATCCTGCCACTCCCTCGGCCCGCCACTCCGAAGCCTTCCACGTGAGGGATCGGACGGCGGCCTTGGTGGTAATAATGCCGCCGTTGCGGATGATTTCGCGCGCAAGAACGTCGCAAACGCTTCGATAATCCACAATGCCCTCTTCGGGCACATGGACGGCGGCAATGCCTCCGGCATGGGGTTCGATCTCACGCATGGCGGCAACGTCCAACAGACGGAGACCGCGCAAACCGTTGCGGGTTCCCCGATCGAGCAGTTCCATGAGGCGCGGCATTTCCTCCTCGCCGGTCGCCACCACCAGTTTTCCACAAACTTCATAGGGGATGTCATGTTCCTGACAAAAGGCGGTCATCAAACGGATACCCCTCACCGCCAATCGCGCCTTCAGCGAACCGGGTTTGTAATAAAGCCCAGCGTGAAGCACTCCGCTGTTGCGGGTGCTTTGATGAAGGCCGACACGCTCCTCCTTTTCCAGCAAATGAACCCCAACGCCGCGACGAAGCAACTGCAAGGCCGTGGCAAGGCCAATGATTCCACCTCCTACGATCAGAACACGGGCAGGAAGTTGTTTTTCGGAACTCATGGACGAAGGGAATAAACAGCCAATGAGATCAGCTCCGCAATTTTAAACTTTGGTGACTTTGCGTGGAATTTACTCGCGCGGAGACGCGGAGGTTTGGGAAACGAAGGGGGATTTTTTTAACCACTAATGAACACTTATGGAAATCGGCCAATGGGCTGATTTTTGGGTGGCAAACCTGTGGTCTGAGGGTTGGGGGCGATATTGGGAGCGATCGGCTGGGGCCGCTCGCAACTCCACTCTCAATTTTCAACGCTCCGCACCCTTTTCACTCAAATCTCAAGTTTCAAGTCTCAGCCTTCTCTTCCGCGCGAAGCAACTCCGTATTTTATGGTGATGTTTGCGAGGGTGCGGGCAAAAACCTTTGCCTCACCATGCGGTATCCGATTACCTTGGGGAGGCAAAAATAGAAGATCATGCCACCATCAGCAAAAAAACCGACGGCGAAACGGGCAAAGATTGCCATGAGAAGGACGCCGCTCACCGGCAAGACGCCGAAGAAAACACCGGCTGTCCGCAAGGCACCCGCGCGCGCCGCAAAAGTCACCGCCGTTTATCACACCGTCACCACGGAACAAATCGCCGTTGAGGCCTATTACATCGCGGAGCGGCGGCGGCGGCTTCATTTGCCCGGCGACGCGCAATCCGACTGGCTGGAAGCAGAACGCAGACTTCGAAGCTGACGTCATCCCGCAATGATTACGGTGCCTGCCGAGGCGGCGAACGACTTTCGGGCGGCGCGGCTGAAACGATCGGCTCCGACGGCGGAACAGGTTCGTCTTTTTCTGCAATGCGGCGCCGTACTGGCGTGGTCGGAAGATCTCTGGGTCATTGCCTGGGGAGAACCGGAAAAGTCCGCCCATCCGCACCCGGAACTGCCGTCCTTTTACACGCCTGATTTTGCGCTATCCGATCCGCAGCCCTGGCGCATTCATCCCCATGCGGCGGCGGTGTCGCCGGATGGCCTGGCGCGGCATTTTGCGGGCGGGGGTGGAGCGGATCGAGAGTGGCGCGGTTTTGACGAGGCGGGATTTGCCGCGTCCTTTGCGGCGGCGCAGGAGGCATTTCGAACCCGAAAGCTCTACAAGGCGGTGCCGGCGGCCTTTGAGCAAAGCACCGGGGGTCTGAATGCGGAAGACCGAGGGCGGGCGCTGCGGGCGGCGGTCAATTTGCCCGCAGGGCTGATGCCCTATGGATGCTGGGACGCAAGCGGCGGCGTGTTGGGAGCGTCGCCGGAACTGCTTTTTGAGAACGACGGGGTGGAAATACGCACGGCGGCCATCGCGGGGACGGCGCGCGGCGACACGGCGCCCGACGACATGCTCGACGATCCCAAGGAGCGCGAGGAGCATCGCGTCGTGTTGGACGACCTCTGCGATCGCCTCGCGCCCCTTGGACAAATCACGCGGGGTGCGACGCGGCTCTGGCGCATCGGCATCCTCTCCCACCTGCGCACAAACCTGCGGCTGTTGCCGAAAAGCACGGTCAGATTCGAGGAATTGATCGCCCGTCTGCATCCGACTCCCGCCGTCGGCATATCCCCGCGCAACGACTGGCGGCAATGGACGGAACAGCTCGACCTCGAACCGCGCGGGCGATTTGCGGCGCCGTTCGGGCTGCATTTGCCGGGCGGCGGCGCGCGGTGCATCGTGGCCATTCGCAATGTGCAATGGGACGCCCAAACGGCCCGCTGCGGGGCTGGATGCGGATTGATCGCCGCCAGTCGGCTGGAAAACGAGATGACGGAACTGCGGTTGAAATTCGCCGCCACACGGGGAAACCTCGGGCTTTGAACGCGGCGGATCCAAGCGAAAGGCTGGCGATCGACGTTCTCGCCGCGATCCACGCCGCCGGAGT
>JACTMZ010000125.1 GCA_014584375.1 Verrucomicrobiota bacterium | reverse complement strand
GCCTGGCGCTGGATTGAAGCCGTTCGGAAGCATCCGCTCGCAACGGACCGCCATCAACTCGCTGCTGACGACGCGGAAATTCACATCGAGCCGAAAAATCGCGACGCGGTGATCGAACGGGCCATCAAAAAATACCGAAACGGAACGCCGGAACAGCTGGCGGCGCTCGGGCGGTGGCTCAATCACAATCAGGAATACGCCACCGTCCTTGAATTGATTCCCCTCGAAAAATCCCTTGAGCGCGCCGACCTTTTTCTCATCCACCTCGACGCCATGGCGGAGGCAGGAAAATGGAAGGAAATTTCCGAAATTCTCCAAACGCCCGGCCTCCCCCTGCGGCCCCAAATCGTCATGCTCTATCGAGGCCGCGCCGCCAGGGAAACCGGCGAAAACACCTCCGCAGACGCACTGTACCACCGCGCCGTTTCCGAAACCGCCGCCGCGCCGGAAATGCTGTGGTATGCGATCAACTACCTCAAACGCGTCGGCGAATACGAAATCCTGGAAGAAGAACTTCTGCGACTGACCGACAATGCCGCCCTCGCACGCCAAGCCTTTGCCGAACTTGTTCCCATCGTGCAAAGAAAACGGAACGCCGAAGCCTTGTATGCGCTCTGCGAACGCATGATCGAACGCCTCCCCTCCGACAGCGCCGCGCAAAATGACTTCCGCTATTTCGCCGCCCTCACGGGAAGAAAAATTGACACGGCGGGCGCCCGCGAATTGCTCAACGCCGAACCACGCATGTTCGCCAGCCGCATCACGCTCGCCCTAACCCTTCTCAAGGAAGGAAAACCCGCCGATGCCCTGCGTGTTTTTGACGGCGTGACTGTCAATCCCTCGCAACTTCCGCCCTATCAGCAAGCCATCCTCGCAGCGGTGCTTGGAGCCAACGGACGCGAAAACGAAGCGCGACAACTGGCCAATTCCGTTCCTGAAAATTCAATCACCGGACGGGAAATGGAGTTGATTCGTCCATGGCGGACAAAAAACAGCCCTTGAGCGCCCCCTCCGCGTTTCCATGCTTGCAATCATGGGCGCGTTCATTAAAAAAAACCAACGCTATGAAAAAAATCGAGGCCATCATCAAACCATTTAAAATGGAACACGTCAAAGAGGCGCTGGCCGAGATTGGCATCGAAGGAATGACGGTCACCGAAGTCAAGGGATTCGGGCGCCAAAAAGGACACACCGAAATCTACCGCGGCAGCGAATACACCGTGGATTTTCTCCCCAAGGTCAAAGTGGAGATCGTCGTCAGCGAGGAAAATGTGAAACGCGTGACGGAAACCGTCATCAAAGCCGCCAAAACCGGAAAAATCGGCGATGGCAAAGTTTTTATCCTCCCCATCGAGGAAGCCATACGCATTCGCACGGACGAGACAGGCGAACAGGCGATCTGAGCCTCGCCTTCCCCACGCAGTCCGCCGCACCGCCCCGTGGATATTCTTCAAGCTTTGATCCTCGGCTTGGTCGAGGGATTGACCGAATACCTTCCCGTCAGCTCCACCGGACATCTGCTTCTGACCCAGCGGCTGATGGGCATTGAATCCGACGAGATTTCAAACGCCTTCGTCATCAGCATACAAATCGGCGCCATTCTCGCCGTGGTCGGCCTCTACCGGGCGCGCATCGGAGAAATGCTTCTCGGCGCGGTCGGGCGCAATCCCGGCGGGCGGCGTCTGGCCTTCAATCTCGCGGCGGCGTTTGTCCCCGCTGCGGTCCTCGGGTTGATCCTCGAAAAAATCATTAAAAAATTTCTTTTTGGCGGCGGAGAATGGGGACTGTGGCCGATTGTCGCCGCCTGGTTTGTCGGCGGAGCGGCGATTCTCGTCGTGGCGGCAATCCGCAAGCGCCTCGGTCGAAGTGCGGCGGGGAGCGGACTCGAAGGGCTGACGTTGAAAATGTCCGTCCTCATCGGTGCCGCCCAATGTCTGGCCATGTGGCCCGGTGTCAGCCGCAGCCTGATCACCATCGTGGGCGGAGTGATCGCAGGGCTCTCCCTGCCCGCCGCCGTGGAGTTCAGTTTCCTGCTGGGTGTCATTACCCTCGGTGCCGCCACAGCCAAGGACATGTGGGATTTCGGAGGTGCCATGCTTTCATCCTACGGCTGGCTCCCGGTGGCTGCGGGCTTTTTCGCCGCCTGGCTTTCCGCCATCCTCGCGGTGAAATGGATGGTCGGCTATCTCAACAAGCACGGCATGGAAATCTTCGGATGGTATCGGGTTATACTTGCCATCGCCGTGACGGCGTGGCTTCTCTGGCCGAAGTAATGCGCGTCCCAACCGCAGCCCATGCAACCCATCATTCCCGATCTTCAGTCCGCCGTTCTTTGTGAGGATGTAAGAACGGAGGTCGGCGGCTCCCAAACCCTTGTAGGCGTCATCGGCGCCATCCCCGTTCCCCAGCTTCCCATCGGCTTTTTCAAACTCTGCCTGTGGACCCGCTGGTGCGGAGGATTCGGGCGGTTTCACCAAGCGTCACGCCTGCTCGATCCGGATGACGAAACCGTCGCGGAAGCCGCCATTGATTTTGAACTGCGGGAAATTGAGGGCAGTGCGACCAATGTGCATTTTTTCGGCGGCGCCCAAATCAAAAAATTCGGCGTTCATCATGTGGAAATCAATCTCGACGGCGACATGCACCTGCGTTTTCCCGTCCCCGTTGTCCAAATTTCCCAGCCACCGCAAAACACTGTGGTGGACGATTGAATGCGGCGGGGCGTGCTACGAAAATAAAACGGACGGCAAACCGACGCGCTTGCCCGCAGCGTCCGTCAACCGTAAGTTATCCGCCCCGTCATGATGCGCCGCGCAATCCGCCTTCTCCTGCTTCTCTGGCTTCCCTTGTCCGCACTCGGGGCATCGGACGACGCAGTGCCGGAGCGGGTGCCTTATGCGACCACCCGCAGTGCCGACGGATTTGACATGCCGGTGGGCAAGCCCGACGCGGCGGGTCACTACCGTTCGCGGGGTCTTATTGTCGGGCGGCACATGGGGGATGATTGGAACGGCAACGGCATGGGAAACTCGGATCTCGGGGCACCCGTCTATAGCACGGCGCACGGCCTCGTGGTTTTCGCACGCAACGCCCGCATGGGCTGGGGAAACACCGTCATTATACGCCATGTCTATTGGAAGGGCATGAAATGGAATTACGTGGATTC
Source organism: Verrucomicrobiota bacterium (assembly GCA_014584375.1). Taxonomy (GTDB): domain Bacteria; phylum Verrucomicrobiota; class Verrucomicrobiia; order Chthoniobacterales; family JACTMZ01; genus JACTMZ01. Next base: position 7,295 of record JACTMZ010000125.1, on the reverse strand, counting down.
ATTTTACACCCACATGCACCAGGTTTTCGTGCGCGAGGGACAGCAGGTTCGACGCGGACAGCTGGTCGGAAGCATCGGCACCAACTTCGGCATGTACACCGCCCACCTGCATTTTGAAATTCGCAAAAACCTCCGCATTGGCATCAACCAAGGCTCCTATCGCAAGGATCTCAGCAACTATCATCGTCCCTACGATTTCATCCTCGGACATCGCACGGTTTCCGGCGGCAACCGTCCGGTCAAGGTTCCCAAGGACACATTCCGCCTCCAGTCCCGCACCGTCAATGAAATGAGGCCCGGACGCATTCCCGATAACAACAAAGCACCGAAACGCAAGGGCGATTTCAAAGTCAACCGCTTCGGCGAGCCGCTGCGCTGACGGTACGCTAAAAAATACAGCTTCACAAAATTTTCCTTCGTGCGAACACTGGGAATATCATGAACGCCGTCCCTCCGGAAATTTTGGCGAAATTGCGAACGCTCATTGTCGAGCCCGTCAAATCCTTCGCTGTGGATTTGGAGGATGCCTTGGAATCACTGGGCATCGCGCACATCACCGTTACAACGACGGAGGAAGAAGCGGTGGAACTCGCCAAGACTCATAAACCGGATCTCATTTTCTGCAGCATCAATCTTTTGGGGCATGGTGACGGATTTGACACCGCCAACCGCATTTTTGAAACGCACGCATCCGCCGTGATTTTCATCTCCACCTGCCATGATCCCGACGGCGCACGATATGCCCTGAGAAACTCGCCCTTCACCTGCGTTTTTCCTCCATTTAAGTCGCAGCAACTTGGCGAAGCCGTTGCCGATGCGCTTTACAAATTCCGCAAGGGCATCGCCTCGCCGGAAGCCCTTGGAGAACTGGCGGTCACCGATCCGTTCACCAGCCTGGGAACACGCCATAAGCTGGACATCACCCTGTATCATGAATGGAATCGCTGTGCCCTCGAGGAAACACCGCTGACGCTTTTTCTGATCAATCTTGAAAACCTCGGCGGTTTTGAAAACGACGGGCGGCGTGAAGCGTTGAAAAAAATATCCGCCGCCCTGCGAATCCACTGCGCAAGACGCAGGGATGTGGTGGCCGGCGACGGCGCCACCCGTCTGATGGCACTGCTTCCCGACACGGATGAACCCGGTGCGCGGCATGTCGCCGGACAAATCATTGACGCCGTCCGCGATCTGCATTTGTCACCGCCGAACTCTCCCGATGTCACCGCCGCCGTAGGGATCGGCGTCACCACGCCCTCGTGGGACAAAGCCACGTCATCCCTTGTCACATGGACGGAATTGCAGCTCGACACCGCCGAAAGGCGCGGTGGCAACCGTTTTCACGGAGGCGCCATGCAAACAGCCGCCGCAGAATCCAAAAAAGGCCTCCTTGCCAGGTGGCTGTCATTTTGGGCGCCACGCCCGGAAGACAAGAGGGAATCCCGCTGAGCATTTTAAAATCTTCAAAAATCAGAACGCAAAATCGCCCTCCCTTTTTTTGCTCAAATACCGGGCGCATCCGAAAAACAGAAGAATCCTCGCATTTTCCAGTTGCTGCGCTATTATTGACCCCTGTTTTTTATGAGCGTTTGCCTTTTAAAGTCGAAAATTCATCGCGCGGCAGTCACGGGCGCCTCCCTTGATTACGAGGGCAGCCTCACGATTGCCTCGGATCTGGCCGAACGCGTCAATCTGCTTCCATACGAGCGAATTCTTGTAAGCAACATGGCCGAAGGCCAGCGGTTTGAGACCTACGTCATCTATGGCCCGGCGGGATCAGGCGCCATCGAACTCAACGGTGCTGCCGCCCATCTCGGGAAACCCGGAGACCGAATCACCATCATGTCATTTTCCTGGCTCAGTGCCGAGGAAGCCGCCCGGCACAAACCCCGGGTGATCGTCGTTGACGAAAAGAATACGCCGATTCGCGAGTCGTATTAGGCGTTTCTCAAAACCTGCGCCTCAGGATTTCAAACCGAAAGGCGGCAAAGAATTCAGCGCTGCTTCAGCAGATCGCGAATTTCCACCAGCACCTTTTCCTCGGCGGACGGCGCGGGTGCGGCGGCCTTTTCATCCTTCTCCCGCTTCAGGGCGTTGATGCCCTTGACGATCATAAAAATTACCCAGGCGATGATGAGAAATTGGATCAGCACAGTGACAAACGAACCATAATTCAACGTGGCGGCACCGGCCTCCTTGGCTGCGGCGAGAGATTCGTAATGCTTGCCATCCAACGACACATAAAGCTGGTTGAAATCCAACTTCCCCAAGAACAGCCCGATCACCGGCATGATGATGTCATCAACCAAAGAACTGACGATTTTTCCAAAAGCCGCACCAATAATCACGCCGACGGCGAGGTCAATGGCGTTGCCTCTGGCGATAAATGTTTTGAATTCACGCAACATACAGGGTGAGCTTTTGCTATAGATCTCCACCGTCCGCCAGCAAAAACCACGCCGCACTCAAAATGAAAATCCGCCCGCATCTTCTTTTAATCTTCGCCCTCTGCACCACAAGCCTCACCGCCGCCCCCTCTCCGCTCAAAGTCGGCATGGATCTTTCCTACCCTCCGTTTGAAACGATCGGAACCGACGGGCAACCCACGGGCATCAGCGTGGATTTGGCCCGCGGCCTCTCCGCATATCTCCAACGTCCGCTTGAAATCGAAAACATCCCGTTCGCCGGACTGATCCCCGCACTCAAATCCGGGAAGATTGACATCATTATTTCCTCCATGACGGCCACTCCCGAGCGGGCAAAGGCCGTTGCATTTTCCGAGCCGTATCTCACAACCGGGTTGGCCGCCCTGGTGCCCAAAGACAGCACGACGGAAAAATTGAGCGACATGGATCGCGAGGGTGTTGTCATTGCCGTTCGCCAGGGAACCACCGGCGAAGTCTTCGCCCGCAAGAACCTTAAAAACGCCCGCATCCTCGTCATCGAAAAGGAAAACGCATGTGTGCTGGAAGTGGTGCAGGGAAAAGTCGCCGCCTTTATTTACGACCAAATGTCCGTCTTTCGAAATGCCAAACGCAATTCGGACACCACACGGGCCTTGCTTGCCCCCCTGCAGCAGGAGCACTGGGCGGCCGCCTTGCGGCAGGAGGACACCGCCCTCCTCAAACAGGTCAACGCCTTCCTGCAAAAATATCGCGACGACGGAGAATTTGAGCGCCTCGCCGACAAATATCTTCCCGAGGAAAAAGCGGCTTTCGCCGCACAGGGCATTCCCTTTGTTTTTTAGCGCGCAAGCATCTCGCGTCCCGCGTCAACCAGAGCCTCAAGGGTGATTCCCAGCGTTTTCATGACAACGCCACCCGGAGCACTCAAGCCAAAGCGATCAATGCCAATGGCGCGTCCCGCCGTGCCGACATATTTGAACCACGGCTGGGTAACACCCGCTTCGATCGAAATCCGCCGGGCACATCCACGGGGAAGAACGGATTCCCGGTAGTCCTCCGACTGACGGTCAAAACGTTCAAAGCACGGCAAGGAAACCACGCGTACGCCGGAGCCAAGTTGTTCCGCCGCCTTGAGCGCAAGGCTCAACTCGCTGCCGGAAGCCAGAATCACCAGCTTCAAATCCGTCGTTTCCCGCAGGGCGACATAACCGCCTTTCATCACACCCTCGCGCGCGGCCTTCGCCGGGATTTGACGCAAGGTCGGCACAACCTGCCGGGTCAGGGCGAGAAGCGTCGGCCCGTCATTCCGCTCAAACGCCGCCGCAAACGCCCCCGCCGTTTCCTCCGGATCAGCCGGGCGTATCACATCCAAATCGGGAATGGCGCGCAGCGCAGCAACCGCCTCGACCGGCTGATGCGTGGGGCCATCCTCCCCCACCCCCACCGAGTCGTGCGTAAAAATGTAAACCACCGGAAGCTCCGACATCGCCGCAAGGCGAATGGACGGACGACAATAATCGCTAAACACGAGAAATGTCGCGCCGCTGGCATGAAAAATTCCGTCGTAAGCCACGCCGTTGAGAAGTCCCGCCATGGCGTGTTCCCGAATGCCGAAGCGAATGTTGCGCCCCATGCGATTGTGCGCGTCAAAATCACCGCCATCCTTGATGTAATTCAGCGTGGAGCCGTGCAAATCGGCGCTGCCGCTGATCACGAGCGGCATGGCCTTTGCGACATGTTGCAAAACATCGCTCCCGGCCTTGCGCGTGGCGATGTCCGGCGCATCGGCAGGATAATTTGGAATTTGCTCCAACAAATTCGGCGTTTTTTTGGCCAGAGCCTCATCGAGTTGCGTGGCCAGATCACGATTGGCGGCGCGCCAGGCGTTGTAACGCTCGTGCCACGCGGCGCAAATCTTGGCGGATTCCTCCGCATGGCGGGCAAAATATTCACGCACCTCCGGGGCGACATAAAATTTTTCCTCCGGCAAACCCAGCCCCTTGCGCGCGGAATCCGCAAAAGCCACTCCGCCCTCCCCGTGCGCCTTGTTGTTGCCAGCCACCTCGGGAATCCCTTTTCCAATGAGAGTCTTCGCCACGATAAGCTGCGGCTTTCCGCCTGCAGCGCGCGCCTTTTCATAAGCTGCGGAAAAAGCCTCCAAATTCTGCCCGTCCACCTCCTGCACATCCCACCCACAGGCGCGAAAACGCCCCATCACATCCTCGCTCTGGGTGAAAAGCGCCATCGCATCCAGCGTCACATCATTGGAATCAAAAATAAGAATCAGGTTGTCCAACTGCAAATGTCCCGCGAGGGCGACGGCCTCACAAGCCACGCCTTCCTGCAGGCAGCCGTCACCGGCCAGACAAACCACCTTGTGATCAAAAATGCGATGCTCCGGCGTGTTGAACCGCGCCTCCAACATTTTTCCGGAAACCGCCAGGCCAACCGCATTGGCCACACCCTGCCCAAGCGGGCCCGTGGTACACTCCACTCCCGGAGCCGCGCCAAATTCCGGATGCCCCGGCGTCATGCTGCCAAGCTGACGAAACTTTTTAATCTCCTCCAGCGGCAGATCATACCCCGACAAGTGCAGCCAGGCGTAAAGAAACATGCTGCCGTGCCCGGCCGACAAAACAAAGCGGTCGCGCCCCAGCCAACGCGGCTCCTTGGGATTGTAGCGTAGGGTGCGTCCGAAAAGGACGGCGCCAATTTCCGCGCATCCCAGCGGCAGGCCCAAATGACCGGATTTGCAGGCAGCAATTGCATCAATGGCGAGTCCGCGGGCGTCGCGCGCGGCCAACGAAAGAATTTCGGAAGGAAAACCCATAGCCGCCCATTTCGCCGCAGCCCGCGCCACACGGCAAGCAAACAGTTTGAAATTCTGATGCAACTTGTCCGCTTTTCGGCCAATCTAACCGGGACAACCATGATGGACAAAGTCACCATTCGCATTCCCGCCACCAGCGCCAATCTTGGCCCCGGCTTCGACTGCCTCGGCGTCGCCCTCGACTGTCACAATTTCGCAAGCCTCGTTCGCGGGGGGACGGCGGCTCCGCACACGATGATTGACGAAGCGGCGGCGGCGTTTTTCAACACATCCGGCGTTCCCCGTTTTGACTTTTCCTGGCAAATCACCGGCGATGTCCCCCGCTCCCGTGGGCTTGGCAGCAGTGTGACTGTGCGCCTCGGAATTCTTCACGGACTCAACGCCCTGACCGGCACCCCTCTTGATGCCGAAACCCTCTACCGCCTTTGCGCGCAACTGGAAGGGCACCCGGACAACGCCGCTCCAGCCGCCTTCGGAGGCTTTGCCGCAGCCCGTCCCGACACCGTCCGCTTTCGCTGCGACATCTCTCCCGATCTGCATTTTGTGCTGCTTCTGCCTCCGGAGGAAATCGAAACCGACGTTTCGCGAGGGCGTCTGCCCCGCGAGATTTCCCATGCGGACGCCGTCTGGAACACGGCGCACACCGCGCTGTTGACGGCCGCCTTTGTGTCACGGCAATACGAACTATTGCGCGGAAGCATGCGCGATCATCTTCACGAACCCTACCGCCTGGCGGTGAATCCGCTCCTGCGCCCCGCCGTCGAAGCGGGCGTCGCCGCAGGTGCCCTGAGCGGCTATCTGAGCGGCTCCGGGTCGGCCATTGCCTGCGTCTCCCTGGAAAATCCCGAACGCATCGCCGAAGCCATGCGTTCTGTCGCGCCCAACGCCCAAACCCTCATCCTTCACGCCGACAACACCGGCACCACGACCCTTCGCTGAATCATGCGCGTCATCCTCGAACGACTCGAACGCTACGCCGTTGACGTCATTTTGGAGAGACGCGAAGGTGGACGCGCCGATGCACTCAAACGTGTCCTCGGCGGATTTTCCATGCTTTATGAAAAAATTGTCAGGGCACGACTGACGCTTTTTCGCAAACGCATCCTTCGGGCGCAGGAGCTCGGTTGCACGGTGGTCAGCATTGGAAACCTCACCGTGGGCGGAACGGGAAAAACGCCGGTCGCCGAAATGCTCGCCCGCGCATTGCAATCCCGCGGGAGGCGCGTGGCCATCCTCAGCCGGGGATACAAAAGCGTACAGCGTCCGTTTCTCCAACGCCTTCGATCAAAAATTTTCAAGCGTCACGACCTTTTCCCTCCGCGCATCGTGTCGGACGGAAAACGCGTTCTTCTCGACTCACGGCGTGCGGGAGACGAACCGCACATGCTGGCAAAAAACCTGCCCGGCGTCTGCGTGCTGGTTGACAAGGATCGCGTCAAAAGCGGACTCCATGCACTGCGCCGGTTCGGCAGCGACATCCTGCTGCTGGATGATGGCCTGCAATACCAGCGCCTGCGGCATCGGATGGACATCGTTCTGGTGGATCGTCAGTCCCCGTTTGGCAACGAACACCTGCTGCCGCGCGGCACGCTTCGCGAGCCTCCGGCCAACCTGCGGCGCGCCTCCTACATCATCATCACCAAAAGCTCCGATGAACCCGATCGCGCGCTTCTCCAGCGGCTTCGCAGCCTCAATCGCACGGCTGCCATCATGGAATGCCGTCATGCGGCGCGCTATTGGCAGGACATTTGCACCGGCGAACGGTTTCCCATCAGTCACCTCGAAGGCCGTCACGTCGGCGCAATGAGCGGCATCGCCCGCCCGGAGAGTTTCGAGGAAGGCGTGCGGCGTCTCGGCGCAAACATTGACATCGCCAAAAGTTTTGCCGATCACCACCGCTACACGAAAAAGGAAATCCTCCGCTTCCTCGAATGGTGCGACCGCCGTTCCCTCGACGCCCTGGTCACAACGGAAAAGGACGCCGTCCGTTTTCCCGAAATTGATTCTCCGCCCATCCCCATGCTTTTCCTGCGCATGGAAATTGAAATCCTGCGCGGACACGA
>JACTMZ010000047.1 GCA_014584375.1 Verrucomicrobiota bacterium | reverse complement strand
GCCTGGCATGCCACGACGATGCCTGAGGGAAGATGGGTGATGCGAACGGCGGTTTCGACCTTGTTGACATTTTGTCCGCCCTTGCCGCCGCTGCGATAGGTATCAATTTTGAGATCCCGTTCCTCAACTTCAACCGGTGCATCTTCGGGAATTTCGGGAGTGACGTCCAGGCTGGCGAATGACGTGTGGCGGCGTTTGTTGCTGTCGAAGGGGGAAATGCGTACGAGGCGGTGTACGCCGCGTTCCGTTTGCAGATAGCCGTAGGCGCGGGTGCCCGTCACCTTGAGCGTGGCCCATTTGACACCGGTCTCCTCACCGGGCTGGACGTCGAGAATTTCGGACTTCATTCCATGCCGTTCAATCCAGCGTTGGTACATGCGCATGAGCATGTCGGCCCAGTCGCAGGCCTCCGTTCCGCCGGCGCCGGAGTGAATGGTCAGGTAGGCGTCGCTGTGGTCAAACTCGCCTGAAAGCAGGCATTGAATTTCAAAGTCATCGAGCGCCTTTTCCAATTCCCGGCATTCTTTGACAACCTCATTTTCAGCCTGCGTACGAGCGTCGCCCTCGGGCTCCTCCTCGGCCAGTTCGCGCAAGACGCTTAGATCATTGATACGGGATTCGATGGCGCGGAAGGGCTCAATGGCGGCGCGCAGGCGCGACACGCGTTCCACGTCCTCCTGGGCCTTGTCCTTGTTGTCCCAAAAACCCGGCTCGGACATGCGGGCCTCGACCGCCGTCAATTCGGAAGTGAGCGCGGGGTAGTCAAAGAAACCTCCGCAACTGCGCCAGACGAGAGGCGAGTTCGGAGGTGTCGAGATTGTCGAAGTCAGGGTTGGACACTGGTTTCAATGGTGCGCGGGAGTTCCACGCGGAAGATGGTTTCACCCGGCTTCATAAGCCCGAGCCGGTCGCGGGCGATGGTTTCCACGTAATCGGGATCGGTGCGGAGCAGCTCCAGCTCGCGCTGCACGTTCCGCAGGCGGGCAGTCTTTTCCGTCCGCTCCCGCTCAAGCGCCGTTTTGTTGCGGTGCATGTCCCTTTGCTTTTGCAAAACGGGATAAAACATGAGTCCGATAACAGTGAGAAGAACGATCATGATCACGGCGATGAGCGCCCGGTTGGCCTGGTGCCAAAAACCCGGCTCCACGCGCCTGCGGCGGCGGATGGAATGATCCTCTTCGTCAAAATAGTTCATGTGTGCATTTTCCCGCCATAGACGGCGTCTTGACCGAGCATTTCCTCAATGCGGAGAAGCTGATTGTATTTGGCGACACGATCCGTGCGCGAGAGCGAACCGGTTTTAATTTGTCCGGCATTGGTCGCCACAGCGATGTCGGCAATGGTCACGTCCTCTGTCTCGCCTGAGCGGTGGCTGATGACGGCGGTGTAGCGGTTTTCGCGTGCGAGTTCGATGGCGTCGAGTGTTTCGGTGAGGGAGCCGATTTGGTTGACCTTGACGAGAATGGAGTTGCCGACGCCCTGGGTGATGCCCTTGCGAAGGAAATCCACATTGGTGACAAAAAGGTCGTCGCCGACGAGCTGGACTTTGTCACCGAGGGTTTCGGTGAGTTTTTTCCATCCGGCCCAGTCATTTTCGGCGCAGCCGTCCTCGATGGAAATGATCGGATATTTGGCGCAAAGTTTTTTGTAATAGGCAATCAGATCATCGGCGGAGCGCACGCTTTTGTCCGATTTTTTGAAGACATAGGCTTTCTTTGCCTTGTCGTAAAATTCGCTGGAGGCGCAGTCGAGGGCGATGAGGACTTCCTTACCGAATTTGTAGCCGGCCTTTTTGACGGCGCTGGCGATGGTGTCCAGCGCATCTTCCGCCGAGGCGAAGTTGGGCGCAAAGCCGCCTTCGTCACCCACGCTGGTGGAGAGTCCGCGGCTTTTGAGAACCGACTTGAGGGCATGAAAAATTTCCGCCCCGCAGCGCAGCGCGTCGGAAAACGTGGGGAGTCCGCGCGGCATGATCATGAATTCCTGAAAATCAATCGGGGCGTCTGAATGTGCGCCGCCGTTGACGATGTTCATCATGGGCACGGGAAGCACCTTGGCGTTGGGGCCGCCGAGGTATTTGAAGAGCGGCTGACCGAGTTGTGCGGCGGCGGCGTGGGCGGTCGCCAGGGATGCGCCGAGGATGGCGTTGGCGCCGAGTTTCTTTTTGTTGGCCGTTGCATCGAGCTGGCGCATCACGCGATCCACGCCGGTTTGATCGAGCGCATCGAGTCCGGCGATGGCGCCGGCGATGGCTTTGTTGACATTCGCCACGGCCTTGCTGACGCCTTTGCCGAGGTAGCGTGTCGCCACGCCGTCGCGAAGTTCCCAGGCTTCGTGCTCGCCGGTGCTGGCTCCGCTGGGAACGATGGCGCGCCCGATGGCTCCGCCTTGCAGGGCGATTTCAACTTCGACGGTGGGATTGCCGCGCGAATCAATAACCTCGCGGCCACGGACTGATGTGATGGCTGTGTGTGACATGTATGGGCTGATCCGGAGGGCGATTTTCTTGGTGAGTATGCGGAGACGGGCTAGAGGATTTCAAGGTTTTTGAACGGCGCGATGGAAACCACGGTGACTTCGCGTTCGCCGGTTTCCGAGGGAATGCGGGCGATTTCCCCGGGAGTTTTGCCGATGAGCGCGACGGCGATGGCGGCGAGGTAGGACACGATGTGTTTGGCGGAGTCGCCGTCCCAGGCGCCGAGGATGTGCAATTCCTCCTCCGCACCGCTGGCGGCGTCGCGCAGGCGAACCGTGGTGCCGATGCCGACCCGCGAGGCGTCGCAGCCTTCGAAATTTGTGCCGCGACAGGTGGAGAGCTGATGTTCGAGTTCGGCTTTTTGCCGGAGCAGAACACCTTGTTGTTCCTTGGCGAACTTGAATCCGGCATTTTCGCGCAGGTCGCCCTGCTCCCGCGCCACTTGGATGTCGCGGCTGTTGGCGGGAATGCGGACATTGACCAATTCGTCGTAATCCCTTTTGCGTCGCTCCAGGCTGGCCCAGGAAACGGTCAGGGTCTTCGGAGCCGCAGCGGCCTCGGATGGCTTGTCATCGTCGTCTTCGAGAAGTTCCTGGAGTTCCGGGCGCGCCTTGATGGCCCGTGCGAGAAGGGCGCGTTTGTCCGTGGCTTCAAAAATGGGGGTGCGCATGATTTTGCGCATAAGATCCCGTGCGGCCTCCCCGTCCGCCGATTTCAACGCAAGAGCGATGAGCTTTTTGTCATCGGAGATCACCTTGTGCAATTTGACGGCGGTTTTGGTTTCCTTGATGGTTTCGCGTTCGACGATGGTGATGGCGGCGTCGAGGGTTTCGGGTGTGATGAGGTCGGCGAGAGCCTTCGGGCGTTTTCCCAAAAGCCAAGCCATGAGTTCCGGGTTGGTGTTGCGATTGACGATGGTACGCCGCACATGGTCGCGCAGTGGCGCGGTGAGATCCTTGTCCAGAATCAGCCGGGTCGCTTCATTGACGACCTTGCTGTCGCCTTCCTGCAGAATGTCAATGAGAAGGCTGCTTCCGGTTGTGTCCGCTGTTTCCAAGGCGTGACGAATGCGGGCGGCCGGGAGCGGGGCAAGGAGTTTGGCGAGCTGTTCGGGATCCTGGGGAAGAAGTCCGGCCAGAGCGGGCGCTCCTTCGGCGGCTTTGATTTTGCGGCGTTCGAGAATTTCGTCACGAATGCAGAGCAGATGCACCGCGTGGGTCGCGTTGTGGCGCTGATGGTCGGTCGCGGCGGTTTCAAGCAGTCCGATTGCGCGGAGAAGTTCGTCCCCGGCCTTGTCAAATTTCGCCAGTCCTTTGAGGAGGGCTTCCGCTGCGGTGATTTGATCCTTGGGCGTTCTGGCGTCTTCAAATGCCGCCGCAATGTCGAGATGGGGCGCCTCGGGACGCTCGCGAACAATGACAAATTCGGATTTTTTTGTGGGAATGACAAAGCGTCCGTCGGACTTCAATTTCGCCCGCACCGTGGTCCACCAGCGCTTGAAGGCGTCCGGGCCGCCCTTTGGAAAGCTTTCGTCGGGAAGCAGGGCGTGCATGTAGTCGCCGAGATCTTCGAGAGTGAGGCGGGAGTCGAAATCCGTGATGACGCCGTGGACGAATTCGACGGGATTTTCGAGGGCTTTGCGGCGGGTGGCCTCCGGATCGGCGTAGCGTTGCGCCTCGACGTGATTTTCGGGAATCGGGGTGAGGGAGGAGCAGGCAAATGTCATGTGCATCGCCTGTTTGCGTCCGCCGAAAAATTCAAGGTGAAGCTGACTCATGAGGAAATCAGCGTCCGCCACCCGAGCGCAGCCCCAGCTTTTGTGGAGCGCGAAGGCGCCCGGGGCGAGTTCGTTGAGAATGTTTGCTTGTTGTTGAGTGAGTTTTCCTTCGCTGACTGCCGACGATAAGTCCGGATGCATATTGGATTTTCCATCGTACCAGCTTCGATGGAAAAATGCGACGCAATTTTGACTTTTCGTGAAAATATGCGGGTGGAGGAATTTTAAACATTGTGGAGCGGCGTGGCTTTATCCGGTGTTTGCGCGGCGTGACTTTCGGCGGAATTGCAGGCAGGCTGCGAGGCGTTTGACGGATTTTTTTTATAGTCATGGCAAAGGCGTGGGGTTTCGTCTCGCGAGGTTCGCCGTATTTGTCGCGGCTGTTTTTTTTGCATCGTTTGTCCGGGCGGATGACGAGGGTTCGTTGTTTGAGTGGCTGGAAGGCGGGAAGGAGCCCGATGCGTTTGGGATTCGAAAGGAAATTGGGGATCGCGGGCTGTCGTTCAACACGCGGTGGCGCGGCATTTATTTTGGAATTGTGGAAAGCGAGGGGGGCGACGGCGGCGCTTTCACCCAGGAATTGGCCTGGGGCGCGCGATTGGATTTTGCTAAATTGACGGGAAACAGCGCGCTGGACGGATTGACGGCTTTCGGAGGCGTGCGGTGGCGCGAGTCGGGGGCGGGGGCTTTTCCCAATGACAAGGTTCAGGCGAGCCGTCTGTTCAATCCATCGCGTTATGCGGGCGGTGTCGGCTGGCGTCTGCTGAATTTCGGCGTGCATTACGCGATTCCCGGGACGGGGGATGTCAAAAATCCCTTTGTTTTGACCGTCGGCTGGTTGCAGCCGCAGCGGGAATTCGTCGAGCAGCCCAGAAGCCGCCTTTTCGTCAACAATGCGGTGGCGAGCAGCGGAGGAATTGGCGGCAATGTCCCGTTCAGCTCCAGCTTCAGCACGTGGGGAGCCACGGTGCGCTACAAACCGCGCGACTGGAATTACACCAAGGTCGGACTTTTCATGTCCTACCCCGACGCGACGGATCCGGGAAACAATGGTCTGATGTTCCAGGGTGTTCCGCCTGACAACGGGCTTTTTGCCATCGGGGAAACCGGCGTTACGCCCAAAATTGGTTCCGCTGGACTCCCGGGGCGCTATGCGGTCGGCGCGTATTATTACGGCGACAACGACGACGGCCGCAACGCCGCCTTGTTTGGTGCTTACTTGCTGATGGATCAAATGGTTTTTCGCGAAGCATCGCCCGACGTCGGCGTGTCCGATGGTCAGGGGCTGCATCTCTTCGGCGTTTTGTCGGCGGCGCCCGCCGATTACGGACGTTATCCGATTTTTTGTCAGGGCGGATTGGTTTACGAAGGATTGATTCCGCAGCGTGACAAGGATCAGGCGCTGTTTGCCGCAGCCTTTGGAAAATACAGCGAGGTGGTGCAGCCCGGACGGGATGTCACCGCTGTTTTTGAGGCGGGTTATCGCGTTCAAATCAACGGACGGGCATTCGTCCAGCCCTTCGCTCAGTACTTCGCCCGGCCCGACGGCACTGCCAACGTGGCAAACGCTGCCATTCTCGGGCTTTTTATGGGCGTGGATTTTTAAAAAAAACACCGCTGTTTTTTTTCGCTCCCCTTATTTTTCAAGTGCGCCTTCTTCATGTCTGTTCCATGGCAATTAACGATTAAAAAAGTCGTTTATTATCTGCGTTTGCCATTCTTCAAAAATTTTTCAAAAAAACTGTAAAAATTGATTGACTCATCACAATCACCGATTAAAGTGGTCGTGATTTAGCGATAGATCATCCGCCTTCACTGGTGGAGAAAACGACCATCTTAACCGCCTCGAGTACGAAAGTACTTCGGGGTTTAAATTCAAAAAAAACATGAAAAACCAAAAACTGTTGTTCGCCGCGACTGCGGCGGTGTTGCTTGCCGTTCAGCCCGGAATTGTTTTCGGCGGGACGGAATCGTCCAAAAAAACCGTCGTTGAGGAGGCGCCCGCCAAAAACCCTCCGCTTCCCTTGCACAATATCGAGGGGAATGGCGGCATTCTCACCACCCTGACGGCGTATATTGTGAATCCTCCGCGCAATGGCGAACCCGTGGGACGTCCGTCCATTGGCACGGGCTTTATCAGCCTGAACAGCGGACGTTACCTCATTCCCAACACGGTGACCTGGAGTCCGTGGGAACGCATTGAACTGGGCTATGGTGCCGAATGGTACACCATCGGAAGTCTGAAGGACGCAGTGCGGAACGCCACCGGGGTGAATCTTAACGCGGACAATTTGTGGCTGCACAATTTCAATGCGCGGTTTCAATTCATCAAGGAGAACGCGTTTAACACTTCATGGGTTCCCGCGCTTACCGGCGGCGTGCATTACAAGTACAACTCGGGTTATTCGAGCATCAACAGCCAGCTGGGCGGGGCGCTGTCATCCCTCGGCATCACGGACAATCAGGGTGTGGATTTCACCCTTTATGCCACAAAGCTGCTGACCTTTCTTCCGCGTCCGGTTTTGCTCAGCGCCGGCGGACGCGCCACGCGGGCGGTGGAAACCGGGTTGCTTGGGTTTCAAAGCAATTATGAAATTCTTTTTGAGGGCAATGCGGCCGTCTTTTTGACGGACTGGCTGATTCTCGCCACGGAATATCGCATGCAGCCGAATGGCTATTCGACGATTCCCGGCGTGGTCGGACGTTCCGGCAATTGGGTGACCGTGGATCTCGCCTGGGTTGTGAACAAGCATCTCACCATTGCCGGCGGCTGGGGCGCCTTTGGAAATGTCGCCAACGAGAACGCCAACGGCGTCTGGGGCATCACCGCCAAATACGAATTCTAATTTCATCCGTCCTGCGCGTCTTCGGGCGGGTGCCCGGAGGCGCGGAGACGACAACCAACCCAATTATCATCATGTCGAAGCAAGCATTTGAAACCATTTCACTGCACGCCGGGCAGACCGTTGACCCCACAACCGGATCACGAGCGGTGCCGATTTATCAGACAACCTCGTTCGTTTTCAAAAGCACCGAGCACGCCGCAAACCTTTTTGCGCTTAAGGAATTTGGAAACATTTACACGCGGATCATGAATCCGACGACCGATGTCTTTGAACAGCGTGTCGCCGCGATTGAAGGCGGCGTGGGTGCGCTAGGTGTGGCGTCCGGTCAGACGGCCACCACGTTTGCATTGTTGGGCGTCACGCAGGTCGGCGATGAAATCGTCGCCGCCGACAATCTTTACGGCGGAACCTATCAGCTGCTGCACTACACGCTGCCGAAGCTCGGGCGCACTGTGAAGTTTGTGGATTCCAAGGATCCCGAGGCGTTTCGTCGCGCCATTACGCCGAAAACGCGCGCTGTGTTTGCCGAAACCATTGGAAATCCGAAGTTGGACGTTCCCGATTTTGAAAAAATTGCGGCCATTGCGCATGAGGCGGGTGTTCCCTTTGTCGTGGACAACACGGTGGGCGTTGGGCTGGTGCGTCCGATTGATCACGGTGCGGACATCGTTGTTCTTTCCGCCACCAAATACATCGGCGGCCATGGCACATCCATCGGCGGTGTGATTGTGGACGCTGGGAAATTCAAATGGAACAATGGAAAGTTTCCGGAGTTCACCGAGCCTGATCCAAGCTATCACGGCCTTGTTTACTGGGATGTGTTTGGTGATTTTCCCGGTCTTGGCAATGTGGCGTTCATTATCAAGCTGCGCGTTCAGCTCCTCCGCGACATTGGCGCAGCGGTGAGTCCGTTTAATTCGTTTTTATTCCTGCAGGGAATTGAAACCCTGCCCTTGCGTGTTCAGAAACATTCGGAAAACGCGCTCGCCGTGGCGCGACATCTTCAAAAGCATCCAGCGGTGGCGTGGGTCACCTATCCGGGACTCGAAGACAATCCAAATCACAAACTGGCTGCGAAGTATCTCAAGGGCGGTTTTGGTGGACTCGTCGGCTTCGGCATCAAGGGCGGACTGGAGGCGGGCAAAAAGTTCATCAATTCGGTAAAACTCTTTTCGCATCTTGCTAATTTGGGTGACTCGAAGAGCCTGGTCATTCACCCGGCATCCACCACGCACCAGCAATTGTCGGCTGAGGAGCAGGTCAGTGCCGGAGTCACGCCGGATTACGTCCGGCTTTCCATCGGTTTGGAAAACATCAACGACATTATCGCCGATCTCGATCAGGCGCTCGCGGCTTCCGCTGGCAAATGATTTCTCAACAACCAACACACAACAACCATGAGTAAAACCACCATCCAACAAGAGGTCCTTGGGGCCAATGACAACTATTCATCCGACTTCGGTGACAAGGGAAAGCTTCCCATGCCTCCGGGGCGACGTTTCGCCGTGCTGACCTGCATGGACGCACGCCTGGATCCCGCCAAGTTTGCGGGCCTTTCCGAAGGTGACGCCCACGTCATTCGCAACGCCGGAGGTCGCGCCAGCGATGACGCCATCCGCTCGCTTGTCATTTCCTACAAGCTGCTTGGAACAAAGGAATTTTTCGTCATTCACCATCGGGATTGCGGAATGCTGACCTTTAACAACTCCATCATCACCGATTTGCTTTCCAAGAGTCTTGAAAGTGCCGTCATTGATGAAAACGGCTGGCGCGATGTGGGTCAGGGACCTGGCTCGACCGAAGGCGCGAAGATTGACTGGCTCGCTTTCAGCGACGAGGACAAAGCCGTTCTGGACGATGTGAAGGCCATTCGCAATCACCCGCTCGTTCCAAAAACCATTCCCATTCACGGGTACATCTACGATGTGCGCACGGGAAAGTTGATCGAGGTTCCGGGTGCCGCCGAGGCGGGTGCCGCAGCCTGACGGCGTGACGTTTCACAAGGAGATTGCCATGAGCAAAAAATATCCAACCATCACGGACACCATCGGTGGCACGCCGCTGGTGCGCCTTCAACGCCTTGGCGAGGGCCTTGGTGCAACCGTTCTTGTCAAAGGCGAGTTTGCCAACCCGTTGGGCAGTGTGAAGGATCGCATTGGACGCGCCATGATAGAAGCCGCCGAAAGGGACGGTCTTCTCAAGCCCGGTGCGACCATCATTGAGCCGACATCGGGCAACACCGGCATCGCCCTTGCGTTTGTTGCCGCCGCGCGCGGTTACAAACTCATTCTCACGATGCCCGACAGCATGAGTCAAGAGCGCCGCATCCTTCTCAGCCTGCTGGGAGCACAGTTGGTGCTCACTCCGGCAGCCGAGGGAATGAAGGGCGCCATTGCCAAGGCTGCGGAAATTCAAAAGGGGATTCCCGGTTCCTTTATTCCGCAGCAGTTTGAAAATCCGGCCAACCCGGAGATTCACCGCCGCACCACGGCGGAGGAAATCTGGCGCGACACCGATGGAGGTGCGGACATTCTTGTCTCCGCCGTCGGCACCGGCGGAACACTTACCGGCGTGGGCGAGGTAATCAAATCCCGCAAGGCGGGGTTTGAGGTCTTCGCCGTGGAGCCGATTGATTCTCCGGTGATCACGCAGTTGCGCAAGGGAGAGCCGCTCAAGCCCGGGCCTCACAAAATTCAAGGCGCGGGCGCGGGATTTATTCCGAAGAACCTCAATGTCGAAATTATTGACGATGTTGTCACCGTGACCAATGACGATGCCATTAACACGGCTCGTCGCCTGGCTTTTGAAGAGGGCATTCTCGCCGGAATTTCCACTGGTGCCAATGTCTGGGCCGCTTTGCAGGTTGCGGCGCGCCCGGAAAACAAGGGCAAAACCATTGTCACCATCGGTTGCAGCACCGGCGAACGTTACCTCAGCACTGTTCTTGCCGAACAGGCGCGGGAAAAGCTCGCCGCTGCACAAAAAGCAGCCTGATTTCCCGCCAACCGCCGGCTGACGAGCGAAGATGATGCGCCGTCAGCCGGCGGCATTTTTTTTGCAACTCCACGGGCCTTTGCTAGGCTGCGCGTTTCCTATGCAACTGGCTTCCATTTTTCAGGATCATGCGGTTTTACAACGTTACGCGCCGATTCCCGTTTGGGGGAAGGGGACTCCGGGTGAAAAGGTGACGGTTTGTTTTGCGGGGGTGGAAAGGTCGGCGACGGTTGATGCGACGGGAAATTGGGTGCTATGGCTGCCGTCCATGAAGGAAGGCGGGCCGTACACGCTGACAGCGCGGACGGAAACGGAAGTCGTCGAGGTGGACGATTTGCTTGTGGGCGAGGTGTGGATTTGCTCGGGACAGTCAAACATGGAGTGGCAGCTTCGGCAGGTTGAGGGAACTCCTGCGCAGGAGACGGCGCCGACGATTCGATTGCTGACGGTGAGGAATCCGGCCGGACTGGGGCGAGCGGACGAGGTGACGGGTGAGTGGCGGGTGGCGACG
>JACTMZ010000026.1 GCA_014584375.1 Verrucomicrobiota bacterium | reverse complement strand
GGAATTTTATAATGATCCATCAGCGGTTGTGCGCAATGATGACCGGCGCGCACCGCAATGCCGTCATTGTCGAGTATCGTACCGATGTCATGCGGATGAACCCCGTCCAGCGTGAAGGAAACAATGGAAACCTTGTTTTCAACATCGCCGTAAATTTTCAATCCCGGCACCTCGCGCAGCCGTGGCGTCACATAATCCAGCAACGCCTTCTCGGCGGCGGCAATGTTGTCCGCCCCAAGGCCGTCAAGGTAATCCAGCGCCGCCCCCAAGCCGATTGCACCGGCGATATCCGGCGTGCCGGCCTCAAATTTTTCCGGCGGATCACGAAATGTCGTTCCGCGTTCAAACGAAACCCGCGCAATCATGTCGCCGCCCGTCTGATAAGGCGGCAGACGATCAAGCCATCCATTCCCGGCCCACAGCACGCCAATGCCTGTCGGCCCGCAAACCTTGTGCCCGGAAAAGACAAAAAAGTCGCAGCCAAGCTCCCGGACGTCCACCCGCATGTGGGGAGCGGACTGACATCCATCAAGCATCACAACCGCTCCGGCTTCATGGACGAGACGGATCAATTCCTTCGCCGGATTAATCGTCCCCAGCGCGTTGGACGCCTGTACAAGGCCAACCACTTTTGTGCGTGGGCCGAGTTTGCGGCGAAAGTCGTCCACATCCAGCGCGCCCTCGGGCGTCACATCGGCGACCACAATGCGTGCGCCGCTGCGTTGCGCTGCGATTTGCCACGGCACAATGTTTGCATGATGCTCCATGCGGGTGAGCAAAATTTCATCCCCTGACTTGAGCAAAACATCGGTCAATCCATGTGCGACGAGATTGACGCCCTCGGTTGCGCCGCGCACAAAAATCACTTCGTGTGGATTGTTTGCTCCGAGAAACCGGGCCGTGCGCTCCCGTGCCCGATCGTAGGCATCCGTGGCGACCTGACTCAAATAATGAACGCCGCGATGAATGTTTCCATTTTGCCGTTCGTAATAATCATTGAGAACCCGCAGCACGGCCCTCGGCTTTTGTGAAGTCGCCGCATTGTCGAGGTAAACCAGCGGACGGTCATTGACCCGCAGTTCGAGAATGGGAAAGTCCGCCCGGATGCGGTTGGTGTCAATGGATCGGGTCATGACATAAAGCATATCACAGCCGTCACGCCGGGCGCAGTTCGCGTCGAACCCACGCTCCGAGGCGCTCGGCACAGTCATCAAGACTCTGCTTCCACGTGCGCCCCGCACCGTCGCCCGCCGCATCGCTTACCTCCTTCACAATCGTCACCCGCAGGCCAAACTCCCGCGCCACACGTGCCACGGCATATCCCTCCATATCCACCAGGTCGGCCCGTGCGGCCAAAGCCTCCCGCATGGAGCCGTTGTTGACAAAAACATCGCCGGAGGCCAAAGCCGGGCCGGCACCCAGCTCAATCGGCTCGCCGAAATGAAAGCCGGTCATTTTAAAAATTCCGTCATCATTGAAGTCATGCTGAATAACGCGTCCGATGACATGCGTTCCGCTCAAGCCATCGTGCAGGGCGCCCGCCGTTCCGAGATTGATCACCTGCGACGGACGCTGACGGGCGAGCAGGGCGGACAAGGAGGCGGCAGCGCAGATTTTTCCGATTCCGGTGACGAGCACCGGCAGATCCGAGACATGGAGGTGTTGAGCCTCCTCTTCCAGAGCGACCACAAGCAGGGGCTGTTCCAGCGAAACCGAACGGTGCAATTTCATGGATTGATAAAAACAGAAACGGCGTCCGTCGCCCAATAAATCCGCCGGCATTGCATTTTTTTTTACGCCAGAGGAAAGTGTGCCCCTTCCCGAGTTTCGCACATCATGTTTTTTCCGACTCCACGCTACCGCAAAGAAGCGAAGCTCGTACTTCGAGCTGCAAAAAAGCTGCTTCGCTACCGATGCGACATTCTTCCCGAGCAACAAATCATCGCCCTGCGCGAAGGCATCACGCGATTGCAGGTCGCGCTGCGCCAGCAAACGCGCGACGACGTCGAACAGTCCGCCGCGAAACTGCATGAGCTGTTTGACAAAGCCTCCCCCCGCCCTCCGTTGGCCGGACTACGGGAAAACACCGAGGTGATTCTTGTGGCGCTGGTCATCGCCCTCGGCGTTCGCGCCTACTTTATCCAGCCCTTTAAAATTCCCACCGGCTCCATGCAGCCGACCCTTTACGGCGTCACGGGAACCCGCACCACCGAGCCGCCGCCCTCCTGGCCCGTCCGCGCAGCGCAGTTTCTGCTCATGGGACGCACCTATATTGACGTCAGCGCCGACCACGACGACACCATCATCGGCCTCCGCGAAGTGAACCGCCTCCATTTTTTCACCTCCACCGAAATCATCACACGCAGCCGCACCTACAGCGTTCCAGCTCCCGCCGATGTCGTGCGCCGCGACTTTCGCATTCATGTCGGAAAGGCCCTGCGCGCCGGAGAACCAATTGTCCGGGGATACGCCGACAGCGGGGATCAGCTCTTCGTGGACAAAATCACCTACAACTTCATTCGCCCGCGTGTCGGCGACGTGTTTGTTTTTCGCACGACGGGGATCGCCCGCATTGAGTCCGAAATCCCACCGGGAATGGGATCGCAATACTACATCAAACGCGTGGCGGGAACCGGCGGCGACACACTGCGCATCGCCTCCCCAAAACTCTACATCAACGGGGAAATTCCCGATCTGCCCGTTTTTCAACGCGTCATGTCCTGCGTCAACGGCTATGCCGGCTATTCCAACCCATCCGGCGGACCCGGAGCACACATTCTCCTCGGTTCTCCAAACGACGAATACCGCGTGCCTATGGGAAATTTTTTCGCCCTGGGCGACAACAGTTACAACAGCAGGGACAGCCGCTATTTTGGCCCTGTGCCGGAAGAAAACGTGACCGGGCGCGGACTCGTCGTTTATTGGCCTTTTGTCGGGCGCTGGGGATTGATCCATTAGCCGCCGACGACTTTCATTTTCCAATCCATACAAACAATGAAACAGCGCAATCTCAGTCCGCTTAAAATGTTCATGGCATTGGCCGACGAACATCATCCCGAACACGCCTTTGCGGGGCATTCGGGTGATTTTGCCTCATGGAAATCCGCCGCATTGCCAAAGGTTCTGGCCACCCTGGGACGTTGGCCTGACCGTGTGGACGCCGACGCCAGTCTGACCGCCGAATGGATGGATCGCGGCGTACGCAAACGTCGGTATCTGCTGGATGTCGCCCCACACATTTCGGCATCCCTGCAGGTCAATCTTCCGGGCGAAGAATCGGGGCCGCGCCCCGCGATTCTGTGCTGGCATGGACATGGCCCCAACGGAAAAGACACCGTGATGGACAATGTCAACAGCGCCACTGCCGGGCTGAATGCCAGGCCTTATGCCGACACTTACGGTCATCGGATGGCGGAGGCCGGATTTGTGACCTATGCGATTGACTGGATTGGCTGCGGCGAGCGCAATGACAATGGAAAGCCGCATTTTTTCGATCACAACAACGGACGCGACTGGTGCAATCTCTATTATCTTCACGCCACAATGCTGGGGATGACGAGCCTCTCGATCAATCTCGCCCACGGACGTGCCGCGACGGATTTTGTGGCGACGCTTCCCGAAGTGGACGCCTCGCGGCTGGGTGTGATGGGATTGAGTGGCGGAGGAACCATGACGCTTTGGTCGGCGCTGACCGACCAACGTTTTCGGGCGGCGGAAATTATATGCTACAGCGATCTGTGGGCGAAATTTGGCATTCGCGATCTCAACTACTGCGGGATGCAGGTGGCTCCTGGGCTCTACAATCTTGTGGATCTTCCCGATCTCCAGGGTTTGCTCGCCCCGCTGCCACTTCTCGTGGATATCGGTGCATTGGATGTGTGCTTCCAAGTGGACAACGCCATGGAATGTTTCCGGCAGGTTCAGGCTGTTTACAAGGCCTCCGGCCATCCGGAAAATCTCGAACTCGACTTTTTCCCCGGCGATCACGGCTGGGGCGGCAACCTTTCAAAAGCCTTTTTTGAAAAGCATCTCGCGTAGAGCGGAGACAATGTGCGGCTATTTCCCGCGCGCTTCGATTGGCAAATAATCCCTCTCCGTCGCTCCGGTGTAAATTTGACGCGGGCGATGAATTTTCATTTTGGGATTGGTCGCGATTTCGCGCCAGTTGGCGATCCATCCCGGCATTCGCCCGATGGCAAACATGACCGGGAACATATCCACCGGAATGCCGATGGCGCGCAGGATGATGCCGCTGTAAAAATCCACATTCGGATAAAGTTTGCGTGAAACAAAGTAGTCATCCTTCAACGCGACCTGTTCCAGGTGCATGGCGATGTCCATGAGAGGATCCTCAATACCCATCGAAGCCAGCACACGCCGGGCCGTCTCACCGAGAATGCGGGCCCGCGGATCGTAGTTTTTATACACGCGATGGCCAAAGCCCATCAGCCGTTTTTCCCCACGCTTCACCGACTCGACCGTCTTGCGTCCGTCGTCCCCCGAGGAGCGAATCTCCTCCAACATTTCAATAACTGCGGCGTTGGCACCGCCGTGCAAGGGCCCCCACAGGGCACAAACACCCGCCGCGACGCTGGCAAAAAGGTTGGCACCGCTCGAGGCAACCATGCGAACGGTGGACGTGCTGCAATTCTGCTCATGATCGGCGTGCAGCAAAAGGATCAGATCCAGCGCTTCACTGACCTCCGGCTTGGGATTGAAATCCCGATACGGCTCGGAAAACATCATGTGCAAAAAGTTTGCCGCATAGCGAAGGTCGGCCCTGGGATAAACAAAAGGCAATCCGAGTTTGGTGCGATAGGACATGGCGGCCAACGTCCGAACTTTGGAAATGAGCAATGCGGCGGCCCAATCAAAATGCTCCAAATCCACGGCGCGATTGTTTGTCGTCATTTCCGGGTAATAGCACCCGAGGGAATTAAGCATGGCCGAAAGAATCGCCATGGGATGCGAATTGTGCGGAAAGCCTTCAAAAAAATGCCGCATTCCCTCGTGAACCGCCGCACTTTCCGCCACACGCCCGCGAAATTTCACCAGCTGCTCCGATGTGGGAAGTTCGCCATAAATGACAAGATACGAGGTTTCCAAAAAAATGGATTCCTTCGCCAAATCCTCAATACGATAGCCGCGATGGCGAAGAACGCCTTTCTCGCCGTCAATAAAGGTAATATCGCTGCAGCAGGATCCCGTGTTGGCGTAGCCGTCGTCGAAGGTTATGCAGCCGGTTTGATCGCGCAGACTGCGAAAATCAATCCCCCTCTCCCCTTCCGTTCCGATGATAACCGGATATTCCAATGTCTTTCCTTGAAGTGTGAGGGAGGCTTTTTCTTCCATAATTTAAGGCGTTTCTAATGAATTCCGGCAAGAATACCCGGATGCACGCCGAGTGACAAACAAAACGGCTGCAAAAAATGAAATTGGCGTACTTCGCGCCTCACATTCATCCGGGTTTCACACCCGCCCGCAAATCCTCCCTCAAAACAATTCCAACCAACTGCCCCGAGCTGTTGACCACAGGAAACAGTGCCTGCGGAGACGCCTCTGCAACGGCCCTCGCCCGCGCCACGCTGATGTCGGATGGCAGGCGATCCACGCGCGTTTCAGCGAGGGATTCCACCGGCGCGAACGGCGATTGTTCCAATGCGGACGCCAGTTCCTGCGGCGAAACCATGCCGAGAAGCCGCAGGTTGCCATCCACCAGCGGATAGGCGGGAAGCGCTTCGCCCATGGCGGTGCGCGCGGCTTCAATCACAGTCATTTTCAAATGCAACACGGATGCGGTCGTCCGCATGATTTGTGCCACGGAAGTCTCCTCCGCCGCCTCCTTTTCTCCAGCGAACGCCGCCTCCTGCTGCGCACCGAAAAACACAAACACCGCAATGAGCAGAAGAATCGGTTGACCAAAACCGATGCCGATGATCGCAAAAATGACCGCCACAGCCTGTCCGACACCCGCCGCAATTTCCGTGGCGCGGGCACGTTTGATCCGAATGGCCAGCAAGGCGCGAAGAACACGTCCGCCATCCATCGGAAAAGCGGGAATGAGATTGAAAAGCACCAGCATGACATTCACAGCCAGCAAACTTCCAAGCACGCCCGTCTCCATCCCGTCGGCGGAAAAAAGGCCGCCCAGTCCGGAGAATTTCCCAATGACGGCAAACAATCCCAAGGCGATGACAACATTCACCGCTGGACCTGCAAGGGCGACCGCAAGTTCCTGAAGCGGCTTTTCCGGCATTCGCTCCAGGCGGGCGACACCGCCGATCGGAAGCAGCGTGATGTCCGGCGTATGAATGCCAAAAGCCCGTGCGGCCAGCGCATGACCGAATTCATGCAGGACGACGCAGGTGAAAAGCAGGAGAATGAAAATCATTCCCTCAACCATCGCACCCATTCCACCGCCGACGTAATCGCCATACCCCACCCATGCCAGCAGCAGAAAAAACGAGGCGTGTACGCGCAGATCAACGCCTGCAATGCGGGCGATCGAAAAGGACCACCTCACGCGGCCCTGAGAACCGAGGATGTCCAAATGAAGGACGCCCCAGTGAAAATGAGATTAATACCGAGAAGCAAGCCCAGCGCCCATCCCGCCGTTCCCGGAAATCCGCTGAAAATCATGTAGGCCAGCACAAGCGAAACAACGCCGCTAAACGACATGATCCACAACGCCGAGGAACCGCGAAATTTAAGTGCGGCAAGAATCGTGACAATACCCTGCGCCGCAAAATAAGAGCCGAGCAAAATCGTCAGCATCTTCGCCCCGGCCACGACCGCAAAAACCAGCAGCAGCCCGGTGACAAGCGTCAGCAGCGCCCAGAGCGTGGTGATGACGCGATGCGCAATCCGCTGATTTTTGCGCCCAAGTGCGGTGGCCAGGGAATACCCGCCGGCAATAAGCAGCAGCGCCGCAAAAACCTGTTCGATGGCAATGGTGGCCACGAGGGGAAAAACAATGGCCAGGCTGCCGAGGACAACGAGGAGAATTCCCTGGAACAAAATCCAGCCGGGTGATTTTTGAAGGGATGCGTCAGTCATGTCATGCAGCCTGTACGCTGCGGCTTCCCGTGAAAAGCGTATTTTTCAAAAGACGAGTCCGTAGAAAATGCTAGAGTTCCCCCGATTTCTCATGCCCGCCAAAACGCCCAAGCGCCGACATCCCGCCGCCTTTCGCATCGCCCTGCTGCGTCCGCGGGCCCGGCGTCGCCGAGCAAGGCGGCATCACACCCGGCGTCTGGGGCGCCTGTTGCTCGCCTGCCTGATCCTCTGGGGGCTTGTCGCCGGCTTTTACATCGCCTGGGCATGGACATTTGATTTGCAAATGGTCGGACGCATTCCCGAATCCTCCCTGGTACTGGATCGCAACGGCGCGGTCTATACCCGGCTCGCGGGGGAAAACCGGCGCACCGTGCCGCTGGAAAAAATCAGTCCGTGGTTTGTACGCGCGGTCATTGCCCGCGAAGACTCCCGTTTTAGAAGCCATTTCGGAGTGGATCCCATCGGTATTGCGCGCGCGGCCGTGCGCAACCTTATCGCCGGCGGCGTGCGCCAGGGCGGAAGCACCCTCACACAGCAGCTCGCCCGCAACAGCTTTCCACTCGGCGGCCAGACCATTCATCGCAAGATACTCGAAGCCGCACTGGCGCTGCGCATGGAAATGATTTTCAGCAAGGATGAAATTCTCACCCATTACATGAACCGCATTTATTTCGGTGCCGGCCTTTTCGGCATTGAAACGGCAAGCCAGGCCTACTTTCAAAAGCCCGCCGCCGATCTCACCCTTGCGGAATCCGCGTTGCTGGCCGGGCTCATTCGCAGCCCCAACCGACTCTCGCCGTTTCGCGATCCAAACGGCGCCCTGCGTCAACGCAACATCACATTGGAGCAAATGGAGGCCCAGGGATTCATATCCGCCGGGCAAATGCTCGCCGCCCAGCAGGAACCCGTTTTGCTCGCAGCCGAAAAACCCGCGCCGCCGCAGGAGGACTGGGCCATGGAAATCGTTTCAAAAGAATTGGAACGCATCCTGCCACAGGATGTCATTGACTCTGCCGGATTGAAAATTTTCACCGCGCTGGACACCGGGATGCAGCGGGCCGCCACAGATGCCGTCGAGGCAACACTGCGTGAAGTCGAGGCGCGCAAAGACTACCCTCATCCGCGCCGGGAGGAATCCGCCGTCGCCGATCCACAAAGCCGCGATGGCACCCCCTACCTGCAAGCGGCGGCCATGGCCGTGGACAACCATACGGGAGGAATCCGCGCACTCGTCGGGGGACGCGATTACGCTGCCAGCAAATTCAATCGCGCATTCTTCGCCGCCCGGCAGGTCGGCTCCTCCGCAAAACCCTTTGTCTATGCGGCGGCCTTCGCCAACGGACTGAATCCAGACACTCCGATCAGCGACGATCGCCTGCAACCGGGGGAGCTGCCCAAGGCCTGGAAAAATTATGATCCGGTAAACAGCGACGGAACCTATCGTGGAATGCTGCCGGCACGCGAAGGGCTTGTTCTTTCCCGCAACACAATGAGTGTGCGCGTGGGAATGTCGGCGGGACTCGACCGTGTGCGCGAAACCATTTTGAAGGCGGAATTGACGGACGACGCACCGCGTTATCCCTCCATCTTTTTAGGGTCATTCAGCGGAACCCTTCGCGCGCTCACGACGGCCTATGCCGCGCTGGCGTCCGGCGGCGTAAAGCCCGAAATGCACCTTGTCGAGCGTGTGGAAAACGCGCAGGGGCGCACGCTTTACCGTTACAAGGGATCTTCGCACCGCATTCTTCCCGCAGGTGCAGCGCGAATCACCGCCTCGATACTTGCCGATGTCATGACCCGTGGAACCGGCGCCTCGGCCTCCGCGCTTGGCTACAAAGGACGGGCGGCTGGAAAAACCGGAACCACCAACGGCTATCGTGACGCATGGTTCATTGGATTTGATCAGCAAACCACCTGCGGCGTGTGGGTCGGATTTGACAAACCTCAAACAATTGTCGAACGCGGCTACGGAGCCACGCTGGCCCTGCCCATCTGGGTCAAAATCATGAACGCATCCGGCTCAAACTAACGTCTTCCACTCACACGGCGCATGGTTTTTAAAACGCCGTGCGCCGCGCCGGAATCGAGCGATTCAGCCGCCCGCGCCATGCCTTCGTCCCAATCCGCCGCAACGCCGGCCACAAAGAGGGCGGCGGCTGCATTGACCAGCACCATATCGCGTGCGGCAGGAGAGCCGCCGCCGGAAAGGATTTCATGCAAAATACGCGCGCTGTTCGCCGCGCTCCCGCCCAGCAAATCCTCAATCTTTGCGGAAGCCACACCCATCGAATCCGGACTCAACGTGCGGCGTGACACCGCTTTTCCAAACACCTCCCGCACTTCAGTCGGGCCGCATGTGGATATTTCATCCATAAAGCCGTCCTGATCCGCCACGCCATGGACCGCCCACAGGCGTTCCCGCCCCAGCAAGGGCAGTGCACCGCTGTAAATTTCCAAAAGTTTCTCGCTGAAAACGCCGACCAATTGACAGGAAGGGCGCGCGGGATTGAGCAAGGGGCCGAGCATGTTGAAAATCGAGGCGCTGCCCCTTGCCGCCAGCATTTGCCGAACACCGGCGAGACTTTTAAACGACGGATGAAAACGGGGGGCGAAAAGAAAAGTCGCACCCGCCTCCTCCAACATTCCCCTCAGACCTTCCATCTCCATTTCCACGGGAACACCCAGCTCCTCCAGAACATCGGCGCCACCGCTCTGCGAGGTAATGCGGCGGTTCCCGTGCTTCACCACGCGTGCGCCGGCACCAGCCGCCACAAACATCACCGCCGTGGAAACATTGAACAACCCCAGCCGATCTCCGCCGGTTCCGCAAACATCCATCAACGGCCCCAATCCGGATGGAGCTGAAAAGGGCTCCGCCTGCTCCAACAGACAATCCGCAAAGGCCGCCACTTCGCCGAATGTTTCACCGCGACGATGCAGCTCCTGCAAAAAATCTGCTGCATCCTCATCGCTCCTTTTCGACGACAACAACGCGGCCACCACAACGCGAACCTCGTCCGCATCGAAAATTTTCCCGCTGCGAATCCGCTGCGTCCACGCCCTCATACGGCGACCTCCGCAATAAGGCTGCGAAGGCGCCCGGCGGGCCACTGTCCCGGAACCTGCGGGCAGTCAAGAAAGCCGTAATTCAGACGCGAGCCCGTCGCCGCCAATGCCAGGCGGGATGCGCATCCGAGAGGTCCCATTCCCATCACGGCCAAGGCGCGCCCGGCGACAGCCGCCTGCAAACTTAGCAAGACGGCAAAGTCCGAAGGCCCGCGAAGATGTGCGGCGATTTTAACCACATCGGCACCGGCGCGCCGCGCCTCCCGTTCAATCCGCAGCAGTTTCTCCAAGGATGGAACGCCTCGAAAATCATGAAACGAGAAAACCTTCAGCACGCCGCGTTCCCCCGCCTTCTCAATCACACGGCTCAGGCCCCGGATGGAGCGAACCTCGATGTCCACTGCGGAGGCAAAAGGGAGAAACTCCTCCAGCAAGGCGCGGCGCGCGGCGAAGGACAGCACGTTTGCGCCGCCCTCGACGGGATGCCGGGCCGTCAGCAATACGGGCGGCTTCACTTGCGGCAAATATTTTCGAAGCAAGGAGGTTTGTTGTGCCAGAAGATCGAGTCGCACCTCGACCAAATCCATTTCACTGCGGGACAGCTTCGCCGCAGCAGCGATTCCACGCGGCGTGTGCGCCACGGCGACGGCAAGAGG
>JACTMZ010000089.1 GCA_014584375.1 Verrucomicrobiota bacterium | reverse complement strand
ACGGTCCACACGGGTGAACCGCCGACATTGCTCAGGAGATAGTTCAGCGTGTTGAAGCCCATTTTCGCTTGAGCGGCGGCGGCATTGGCTTTTGTAAAAATATCGGTTGAGTCAATCTTGAGCAACGCGGAGGTCATGACGCCCGAGGCGAGCGAATTTCCGACAAGCAGGGGCGTTCGCTCTCCGGCGATTCCTTTTTCATTGACGACAAATTCGCGGATGCCGTCGCGCGCTTCGTCATCCTTGAAGGTGGCGGTCCATTGTGTCGGTTGCGGAGCGGCGTCGGCGCCTTGCAAAAGAATGGCATTGGCCGACAGTTTGGCGCCTTTGGTGCGCGCGATTTCATGCAGCGCATCAAAGGCGGAAAGTCCTTCCGCAGCGGCGATCTGCGGTGCGGCGACGATCAGCATTGTCAGGGCAAGGTATGAAAGCGGGTGTTTCACGGGCTTACTGTATCGCATATTCCGGGGTGGATTCCAGCGGGGAAAAGGCGAGGGTCGGAATCGAACCGACGCATAGGGCTTTTGCAGAGCCCGGCCTTACCACTTGGCTACCCCGCCGTTTTGCTACAAGCCTGTATCTGTGCCAGCCCGCATTCGCTTTGTCAAACATGACAAAGCACAAAATGAACAGACGCGTGGAGGGGAGGGGTGTGCGGATTCCTTGCAATGTGGCGCGAAGTTTTGTGATAGGTTGGCTGCATGGGCCGAATTTTCGCTCTTTGTGCATGTGTTTTTTTAATCTGTGAAGCGCGGGCGGCGGATGCCGTCCATGATGTCATGGGGGCGGACAATGTACGTTATGTCATTCGTCGGATTTCGGACGGGGTGGAAATTCGGGTGCTGGGCGCGGGTGTGGATGGTCCGGATCAGGCGATGTTTGTGGCGTTGAAAACGAAGGAAAGCACCGGGTCATTTTTTATTCCGCCCGAGCCGGGGAAAACGGGATCTGCCGTGTGGTTGCCGTTTGCAGCGGACACCTTGGTTGTCGCCGGTTCCGGCAAAGGGAACGGGGCGGTGTTTGTCCGTCGCTGGAAGGACACGCAATGGGGGGCGTCGGAATCGGCGGATGATTTGGTGTCCGTCAGGAACGCGCCGGCGCAAAGGCTTGTGCAAATCAACGAACAATTGCTGGGGCGTTCTTCAAAAATTTCGATGGCTGTCTATCTCAAGGATCTCGGTGCGAGTCAGGGGCGGGGAAGATTTTACGGTGCCGAGGACAGGACGTCCGCATCCGGTCCGGGCGAGCGTGTGATCCGTCATTATTTGGTCATGGAATTCGACAAGGGCGGCGTCACATTTCGCCGGGCGGGGAGGTTGGATTCGGATGCGATGAAGACGCGTTTCTATCGTGTGAATACAAAACCCGGCGACATCAGCGACGCGATGTTGGATGCGTGGAAGGCGGTGGGTTTTACACATTTGTATCTTGCGGACGCAGCGCATGGGGGCGGCGTCTTGGCGGAGGGAGCGGAGGAATTCAAGGCGTTGGCGCGCCGCATTCATGATCGGGGAATGAAGGTGATGGTCGGTTTGGTTCCGCATCAATGGCGGGAAATGGACGCGGCGATTGAGTCCTGGCAGGCGCTGGGAGCGGATGGTTTTTGGGCTCATCAGGCACAGGAGGTTCCTCCGGAATTTTGGCGGCGGGTGATTGCGCGGGCTCATGCGCGCAGCGTCGGTGCTTATTTTGTGGCGGCGGTGGATGGAGGGGTGCCGGCGGAAGTAACGTCCGGTGGAGGTGCCGTTCGCGAGGCGTTTGGGGGAGACGTGCGGTTGGAGTTGCTGGATGCGGGGTTTGATGCTGTGGTGAATAACCCGGCGCATTCCGTCGCGACGGCGCCGGATGACAATAATGGAGCCAATGCCCTTGACGGATTATTGCAGCGGGAATTTTTGCGGGACAACTCCCTGCACTACGTTGAAAATTCCGCCGGGCTCGCTCCGTCCGCGTTGCTGCTGGGGCTTTCGCGGGGGCCGGTGATGGTTTTGGAGGATGCAGCGTCCGCTGGTGGCGCGCCGCGTGACTATTTTTCCCGACTTCTCGCCGCACTGGATCAACCGGCGTTTCGCGCGGGGAATTTTTATCCGCTCAATTCCGACAACCGGGAGAATCCGCATTATGGGCGGGTGGACAATGGGGAAAGCGGGCGATGGCTTTACAGTTACCTGCGTTATGATTCCGTCACGGGGCGGCGTGTGCTGGTGGTGGTGAATCTTCATCCGAAGGAAACCTTGCGTGATGTGCGGATACAATTTGCGCGTTCCGCCATGCGGTTTCTTGGGTGGGATGACATCGCAGGATCGAAACTTGTTTCCATTGCGGCGCGGGACATGCTGGGCACCGCATCTGCGGATTCGGCGGAGATTGCGGTGACGACAGCCGAAATGGAAGAGCCCGGATTTCCGCTCAAGGAGCTTCCGCCGCTGTCAGCCGCCTATTTTGAGCTGACGTCTCCGGGACGACAGCCTTGATTTTTGAAAACGTCGGGAAGCAGGAGCTGGCTTCACCATTGCGGGTTGGTCGCTTCCAACTTCCTGGCAACCGGCGAAGAGCTTTCGATGGTGAAGGGGCGTTGTTTTCTATTTGGGTTGGTGAAGCATCTTTCGAAGCTGCTTGCCGGATGGTGTAAGCAGGCCGAAGAAGAGGGCTTCCCGAACGCGCCGCTGCGGTGCGCTGTTGACAAGAAATCCCAGCGCCCCGGCATGTTCCAGTGCGGCAATCGTTGTTCGCTGAACAAATTCAATGGTCTGCAAACGCAACTCCAACACGTCCCGGAGATAGGTTTTGTCCTGGTTTAAGGGCGTCCTCGCCAGCTCATCCGTTCGTTTTTCCAGCGCGGCGAGTTCCTGACTGAGGTTTTCGTGTTGTTCATGATGAAAGCGATTGATTTCGGCGAGGGCTTTATTTGAGTGATTGATGTCGTTTAACGCTCCGCGTGCAATGCCGAAAGCAATGCCCAGTTGGAGCAGGTAAAAACCAGGGCGGATGACATTCACAAAAGCCTCTGCTGGATCAGCCAGAATTGCATCCTCAGTAATGAGCGCATCCCGAAAGCTAATGCTGTAAGTTGCGGTTCCCTCCAACGCGGCAAATTGTCCGCTGGGGCCGAGCGTGACCGTTTGGTCATTGATCCGTGCGAGGATGCAGACATGTTCATCTTCAACCTGCACAGCCGTTCCAAAAAGGTGTCCTGGCCCAAGGTTTGACACCCAGGGGAGGCTGCCATTGACAATGATTCCATCCGAGGTTCTCCGTCCCTTGAGGCGCAAGGGTTCGATGCCGGAGAAGCATTTCATTGGATTTGAAAATGCCGTGCCGCCCAGCAGTTCTCCATGCGCGAGGGAATCCAGGTGCGCTTCCCGCAGCGGGGTGTTTTCCGTATGAGCGAGATACCAAACGCAGGTGTTCTGGCACCAAAGGAGAAATGCCGTTGAGCCGCAGTATGCACCAATTTCCGACGTGATACGAATGGCCTCCCGCAGGCCTTCCGGCCTGCGGGCATGATGTGCGAAGCCCCCCGCCTCGCCGACAAGCTTCAGGAAAGCTTCGGGATAGAACCCCTGACGGTCAATTTTCCGGACGAGAGGGCGAAGATGCTGTTTTGCAAGTTCGTTGATCGTCGGAATCTCGAGCGTGGGGCCCGGAGCGGATGGAGCATTGCAGGACATGTGGGGCCTTAGGCGGGTGTGACGCTCAGGGCGACCGGGAATCGCAGGGTATTGGCCACCGGAGACCAACGGTCGGCGTGGGCAATCACCGCGTCGAGTTCTTCGCGCGGGGCGTCGCCTTCCAGCGTGACACGAGCGCGGACAGCGCTGAAGCCGACGACCTTGTCTTCCGAGAGATCCCCCACACCCCAAACTCCCGTGATGTTGATGTCGCCTTCCAGTTCAAGCTCCACCTTGAAGACTTTGATGCCGCGTGCGATGGCGTTGGCATGAATGCCAACGGAGAGGCAGGAGCCAAGTGCGGCGAGCACGGCTTCCGAAGGGTTTGGCGCGGTGTCATCGCCGAGGAGACCGGGAGGTTCGTCAATCACATGAACGGCAAGATCGCGAACGTAGTTGAGATGCCGAAACTTGCTTTCGAGAACGGTCTTTACTTTGAGCGTGCGAACAGCTGCGGGATTGGCCTTACCTTTTTCGGCGAGGGCAATGAGGCCGTCGCGATCAATGGGAGTGATGGGTGTTTTTGGTGTTGTTTGTGTTGTCATAAAATCAGTGTTTGGAATGATCCCAGCGTTGATGGGCATTGCGGAGAAAGGCGTCAAAGGCATAGCCGATGGCTCCGATGATCAGGAGTACGGCGAGAAGTTCCGAGTAAGCGAGTCGGTCGCGGGTATCGAGAATAAAGTAGCCGAGCCCTGCCTGGACGCCCAGCATCTCGGCGGGAACAAGCACAATCCAGATAACGCCCATGGCCAGTCGCAGTCCCGTGAGCAGGTGAGGAATGATGGAAGGAACGACGACGCGTGTCACAATTTCGAGCGGTGAAGCGCACAGGCTGCGGGCCAGCGTGAGATGCTCCCGATCCACAGCGTGAACACCGGAGATCGTTCCCAACAGCAGGGGCCAGACGGCGGCCACGGTAAGCAGGAAAAGAACCGGAGCGTCTCCGATGCCCAGCAGCATCACGGCGATGGGCATCCATGCCAATGGTGAAATCATCCGGATGAACTGAAAGAGGATGGAAGTGGCTCGTTCCAGATTGGGGTTCATTCCCTGAATGATTCCCAAGGGGATGCCGATCAAGGCCGCGAGTCCCAGCCCTTCTGCCACGCGAATGGTGCTCGCGGTGAGATGCGGCCAGATTTCTCCGGTGCGGATCAGTTGCACAAGCGCCTTGAACGTCTCCACGGGGGAGAAGCTGGCCGCCAGCACACTTTCCCCACGGGTGGCAAGCCACCAGAGCAGCAGCCCTGCGGCAACACCAGTGAAGGGAAGAAAGTGCGAAAGCCATCGCTTCGAGGTTGTGGACATCAGACAACGATCTGTTCCGAGCGGGTGAATGATTCGATGCCGAAGGCGGCGGGGCCGCCGACTTCACCGAGTGCTGTTCGGATGAACGATTCATCCACAAGATCATTTGCCACGAAGGCTGGATCCAGTGAGGAAAGGAATGCGTTGTCGCCCTCAACCTTGGTTTTTCGGAGGATGCGCACCAGTTCTTCGGTATAGGAAGGAAAGGGGTAGGGCTGGAAGCCAATGCGCGGCTCCTGCCATTCCGGATGAACGATCGCACCGCTCTTCACATATTGCTCCACCTCGCGATCGTTGAGCACGCGATCGAGGGCGGCTTCTGCATGCGGTGTGTAGCCCCGTCCGCTTTCCTTGGAGAGGATTTTTGCGGTTTCCGTACGGTTTGGAAGAATCCATTGCTGCGCTTTGACAATGGCGTTCACCACGCGTTGCGACCATTCCCGGTTTTGCGTGGTATCCTCCTCCCTCATCAGAACCACGCAGCAGGCGTGATCGCGCCAGACATCGCCGGTAAACCGAAGGATGCGGCCCAGTTTTAGCTTTTCCGCCGCCGCGTTAAAGGGCTCCGCCACGGTGTATCCCGCGATGCTCTTATTTGCCAGGGCGGTCACCATGTCCGAGGGTGGTAGTACCGAGAGGCGCACGGCATCGTCGGCGATTTTTCCTGTGGTCGCTGTATCCAGCTTCAACCCGGCACTGGTGAGAAGCTGTTGGAGTACGATGTTGTGAATGGAGTACCAAAAAGGAATTCCCACCGTTTTCCCGGCGAAATCGGAAACGCTTTTAATCTCCGGCAGCGATGTGATTGCCGAACCATTGGTATGATTCCATGCAACAATTTTGGCTGGAAATTTTTTTCCATAGCGAAGCCAGATGGTGACCGGGCTCAGGAGATGGACGACATTCACCTGCCCGGCGATCATGGCTTCCGAAATTTGCGCCCAAGAGCGGAAAAGCGTGGGTTTTTCCGCAGTCAGCCCTTCGGCCTCAAAAAGTTTATTAGCGTGTGCAATGATCAAAGGCGTGGCATCGGTAATCGGCAGGTAGCCGATTTTGACGGGTTGATTCAACCTTGAGGTGTCCTTGCCTTTGGCAAAAATTTGCAGGGAAGGAGTGGAGGCAATGGCTCCGGCGGAGGTTGCCAAAGCGAACTTTAGAAAACTGCGGCGGTCGAGGTTGGATGGAGTATTCATAGGATGTGTTTTTAAGCGGCTGTGGAGAGTGAGGCAGGATCGGAGGAGCGAAGTGCTCCGGCGACTTTTGAAAGGGCGGATAAAATGGTCATGCGGAGGGGCAAAAGGGAATCAAGCGAATCAAACCGGGGTTTGGGGCTTGATACGTGCCATTCATCCACGATTCGTCCTGGTCGCCGATCCATTAGAAAAATTCGATCGGCAACAAGGAGCGCTTCATCAATATCGTGTGTGACCCATAGCACGGCGATTTTATGCCTTTCGGCCACATCGAGGATGAGCTTCTGCATTTCCAGACGCGTAATGGCATCGAGCGCACCGAGCGGCTCATCCAGCAAGAGCAGGGAGGGTTCCCGCGCAAGAGCCCGGGCAAGGGAGACGCGCTGCGCCATGCCGCCGGAGAGTTGGTGTGCGTGGAGATGACCCGCATCGTGAAGGCCGACATCATCCAGCGCGGCATCCACTTTTTTTCTTAGATCTGCATTTTTGTAACGAGGTCCCTTTCGGAGCGTCAGCCCGAAGGCAATGCTTTTCCGCACATTTTGCCAGGGAAAAAGCACGGCTTTTTGAAATACAAAACCGATTTCCGGGCGCGTTGCCCGCACTTTTTCGCCTTCGAGAAAAATTGATCCCTTTTGGGCCGGTTGCAAACCTCCGAGGGTTCGAAGAAGTGTGGATTTGCCGCAGCCGGACGCCCCCAGCAGACAGATGACTTCGCCTTGGTGGATTTTCAGTGAGATGTCATTGAATACCGGCGGATGTCCTGTGCCGGCATAGCTTGCAGAAAGCTGTTGTATTTCCAGGAGCGGGGGATTCCTGTGTGAAGACCGGGTGGCGGTGGTAAAGGGAAGGAATGACATGATGGGGAAATGGGTTAGAAAACAACGCCGAACTGGACGCCGAGCACTGAGGCATTGCCAATGAGACCGGTGCCGCTGGGGCGGATGATGTATTGGAAATCCGGTTGGATATACGCCCACTTGTTGATTTGAATGCGGTAGCCGGCTTCAAAGGCTCCGGTGTAAGTCTGCTCTGCGCGTCCACGGGAGCGATCCAAACCGCGTTTGTCGTCACTGAAATCTCCATAGGCGATGGCAACGCCGAGCTGATCCTTGTCGCGGTATGGAATGAGACCCTCATAGATCAGACCGGTTTGGAAATAGAATGGAAGGGCGCTGTTTACCTGCGGAGCGATGTTGAACAAGCTAAACGCGCGCAGCCCTTGATTGCTTGGTTTGCCCGGCTCGGTCGTGATGGTGGTTTTTCCATCCTTGCTGAGCGACTCGGTTTCGATGAGCGGGGAGGGTTCGCGGAAAATCATCTGATCCGCCTGGAGATAAGCTGTGACCGTCTCATTGTATGAGGCGCCATTGAAGCCAACATTATCCAGCCCCCAGTAGAGGAAGCCGGCTGCATAACGTCCGGGAAGTTTCGAAGCACCAATTTTGGGCGTGAATCCGGTTTCGGTCAGCCAATAAAGGCCGTTGGCATTGCGATCTTGGGAGCCTTGGAAGCTAAGGCCGTGGGTGGGGACGATGGTTGAAATCGGATAGGCCATGTAAAGGCCGCTCTGGAAGTAATACCAGTCGAGCGGCTGCAATTTTATGTAACCGCCCCATGTGGCGAAACTCCCGCCCCAGGGAATGCCGTTGATGGTAATGCCGCGAGATACCGACAATGTGTTGTTCAAGAAGAGCTTGGAATCCGGTTGAGTCAGGAAAAAATCCGCCGGGTTCTGCCATCCACCCGAGAGAGTGAGAAAGTTTTTGGCTCCGAAAAGTTCTGGAGTGACATAGGTTAGATAAAAGCTTAGCAAGCGCCAACCACTGAGGCCGGGCGCTTGGAGGCCGCTGGGATCGAACATCCCGGCGCCCACATAACGATTCACGCCGTCGCCGTCACGCCAGCGAACCTGCCCTGTGGCGCTGAGTCCTTTGAGTCCGTCGAGTTTGGTCAGCTTGGCAATATCCGTGTGCAGTCGGAAGATGAACTCCTCGTCAAAACCAACGCCTTGGTTCAGACCGCCGTCGAGATTCCCAAGAAGGTTGGCCCTCCAGGACACGGTGGGCACGATGCCATGATCCGCGAGTGTGTCGCGCACGCCCCACCAATTGCCGGTGGCATAGCTTCCATTCCACCAGTCCGCCAAGGCGTCGCCTTTGACTGGACGAGCCTCCGCCAAGGTCGCCTTGCCTGCCGTGGGTTGTGTGGCCTCCGCTGCAACGGAAGGCCGCGGAGCTGCAAGCGCCGCCGCCAGTATGATTGTGCTTAGAGCCGTGGTGGCAATGGTCTTGGATTTCATATTTGTTGATTCAAACATGTGTATGTTTTTCGGATTTTTTGGCTTGGCTGACCAATGTCGTGGAAGCCGCCAATTCAAATTTAAAGGCGATCCTTTTGATCGTTATTAAAGACATTGTCAAATAAAAATTAAAAAATTTTTTAAAGTGGAATCCTTTTTGTAAGATTAATTAATTCTAGTAAAAAGGTCGTTATTTATATGCTTAAAAATCCATCGAATAAAGCGATGGTGTTGCTGTTTTATTGGGCAACAGAGAGGCTGAAGGGGGCGTGGTGAAATGGATCAGAGCCTGCGCCAATTCAGAAACCGGATGGTTTTGACGACATTTGCAGGGGCACCGGATGGATTGCAGGTCGTGCTTGAAGCGTTCCGCTGCCTTTTTGATTACGCCGCGCGAGGCGTTCTATTCGGATTCGAGTCGAAAGTGGTCGAGTTTTTCGGCGGCGGTTTCGATGGATTCCAGGGCGGATTGGGTGGCTTCCAGCGCTTCGGTGAGCGGAGAATTGCCGGAGCGGGGGAGATCCTGCAATGCGAGGAGAACGCCTTGGAGTGCATTGCGGGCCTGTTGAAGGGAGCGGTCGGCCACGCGCAGACGTTTGGCTTTGGGATCGAGGGAATTCATGGGTGGAGCAGGGGTTTGAGGAATGGTGCGGTGGGACTGGATTTGACGCGGGCGACTTCCTCCGGTGTTCCGGCGGCGACGAGGCGACCGCCGTCCGCGCCGGCATCGGGGCCGATTTCGATGATGTAATCGGCTTCGGCAATGACGCTGAGGTTGTGTTCGATGACAACGACGGTGTGACCTTCGTCGGTGAGGCGGTGCAGGATGGCGATGAGCTGTTCAATATCCGCCATGTGAAGTCCGATGGTCGGTTCTTCGAGCAGATAAAAATTGCCGTTGCGGGTGGCGCGCGGACTTCGGCTTTTCGGGCCGCTGGCGCGGGCGAGTTCGGTGACGAGTTTGATGCGCTGGGCTTCTCCGCCGGAAAGGGTGGGGCTGGGTTGACCGAGGGTCAGGTAGCCAAGGCCGGTTTCGACCAGAAAGCTGAGGGCGCGGTGGATTTTTGGATGAGCGATAAAAAATTCCGCGGCTTCCGCAGCGGTCATTCTCATGACATCGGCGATGGTTTTTCCATTGTAAGTGATGTCGAGAGTCTGGCGATTGTAGCGGCTGCCGTCGCATTCGGCGCATGGCAGCCAGCTTGAGGGTAGGAAGCTCATTTCCAGTTTGATCGCACCCTGACCAAGGCAGGTTTCGCAGCGTCCGCCGTCGGTGTTGAAGGAAAACCGGCTGGCTGTGTAGCCGCGCATGCGCGATGCGGGCAAACCGGCGAATAGCTGACGAATTTCATCGAAGACCTTGATGTACGTTGCGGGGGTCGAGCGGGAGGTTTTGCCGATGGGGGATTGATCCACCATGTGAACGGCGGCGATGTGCTCCGCGCCGAGAAGCTTGTCATAGGGCGGCGGCACGGGTCGTCGGGCGGGTTTGCGTCCGCGATGGGTCATGGTTTCCTTGAGCGCGGGAACGAGGGTGCCGCGCAGGAGGGAGGATTTTCCGGAGCCGGAGACGCCGCATGCCACGGTGAGGCGACCGAGGGGAATGCGAACGTCGGTGTTTTTCAAGTTGTGCAGGGAGGCGCCGTGAATTTCGAGCCAATGCAAACCGGTTTCGTCAAGCGGACGGCGTTGTCCGCGCGACGGGCGTGCGGGAGGGTGGGCGAGGCAGCGTCCGGTGACGGATTTTTTGGAGGCGAGAATTTCATCGAGCGTGCCGGCGGCGATCACTTCACCCCCGCGGGAGCCTGCGCCGGGGCCGAGGTCAATGACGCGGGAGGCCCGGCGCATTGTTTCTTCGTCATGCTCGACGACGAGCAGGGAATTGCCCTGTCGGACGAGTTCTTCGAGGGCGTCGAGAAGATTGCGGTTGTCGCGTTCGTGGAGTCCGATGGTCGGCTCGTCAAGAACGTAGAGGACGCCGCGCAGATTCGAGCCGAGCTGGGCGGCGAGGCGGATGCGCTGGGCTTCGCCTCCGGAGAGGCTGGTGGCTGGACGGTCGAGCGTGAGATAATCGAGGCCGACGCGCCGCATGAAACCGAGACGCTGGCGGATTTCGGGCAGAATGTCGGCGGCGAGAGTGGCGTCATTGCCGTCAAATTGGAGTCCGCCCAGGAGAGTTTCCGCCTCGTTGGCGCTGGCGCGGGTGAACTCAGCGATGGGATGCCCCTGCACCATGACGTTTCGTGCCTCGATGTTCAGGCGTTCTCCATCGCATTCCGGGCACGGACGGGCGGCGTCTTCCTCCGTGTCTTCACGTGCCTGTTCCTCCTGCAGATCGGCTTCG
>JACTMZ010000045.1 GCA_014584375.1 Verrucomicrobiota bacterium | reverse complement strand
ACGGCGTTCAATTTGTACGCTGCGGGTCAGGCCGATCTGATGATGGACAAGGGGCTGGTTCCTCCGGCTTTGCTCGGAGAAATCAAAAAGCGCGCGGATTTTCACGCCGCGCCGTTTTTGGGAACGTATTTTCTTCGCTATAATTGCGAAAAAAAACCTTTTTCCGATCCGCGTGTTCGGCGCGCCTTCAGCCTCGCGGTGGATAAAAAATCCATTGTGGATCGAATCACCCAGGCCGGCGAACTTCCGGCGGATGGCTTTGTGCCTCCGGGCGCCGGCGGCTATGAGTCTTATGCAGGGCCGGTACATGATCCAGACGAGGCGCGGCGTTTGCTGGCCGAGGCCGGATTTCCCGGTGGGGAGGGATTTCCGATGGTCACTTATCTTTACAGTGAGGGGGAGATGAATGAGGCGATCGCCGTCGAGCTGCAGGGCATGTGGCGGCGCGAGCTGGGGATTAATGTGCAGCTTCTGCGGCAGGAGTGGAAAGTTTATCTGCGTTCCCTGAGCACGCTGGATTACGACATCGCCCGATCAAGCTGGGTCGGAGATTATCCCGATCCCAACACTTTTCTGGATATGTTTGTCACCGGCGGAGGCAATAATCGTACGGGTTGGGGCGATGCGGATTACGACAGGTATATTGCCGAAGCCGCCGCCGAAACGGATCATGCAAAGCGCTTCGATCTTCTGCGTGACGCCGAAAAAATTCTCGTGGACACGCAAATGCCGGTGTGTCCGATTTTTTTCTATGTCGGCATTCAACTTTACGACGCCGAAAAATTTGGCGGCATCGAGGGAAATGTCCTGGACGAACATCCGCTCAGGGCGATTCACAAGGGGAAAAAATGACGCGTCTTGAACGATCCGGCGTTGTTTTGCAGCGTTTGCGCACGGCTTATCCGTCCGTTCATTGCGAGCTTCATCACGACAATCCCTTTCAATTGCTCGTGGCCACCATTCTTTCCGCACAATGCACCGATGCGCGGGTGAACATGGTGACGCCCGCACTTTTTAAGCGCTATCCCGATGCTCCAAGCATGGCTGCGGCGAAACCGGAGGATCTCGAAAAACTGATTCATTCCACCGGATTCTTTCGCAGCAAGGCGAAAAACATCCGCCTTGCGTCAGCAGCGCTCGTCGCCCGCCACGGCGGCGAGGTTCCGCGTGAGATGGATTCGCTGACCCAACTTCCCGGAGTCGGACGCAAGACGGCAAATGTCGTCCTTGGCAATGCGTTCGGCGTGGAGGCTGGTGTCGTTGTGGACACGCATGTGGCGCGGGTGAGCCGCAGACTCGGTCTAACCTCTCACGAAGATCCGGTGAAAATCGAACGCAATCTGATGAAAATCGTTCCGCGTCCCTCGTGGACGGAATGGAGCCACCTGTTAATTTGGCATGGGCGCCGCCGGTGCTTTGCACGCAAGCCGGATTGCGCTCACTGCGAAGTTGCAGATGTCTGTCCGTCCGCCGGAAAATTTTGATTTTTACGGGCTGACGGGAGGTGGAGTCGCCGTGGGCAGCGGAGTCGGTAGCGGAGTCGGCAGGTGCGATTCGGTCGCGGGAGGCGTTGGGGTCGGCACCGCCGGAGGTTGATTGACTTCGGGAACCGGCGTCAGCGGATAGTTGAACTGCGGGCGCAGAATGACCACGAGGCCGTCGCCGACGGGGATTTGTCGCCCTTCGTTATCCGTCACGATCATGGATCCGGCCACGGCTTGCACCGTCACGCTGGCCATGTCGGGATCGAGCCCGGTGACGGTGATGACGGCTTCGCCTGGCAGCACCGGACTG
The DNA here is from genome assembly GCA_014584375.1 of Verrucomicrobiota bacterium. Lineage (GTDB taxonomy): Bacteria > Verrucomicrobiota > Verrucomicrobiia > Chthoniobacterales > JACTMZ01 > JACTMZ01. The sequence goes on along the minus strand of JACTMZ010000045.1, from coordinate 9,321 downwards.
ATGCCGCCTCGCGGAGTATTGACCACGAGGCCGGAGCCACGCCGCGGGGCGTCCTTGCCGCCGCCGTCCTTGGAGTAACCGTCGGTGGACGGTCCGTCTTTTGTAAATCCGTCCGTCTCATTGCCAGGCTCTCCGAAAATCCCCAGGCCCTCCGGCGTTGTGTTCAGGACAATTGTTCCCACATAAAGCGTCACGTGGAGTTCCGGCATAGGATTGCCCAGGGAATCCGTGGCGGCGTTTTCCTTCGTTGGCTCGACGGTCAACTGCGTTTTTGGGCGCATGGTGGCCGTGATCCCTGGGGCCAAATCAAGGACGATCTCGCCGTCTTCGCCGGTGGATAGCGCCGTGCCGGGAACCAGTCCCGTGCCCGCGAGAGTCGCGGCCTCAACCTTCCCTTCCTTGGGAACAACGGCTGTCGCGGAACCGTTTGCCCGCACCAAGGTGGCACCGGATGCGGCCATCGGAAGAAATGCAAACGCTCCCATGAGCGCCAAAAACAATTGGTTCCATCGCAATTTAAGCATGCGTTTAAATGAGGAAGCAGGCTCGCGGATAAGTCAATCCGATTCTTAATTAAAAAATCAGCCTCGTGAGATTCAGGGGGCTGTCGGTGTCGGATGTCGCTGAGCGAGTGTTCCAGCGGCGATCATGGCAGCGGGAGTATTGGGGTAGGAGATTCCGATGGATTCCAAAACGGCCTTAGCTTCGCCGTCCTTGCCTTGATCGTGCAACAGATCCGCTTCTCCCAAAAGCGCGAGGGGCGCGGCGAAGGATTGACGGAATTTTGAGACAACCAGGCGATAGGCTTCCAACGCCGCCCCGGTGTCGCCCTGGGCGCGGTGCAATTCGGCCAGCGTGAGCAATGCGGTTGCCGCCATCGGATGATTCGGCTGTTGTGCGAGGAGTTTGTCGAGTTCGGCGGTCGCGCCATCTGCATCTCCCTTGTCGCGAAGACTCGCAGCCAGCAGCAGACGCGCATTGCCCGCCGGTATGCTGCCGGGAAATTGCTCGATCACCGCGTTCCAGCCGTCCGGCCCACTGGCGCTGCTAAACAGCTCCTCCGCTTCGCTGCGTACATGACCGGTGTAAAGAAACCAGGCTCCCACCAGGAGAATTGCCGCCACGAGTCCCGCCAGCCCCAGGGCGAATTTTTTCCAGTGCTCCTGCCAGAAAAGATCGCTGTCGGACATTTCCAACGCAGGGTCAATGGCGGGCCTTAATACCGAGGTGTGTTTTTCTCCCATGGGTGTTGTTTTTTATGAGGAAACGCCGGCGCGGGCTTCGTCGGCGAGGATGGTGCTCAGGTACCGTTCGCCGGTGGAACATGCGAATGTCACGATGAGCTTGCCCTTGTTTTCCGGACGGCGCGCCAGTTCCAGCGCGGCGTGAACATTGGCTCCGGTGCTGATGCCGGCGAGAATCCCCTCTTCCTTGGCCAGCCGCCGGGCCATGATGATCGCCTCGTCGTTGGTGACCGTCATCACATCATCCACCATGTCGAGGTGCAGGTTGTCCGGAACAAATCCCGCTCCGGCGCCCTGAATTTTGTGCGGCCCTGGTTTGATGGGATCGCCCGCCCGCGTCTGGGTGATGACCGGTGAGTCGGTCGGCTCCACGGCGACAATTTTGACGCCCGGCTTGTGCTTTTTGAGCGTTTCCCCCGCGCCGGTGCAGGTACCGCCCGTTCCGATGGCGGAAACCACAATGTCCACCGCGCCGTTGGTGTCGTCCCAGATCTCTTCGGCGGTCGTCCGCGCATGGATGTCCGGATTGGCTGGATTTTTAAATTGCTGCGGCATCCAGCCGTCCGGTGTCTCATTCAAAATCTGCTCGGCTCGCGCGATGGCGCCTTTCATTCCCTCGGCGCCGGGGGTGAGAACCAGCTTTGCGCCCAGCATGGCCAGGAGCGTGCGGCGTTCGAGGCTCATGGTTTCCGGCATGGTGAGTATGAGCTTGTAGCCTTTGGCCGCCGCGACGAAGGCGAGGGCGATGCCCGTATTTCCGCTGGTCGGCTCGATGATGACCGTGCTTTTTTTAAGTATTCCCTTTTTTTCGGCATCTTCGATCATCGCCATGCCGATGCGGTCTTTCACGCTGCCGAGGGGATTGAAAAATTCGCACTTGAGCGCGATGGTCGCTTCGGCGCCTTCGGTGACGCGATTCAGCCGCACCAGCGGCGTCCGCCCGACGGTTTCCACAATGTCTTTGTAAATTTTGCCCATGGACTTTTGGTAAGAGAGTTTTGGATACGGGCAAACGGAGGCAAAATCAACGTTCGATTTGGCCGCAGGGCAAACGGGGCGGGATGCCGCAGCGGTTAGGGTTTGCCCGGTGGCGGCTCCATGGTGTTCAATTGCGGTTCTATGAGCAAACGATTTGAAGGCCGTACGGCCATTGTGACCGGAGCAGGACGCGGCATCGGCGAGGCGATCGCCCTCAAGCTGGCGAATGAGGGGGCGAAGATTGCGGTGGTCAGCCGCACGGAGGCCAACGCCGCAAAAACGGCGGACGCCATCAACGCCGCCCATCCCGGAGCCGCGCGGGCACACGCCGTGGATGTTGCGGATTTCGATGCGGTGCAGACTCTGGCCGAAACGATCATCAAGGATTGGGGGGGGCGGGTGGATATTCTCGTCAATAACGCGGGTGTGACGCGCGACGGCCTGAGCATGCGCATGAGTTCGGAGGATTGGGATGTCGTCGTGAACACAAATCTCAAGGGCGCTTTTAATTTTATTCGCGCTGTGCAGCGTCCCATGGCCAGACAGCGAAGCGGACGCATCATTAACATCAGCTCGGTGAGCGGCATCATGGGCAATGCGGGTCAGGCGAATTATGCGGCGAGCAAGGCGGGATTGATCGGCCTTACAAAAACCGTCGCGCGCGAATTGTCGGGGCGGGGTGTCACGGTGAACGCCGTCGCGCCGGGGTTCATTCAGACGGATATGACCGCCGCGTTGCCGGAAAACATTCGGGAATCCGTCGTCGCACACATTCCCCTCGGGCGCTTCGGCTCTCCCGAGGACATTGCCTGCGCCGTGGCGTATCTCGCCAGCGACGAAGCGGGATATGTCACCGGTCAAACTTTGGTTGTGGACGGCGGCATGGTGATGTAAGGCGCGAACCGAGGTTGCCCCATGCTTCTTTATCTGCTGCGTCACGCCGAGGCGGAATCTGCGGCTTCGTCCGATTTTCAACGCCGGCTGACGCCAATAGGGCGGGGTCAGGCGGAGCGCATCGGGGAGTTTTGCCGAAAGTCGGACATCGCTCCTGCGGTGATTTTGGCCAGCCCCGTGCTTCGCGCCCGTGAAACGGCCATCAAGGTGGCGGCATGTCTGCCGGGTGCGGAATTGATCGAGGCACCGTGGGCCGCTTGCGGAATGTCGCCCGATGCGGCTGTTCGGGAGTTGCGGGCGTTTGAAAAATTTTCGCAGGTTCTTCTTGTTGCCCACGAGCCGGATTTGAGCGGGCTCGCTGCCACGCTTCTCGGCGTCTCCCGATCCTGCGCGCTGCACGTTCGCAAGGGGCTGCTCATGGGAATCGAAACCGGTTTCGCCATTCGTGCGGGCGCCGGCGAGCTGCAATTTTTTATTCCGGTGAATTTTCTCGGATGACAACACGGCGGGAGGAACAGCGCGCGGCGCGTCGGCGGATATTTTACGCCGCCCTTCTTTCGTTGCTGGTGCATCTGACGGCTGTGGTCCTCATGGCGTGGTTTTATACGACGAAACCGCCTTCCGCACCGGCCCCGGTGGAGGACATTGAAATCACCTTTGTTCCGCAGCCCGCCCCCGCGCCCAAAACGCAATTTGTGGACAGCCGTGCGCCGGATGCACCGGCTCCGGAGCAGGCGGCGTTTGAATCCGATCGCAATACGGCGGCGGCTTCGCCGGAAAAAGCGCAGGGAACGCAGCCTGTGCCCACGCAGGACGGACGGGAGCAGGGCGCTCTGGAAATGGAAAATACGCAGCTTGCCTTCGCCAAGCCTGCCGAAGTTCCGCCTTCGCCGGAACATGTGCCTGCGCCACCGACGCCGCCGCAGAAGCCGAAGACGGCACCCACCGCCTCCGCCACGCCCGCTGCGCTTAAGCCCGATGAAATCGGCCTTTCAGCCAAGGCGGAGCCTCTGCGCGAGCCGCCCCGGGAAGTTCCGCATCCGCCCCCGGCCCCGCCGCCATCCCGACCGTCCTACCGTCGGCAGGCGCGGGCCACGCGATTGCGCGGGAGCATTGACAACAGCGGTCGCGCGTCCGTCGCCTCCCTGGCGACTCCGCTCGGGCGTTACCGCAAGGCCGTAAGCGATGCGGTCGGATCAAGCTGGTATTATCACATCAATTCCCGCCTGGACATGTTCAGCTACGGAACGGTTGTCGTGCTTTTTGCGATTGATAAAAACGGACGGGCGCATCATCCGCGCGTGCTTTCCAATACTTCCAATGAAAGTTTTGAAATTGTCACGGTTGAGTCTATTCTGGCCGCCGAAATACCGCCGATTCCGCCGGACGTGCTTCCTGCGCTGGAGGGAGAGCGGATCGAAATAGATTTCAGCTTCAGCATTATCACAAACTAAGCATGGTCGAGTCACTTTCAGCGGCGGTGGATTTTTTTGTCCGGGGCGGTTTTTTTATGATTTTGCTGCTGGCGCTTTCCGTGGCCGCCGGCACGGTGATGATATTGCGGGCGCGAGTGCTGCGGGAGCGGCTCATTGTTCCTCCGGCTTTGGAGGCGGCGGTGGAGGAATTGCGTCCGGGCGGTTCGTTGCAAAACATCGCGGATCTTTCGGCGGCGGGGGATTCCCCGCTCAGCCGCATTGTCTCCGTGTGCCTTTCGCATCTCAACTGGCCGCGTCAGGAAAACATCGAAGCCGTGCAGGTGAGGGCGCGGCACGAAATTGTCGGGATGGAAACGGGACTGGCCATTCTCGAAATGGCCACGGGCGTGGCGCCTTTGCTCGGTCTGCTGGGAACGCTTTCCGGCCTGGTGTCCATTTTTGCCAACCTCGGCGGCGGGGCCGGTGGCGATCCGGTGGCTGTGGCGCGCGGAATTTCCGAGGCTCTCAACACGACGATTGTCGGCCTTGCGGTGGCGGTTCCGTGTCTGATGGCCCACAATTATTTTCAGCGCAAGGTGGAAACGATGTCGGTGGCCATGGAGGGACTTGTGGCCGATTTGTTGGCCAAATGCTATTTGGAACAACGCTGACCCCGCCGTGATCAGACCCTTCTATACGCGCAAACGCCGGTCGCCGGTTGTCATCATCGTCTCGCTCATAGACATTCTCGCGATCCTGCTCATTTTTTTCATTGTCACCACGACGTTCCGGCACAAGTCGCCGCAGTTGAAAATCGCGCTGCCCGAGTCAAAAAGCGCCGCCCCCTCGGAATCCGAAACCAATCCGTATCTTCTCGAAGTTAAGGATGAAAACACGCTGCAATTGGACGGAACTCCCGTGACGCTGGATGCCCTCGCCGGAGAACTGCGGCGCATCAATGAGGCGAATCCCAAAAAAGGCATCGCCTTGCAGGCGGATGAAAACGCGCCCTTTCGCGTCATTGTCCGTGTGATGGATGCCCTGCGTGAGGCCGGCATTCGCAATATCCCCGCGTTTGCACGTCCGCCCGAAAACGGTCAATAATGCGTTATGCAAAATACGAGGGTCATATTGCTCGGTCATCCGGTGCTGCGCGCCAAGGCGGAGCCGATTGCGGAGATTGACGACGTGGTGCGGCGCCTTGCCGACGAAATGCTGGAGACGATGGACGCCCTGCAGGGATGCGGGCTCGCCGCCAATCAGGTCGGCGTGGCACGCCGCATCATTGCGCTTGATACACGCGGCGCAAAAAACCGCCCGAGCGTTCTGCGCATCGGCGGAAAATCCCGTCCGGTTCACAAGTATATGCCGATGATTTTGATCAATCCCGAAATTGAACACGGGGAGGAGAGGGAGATTGATTACGAGGGATGTCTGAGCATTCCGGGAACGCAGGGGGACGTGGAGCGCGCCCGCACGGTGCGGGTGAGGGGGCAAAAATTGGACGGTACTTTTTTTGAATTTGAGGCCGGGGGACTGCTGGCCCGCGCCCTTCAGCATGAGGTGGATCACCTGAATGGAATTCTATTTATTGATCACCTCGAACCGGATGATCGCCGCCGCGCCATCGGTGAATTTGAGGCGCAGATGAACGAGGCGTGTTAATTTGGAGCAATCCGTGTCCGCATGAGCCGCTCCACTTTGCTTTCCGCTTACGAGAAGCTGGCCTTGTTGCTCGCAAAGCTGCCGGGCCCCTTGCAAAGGCCGATCATGAAGGAGCTGGAGCCGATCAAGGAAACCTTCCTCATACAGCGCCCGCCGCGCCTCGCCATTTTGGGGGATGCCGGAATCGGACTGCCCGCCTTGACCAATGCCCTGGCCGGACGAACCGTTCTGCGCGCGCCGTTGCCGGGCGGCTCGTGGACGACGGTGCAGGGCGCGGGTGCCGTTGAATTGGCGGATCTGCGTGGTTCGGGAACCCTGACTGGCGATGCGGCGGATCTCTTTGTGTTTGTCACGATGGCGGCTTCCTCCCGTCTGACGGAGGATTCCCGGCGCGCCGCCGAGGCATTGACGAAGGCCGCGCCGCGCAACAAGGGTGGGGGGGCGCCGGGACTTGTCGTGCTGGTTGTGGGGGACAGCGGGGACATTGATCCCGTGCTTTCAGCGCTGGCCGACAACGGTGCGGCGTCTTCGATTCTTTTCTCCGGGGCCCTTCCGCGAACCGTTCTGGACGGCGGATTCACCGATGCGGAGCGCTCTTCCTTCGGGGATCGTTTTTACGATTGCCTGCCGCCGGAGTGTCAGCTCGAGACGGCCTGGTTTTTTTCGGCGCGCAACGCCCAGGCGCATCTGGCGGGGACGGTGTTGAAATCCTTCGGCGCCGTGGCCGGAATCATCGGAGCGCAGCCCATCCCCCTTGCCGACTTTCCCGTGCTTCTCGCCCTGCAAATGTTCATGGTTGCGCTGATCATTTATGTGAGCGGACGCCGTTTTTCCCTGCGGTTGGCCGGAGAGTTCGCCGCCTCGCTTGGCGTCGGATTCGGTGCGGGTCTGCTTTTTCGTGAAACCGCACGCGCGGCGGTCAAAATTTTGCCGGTCTGGGGAAATCTTATCGCCGGCGGCGTGGCCGGCGCGGGAACCTACGCCCTCGGTCGCGCGGCCATCGCCTATTACATCGAGGGAAAAACCGGAGCCGGACTTCGCGCCCGCTTGCGGCGCAAGGCACCGTCGCCGCAATTGGAGGAATGACCGTGACCGCCGCCCCGCTGCGCCAGAGCCGGGTGTTTGTCGGTACGTGTGCCTGGAGCTTTGACGATTGGCGCAATGTTTTTTATCCGCATGATCTGCCGCGCAATCGCTGGTTGGAGTTTTATGCGCGGCATTTTCACGCAGTGGAAATGGATTCCAGCTTTCATCACATGCCATCGGCACAAACCGCTGAACATTGGAGCGATCTCGTCGGTGACAATTTTCGCTTTTGCCCAAAATTGCCGAAAACGCTCAGTCATGAGAAACGTCTCGAAAATTTCGAGCCGGAAGTCGGCATGATGCAGCGTCTGGCGGAAGAACTCGGCCCGCACTTCGGCTGTGCGCTTTTGCAGTTGCCGCCGTCATTCCACGCGGGGCGGCGGGAGGAGGTCGCACTCCGGGCCTTCCTGCGTGGTTGGCCCACATCCCTTCCGCTGGCAGTTGAGTTTCGCCATGCAAGTTGGGAAACGCCGCACGCCGCCGCCCTGTGCGGGAATTTCGGTGCAACGTGGGTGTGGGCGGACACCCTCCCGCCGGGCGAGGACAAACATGCCGGGTTTGGATTTCTTCCCGTCACTTCGCCGTGCATTTACGTGCGGCTGCTGGGGGATTATCGCCACGAATCCGATGATTGTGAGGCGCGTCGGCATGACGCCTTGCTTTGGCCCCGTGACATGGCTCTCGAACATTGGGCCGCAAAGCTGCGTTGCCATGGGGATGTGGATGTCATTTACGTTTTTGTCGGCAATCAATACGAGGGCATGGCGGTGGAAACCGCACGCCGCCTGGCGGCGCTCATCGGCGTGCAGCCCCCCGGTGAAAACAAAGTCTTGCGCACACCGGGTGAACAGCCCGACCTTTTTGATTCTTCCGAAACCGCTGCTTCCCATGCGCCTCCTTCTGATTGACGGTCACTACTACGCCTACCGCTCGTTTTTTGCGATTCGTGGGCTCACAAACTCACGCGGTGAGCCAACCAATGCGGTGTTTGGATTCGTCAAGGCGCTTCGAAAAATGCTTGTGAATGTGAAGCCCGACGCCGCTGCGGTGGTTTGGGATGCAGGGCTTCCTGAACGACGCATGACGCTTCTGCCTTCCTACAAACAGCAGCGGGAGGAAACGCCGCACGATCTCGCCGCGCAATTCCCCGTGATCGAGGAGGCCGTCGCCGCCTTGGGCGTTGGCAATGTTCGCCTTCCAGGACACGAGGCCGATGATTTGATCGCATCCTACGCGGCGGCGGCGCGGCGTGGAGGGATGGGAGATGTGATTATCGCCACAAATGACAAGGATATCTGCGCCCTCGTCGGCCCCGGCGTGGCGATTTACTCAACCAATAAGTCGGACTTGGAACACTCCGCGCCCGACTTCGCCTTGCTGGGTTCCTCCGAGATTGAAGCCAAATGGGGCGTGCCTCCGGAACGAATCCCCGATGTGCTCGCATTGACCGGCGATACAGCGGACAACATTCCCGGTGTGGAGGGCATCGGCCCGAAAACCGCTGCAAAGTTGGTGCGCGAATACGGACGGACGGCCCTTCTCGTCGAAAATCCCTCCGTGGTTTCCAATGAAAAACTGCGGATGAAAATCGCCGATGCCGCCGACCGCCTCCGCGACAATTTGGAATTGGTGCGCTTGGAAACCGGGCTGCCGCTGCCGGTGCCGATTGACCGCCTTTCCGTGCGTCCCGATCACGCCGCTGTGATTGAAATTGCGCTGTGATTGAAATTGCCCGCCGCTGTGAGTTTCGCTCTCTCCTTGCGGAATTTCAAAAAGCCGGTGCAACGCCGCAATCCGTCCAGGGAGAACTTTTCTCCTAATCGGGCCGGAGTGTAAAAACCGCCGCCCGATTTTTATTCCACGGTCTTTTGTCCGTCGGTCTTTGCTTGCGCTTTATTGCGGAGCACTGCACGTTTGCAGGCGTGAACCCCAGACGAATTACTCCCCGTCTTTTTGCCATTTCCACTCTCATTTTTGGAGTTGGCATTTCATCGCTGTCCGCCGGAACCGCACCGATTGTCGCTTCGGAGAACACCGTT
>JACTMZ010000072.1 GCA_014584375.1 Verrucomicrobiota bacterium | reverse complement strand
GGCAGAATGATGTCCGGGCGTATGTCGGCGAGCGGCTGCAAAACAAAACGCCGGACGCTGGCACGCGGATGGGGGAGCCGGAGCGGGCCGTCCGTGATTCTCGCCTCACCGGCATAAATGATGTCGAGATCCAGCGTGCGGGGATGATTGCGGATCGCTCCGTGTTTGCGTCCGAGAAGCTTTTCCTGTTTTTGAAGCGTTTCGAGAAGGGAGTGGAGATCCATATCGCAGTTGATTTCCACGATGGCATTGAGAAACGGCGGGTCTCCGGGAGCGCAGCCGACGGGTTGTGTCTCATACAGCGGGGACACCGCCGCATGGACGGGGCCGGTGTGCAGGGATAGCAAAAAATCCCGGCCGGCCCGCATGTGCGCGATGCGATCACCAAGATTGGAACCGAGGGCGACACCGATTTGCATTCCGTCATCATTCCATTCGGATCGCCCCCGGCCAAGCGACATCCTTGGCGGGCGTCGTCCGCTGATTGCAAACGGCCGGTTTGCCGACGGCGCATTTGCGTGTTACTTAAAGCATCCCATGCGTCCGTTTGCAGCCCTGCTTTTTGCGTTTTTGCTGACGTTGCCCGCCATGGCGCTGCCGGATGAGGAGGATGTTTCGCCTTATCGCGAGATGAAAACATTGGCACGCGCGATGGAATTGGTGCGTCAGGATTATGTGGACGAAAGCAAGGCCGGTTATCAGGATCTGACTTACAATGCACTGCGGGGAATGCTGTCGGAACTCGATCCGCACAGCAACTTCATGGATCCCAAGGATTTCAAGGGAATGCAGGAGGATACGAAAAGCGAGTTTGGCGGCCTGGGGATCGTGGTGGGAATCAAGAAGGATTATCTGACCATCGTGGCGCCGATGGAGGGAACGCCGGGCTTTCGGGCCGGGCTGCTGCCAGGTGATGTGATTTTGGAAATTGACGGCAAGACGGCGAAAAAAATGACCATGAACGACGCTGTTGAAAAATTGCGCGGGGAACCGGGAACAACCGTGGCATTGACAATTGGGCGCGAGGGGGAAACGAAGCCGATGAAGTTTGAAATTGTGAGGGAGATCGTCAAGGTGCCGAGCGTTCGCAGTGCGCGCATTCTCGATGGGCCCAAGGGCGCTCCGCGAATTGGCTATGTGCGGGTGACGCAGTTTGGTGAGCCGACAAGCGGAGAGTTTTCCCGTGCATTGTCCGACTTGGAAAAACAGGGGATGGACGGGTTGATTCTTGATTTGCGTTTTAATCCGGGAGGGTTGCTCTCCAGCGCCATTGATGTGGCCGGGGAATTTTTGCCAAGCGGAGCGCTGGTGGCCTATACCGAGGGACGTTCCCCCGCTGCGGCACGAAGTTATTTTGTTCCGGAGAAAAATCATGAGCCCCGCTCGTATCCTCTGGCCCTGCTTGTCAATTCCTCCAGCGCGAGCGGATCAGAAATTGTGGCCGGTGCCCTCAAGGACACCGGACGCGCCCTGCTGATCGGTGAGACCACTTTTGGCAAGGGTTCCGTACAGAGCGTGGTGTCATTGCCTGATGGTTCGGCGGTGAGATTGACCACGGCAAAATATTTTACGCCGGGGAAGCAGTTGATTCACGGGCATGGTGTTACGCCACACATTGTGGCGCCGATGGGGAGGGAGGCCGAGGCCGCACTGCTTGCCGCGCGCCGGAAAGAGGAGCTTCCGGGCGCTGAAAAGCAGACTTCGCCGACGTTTTATGACATGCCATTGCGGAGAGCTGCGGACGCATTGAGAGGAACGTTGCTGTATAAGCAGGAGGGGCGGGCGGACCGCTGAAGGGCCGCAGCCGTACTTCGCGGCACAGGAGATTTGCTCGGTTCGTCCATTGCTTCGCAGGCGGCGGTGCATGCGACGTATGGCGGAGTCGTTCCGGAGGTCGCTTCTCGCAACCATCTTTCCAATGTGCAGGCAACGGTTGACGAGGCGCTTGTCCAAGCGGGAATGAAGCTGTCCGACATGGACGCCTTCGCCGCAACAATGGGGCCAGGCTTGGCCAGCGCCCTGCTTGTTGGCGCCTCCGCCGCCAAGGGATTCTCGCTGGCCCTCAATCGTCCGTTTGTCGCGGTGAATCATATCGAAGGTCACCTCTTGTCGCCATTTTTCGGATGCCCGGAAATTCCGAAATCCATCGGCCTGGTTGTCAGCGGCGGCCATTCCTTGTTGGTGGATATTTTTTCAGACGGGTGCTACCGACTGCTTGGGCGGACTTTGGATGACGCGGCGGGAGAGGCTTTTGACAAGGCGGCCAAGCTGTTGGGGCTCGGCTATCCCGGCGGCCCCGCAGTGGAGGCGGAGGCGCGAAACGGTGATCCAGCACGATTTGCCTTTCCTCGAGGAATGAACAATTCGGGCGATTTTAATTTCAGCTTCAGCGGATTGAAGACGGCTTTAAAATACGCACTGCCGAAAACCGCACCGGACGACCGTCCCGATGTTTGCGCAAGTTTTCAGGAGGCGATTGTTGAGGTTCTCGTCCAAAAATCCGTGAGGGCTGCTCAGGAAAATGGACGCGATTTGATCGCT
>JACTMZ010000133.1 GCA_014584375.1 Verrucomicrobiota bacterium | reverse complement strand
CTCCAGCTTCGCGTAGAGCGGACTTTGTGTTTTCAGCAGCACCGCCACCTCGGCGGAATCCTCGATTTTACCCTGCCACGCATAAATGGAACGAACCCCAGGAAAAATATTTCCACAGGCCGCCAATTTTTCCTCCACGAGAGCCCGCACCACGGAGGCTGCAATGTCACAAGTAGAACCATTATTGCGCCGCCCGTTCTTCGAGCTTTTTGACGCGCGCATAAAGTTCCGGGAGACGGTCAATGCGCACAACCGTCCGCTTCCACTCACCGATGGGACGCGGAGGACTCCCGACAAGGCGGGCCTTCGGTTCGACATCATTGCTCACGCCGCTCTGCGCACCAATGATCACACCGGAGCCGATTTTGATGTGGCCAACAATCCCGGCCTGACCGGCAAGAATCACATAATCGCCGATTTCCGTGCTGCCGGAGATGCCGACCTGGGCACAAATGATGCAATGTTTTCCAATCACGACGTTGTGGGCGATCATGACGAGATTGTCTATCTTGGTTCCCTCGCCAATGACGGTGCGCCCAAAGCGCGCGCGATCCACCGTGGAGTTTGCGCCAATTTCAACATCATCCTCCACGACCACACTGCCAATCTGCGGAATTTTATGATGGCGCCCATCCCGCGTGTCATAACCAAAACCATCCCCCCCGATCACCGCGCCGCTGTGAAGAATGACGCGATTTCCCAGTTTGCAATGTTCCCGGACAACAACCCTCGGGTGCAAAAGGCAGTCTTCGCCAATCGAAACTCCGCGTCCGACAAAAGTCCCGGCACCGACAACGGTACGCGCGGATGAACACCAGGCGGCGCAACTTCCATGGCCGGTAGAAAGGCCTCCGTCACCTTGGTAAACGCCGCCGAAGGATTGTCCACCCGTATGCAAACAGCCGGCGTTTCGCCGTCAAAATCCTTCGGCACCAGCACCGCCGAGGCGCGCGTTGTGCGCAGGTCGGAGGCATAGCGGGGATGCGCGAAAAAGGCGATTTCCCCGGATTGTGCGGAAGCGAGGGCTGCGGGAGCCGTGATGGAAACGGAGGCGGCGTCGGGCGGAAACTCCCCGCCAACGGAGGCGGCAATCTCAGCGACAGTCGGCATCTCGGTGTCACGCGCCCTGCGGCGCAGAAACCCTTATTTCTTCGCTGCGCCCTTGTTCAGCTCGCTGATAACGCTGTCGCTGAAATCCATGGAAGGCGTCGAGAAAAGAACCACGGGAACCTGGCTGACACCCTGGCCGGATTTATCGAACACAATGTCATAGCCCTCGGATTTCACGCGTGCTTCCACAACCTTGAGGATGTCCTGAACAATATCGCCGCGCATGCGCATGAACTGCTCCTGAAGCTGACGTTCGCGCGTCTGACGAAATTCGGCGACTTCGCGGTCCAAATTACGAACCTCGGCAATTTTCTCATCGCGCTGCTTGATGACGGCCTCTTTTTTATCCGCCGCCAACTCCGGCTTTTTCGAGTCAGCTTCAAGCTTGTTGATGGCTTCCATCCCGGCCTTGAGAGTTTCGAGGCGCCCATCCAAATCCGCCTTGGCCTGTGTGCGGGCCTCGTTCAAACGCGTCTCGGCATCCTTGGTTTTGTGATAGCTGGTGAACACTTTGTTCATGTCCACCACGCCCACTTTAACGTCGGCGGAAGCCACGGAGGCTCCGAGAAAGGTGATTGCGGTGACTGCGGCAAGAAGCGGGAGCGATTTTTTCATAGAAGAAGTTAAGCTATATGGTTGTTTGATCGGCTGGTGTAAAGCCTTTTGATATGACCGCAACGCGGAGAATTCGTTCAAAATTGATAGCCGATGTTGAATTGAATTCTGCCGGAGCTGCCATTATTGCCATCCGTGGCGAACGGAATGCCATAATCCACCCGGATCGGGCCAATGGGCAAATCGAGACGGACGCCGATACCGTAGTCCGCATTGTAATTTGAGCTGCTAAAGTCCCACGGGTCCACATTCACATAACCCCAGTCGGTAAAGACCGCGCCGCGCACCCGGCTGATAATCGGAAACGTGGCTTCCAGCGTCATGTAGCCCAGGGAACTGCCGCCGTAGTAATCGCCATCGTCATTGGGACCGACCTCACGGAAATTGAAACCGCGCAAATTGTTGGCACCGCCGAGCCACAGGCGGTCAAACAGCGGCACAAACGGCGCGCCACCCCAGGTGTCCACGGTGGCCAGTTGACCACGGAACAGGAAAATAATGTCCCACGGCAGCAACACATGCTGCGAACCCTCGAGGGACAACCCGAAATCCTGCACGTCGCCACCCAGACCGCCACCGGCCACAAAGCCGTTCAAGGAAACATAAGTGCCGCGCCGGGTAAGGAAAAGATTGTCACGGGAATCAAATGTCAAACCGCCGCTCACCGCACTGCGCGTGTACAGCCCCGCCTCGGTCCAAATCTGCGGCGGCGAATCATAATCCACATCATAAATGTCAATCCCCTCCAATTTATACTCCGCATTGATCGCAAAAAACTGCCCAAGCGGCTTGCGCAACTGCACAGCGCCACCATAGTTGGCCTGATTGTAGAGCGGACTCAAAAAGGTGGCCTGACGGTAAAACAATTCCGTCCCCAGGGAGAGCTGCTGACCGAGGAACCACGGCTCGGTGAAGGATATCACCGCATCCGCCCGCTCGATGCCGTATTGACCGCGAATACGAAGCCGCTGACCGCCGCCGACAAAATTCGGCCAGCCGAAAAGGTCGAAGTTTGTCTGTTGCAATTCGGCAAA
>JACTMZ010000069.1 GCA_014584375.1 Verrucomicrobiota bacterium | reverse complement strand
GGCCCGGCGGCCTTTAGCTTTTGCTTCATTTTCATGCGAAACTCATGTTCCTATAAGCAATCAACACACAACCGCCAAGCGGAACACGCGTCGCCACACCATGATTTCTCGCAAACAGGAACTTTCGCTTCAACTCAATCAAGCGGCCGACGCACTTGTGTTGGGAGCAACCATACTCCTGGGCTACGCTCTGCGGCGCTCCCAGCTCATCAACTTCGACATCCTGTCGGAGGTTCCCCCGCTCGAAAGTTTTGTCTGGCTGTTCATCGTCGTCATGCTCTTCGGCCCCCTGTTGCTGGAAATACAGGGCTTTTACCAATACCCCTTGGACAAACCCCTGCACCGCTCCCTCCGCCAAATCGCCTACGCCGGAGTGTGGATGGGACTCATCATCGGTGCTGTCGTCGTATTCCTCAAACTCAGCATCCCGAGCCGCTCGACATTTTTCCTTTTTATCATCCTCTCCCCGCTCGGCCTCCTCGCCCGTGAAGCCGCCTTCCGCGCCATTTACCTGCGCAGGCTGCGACGCGGCGGATACGGGGAAACACTCGTCCTCGCGGGCAACTCCCAAAAAATGGACGAGCTGGTGGCTGCCCTCTCGCCGACGCAAAGAATGGAACTCCATATAGCCGAGCGTGTGGACTTGGAACAACATCCGGTCAGCGTCCTAGTGGAGGCCATGCACCGTCACAGCGTCGAACGCGTCATCCTCGCCTTCAACACTTCCGCTGCGGAAAATCTGCAGGCCGCCATTGTCGCCTGCGAAACTGAAGGCGTGGAGGCGTGGCTGGCAGCGGATTTTGTCAGAACTTCCATCGCACGCCCAACCTACGATTCGCTGGGGCCGACGCCAATGCTGGTCTTCCGCGCAACCCCCGATCTCACCTGGGCGCTGCTCATCAAGGGAGTCATGGATCGCACGGGTGCCTTCCTCGGGCTGCTGCTTTTGTCACCGCTTCTGCTCTTAATCGCCATCGGGATCAAACTGACCTCGCCCGGCCCGGTGATTTTCAAACAGCAGCGGGCGGGCAGATACGGACGCCCCTTTACAATGTACAAGTTCCGCTCCATGTGCAGCGGGGCGGAAATGCAGCGGGAAGAGCTGAGCGCCTTCAATCAAATGAGCGGACCGGTTTTCAAAGTCGCCAACGATCCGCGCATAACGCCGCTTGGGCGCTGGCTGCGCCGCTCAAGCCTCGATGAATTCCCGCAGCTCTTCAATGTGCTGCTTGGTGACATGAGCCTGGTCGGCCCGCGTCCGCTGCCGATTTACGAGGTGAACAACTTCGAGCTGACCGCGCACCGTCGGCGCCTGAGCATGAAACCCGGCCTCACCTGCCTTTGGCAAATCAGCGGAAGAAACAACATGAGCGATTTTTCCGACTGGGTGAAATTGGATGTGGAGTATATTGACAACTGGTCGCTCGGCCTGGATTTTCTGATCCTGCTGCGAACCATTCCCGTGGTGCTTTTTGGAATCGGAGCACGATGACACATAAGTTCTCGAAATAATTTCAAGCCTCTGGTAATTTTTCAAACATGTCCCGCCACCCCGCAAAACAACAGCCGATGAAATCACTCCCTCTCCTCCTTGCCGCCCTCGCCTCCGCAGCCCTCGTCACCTCAACAGCCCACGCGCAAACAAAGCCCTCCGATTTCGAAATTGTCAAAATTCTCCCCGAGCTGATCAAAACGCCGGACATCAGCGGCGGCCCCGCCGGCAAAGGCAAAGGCAAGGGCCGGGACTTTCTCGCCGTGGAGGTCGTTTTTTCCTGGGCTCCCCGGGAACAAAAGGCTCCCTCACATGCCGATGAGGCCACCCTCAATTACTACGTCCTGCTCAACAACAAGGGAATGAACCCCGAAGATCCAAAAGGGGAAACCCTCCTCACCGGATCGGTGACGCACATTTCCATCCCTCAAAGCAAGGATCTCAAATCGGTCATCTACGTCAGCCCCCGCACAATGGAAAAATTCTTCCACGGTAAAACCCCCACGACCCTCAACAACATCGTGCGTGATATTGGGGTGACCATCACCCGCGGCGGCGAAGTCGTCGCCCAAGGCAGTTGGAAATCGGATATTCGAAACAAGACGCCCTGGTGGGCCGCGATGCCCGCCACCGACGGCTTTTTGCTTAATAAAAACCAAACTCCCTTCGCCCCATTGTTCTGGGACTACTACGAGGAGATTAAACCAGCCGCAACCCACTGAGTCACCCACGACACTCCGCGCCGCATGACAAAAATTCCTAAAACGGCCGCCGTCAATCTCGGCATGCAAACCGTCACCATGGCGACTTTTACAGCCACCCCGGACGGAGGAATCACTCTCGACGCCTTTGCCACAGCGGATCTCGCCGCCGATCCCTCGACTGATTCCAGCCGTGAAGGACAGCTAAAAATCGCGCTTGACGAACTGGTTTCCAAAATCGGCTGGACGGGAGGCCCCGTGTCCTGCGCCGTTCCGTCCCAGGGAGTCTTCACCCGCTTTGTCAGCATACCCAAGGTCGAAGGCGACAAGGTGCAGCAAATGCTTCACTTCGAGGCGCAGCAAAACGTACCTTATCCAATTGAGGATGTTTCCTGGGGATATCAAATTCTGCCGGAGCACGAGGAAGGCAAGATGGGGGCCCTGCTCCTGGCCACCAAACTTGATCAACTGGACATTGCCACAAACGCCCTCAAATCCGCCGGACTCACCCCCGATCACATAGACACTTCCCCCGTCGCGCTCTACAATGCCCTGCGATTCAATTATCCCGACCTGGAAGGCTGTACGCTGCTCATAGACATCGGCGCCCGCACAACCAATCTCATTTTCACCGAAAACGACCGCCTGTTCATCCGCACCCTTCCCGTCGGCGGCAGCACAATCACAAGCGCCATGCAAAAGCGCTTCGAAGGGCGCACTTTCAGGCAGGTGGAGGAATTTAAGCGCGCAGAAGGCTTCATTCCTCCGCCGGGAAATTACGCCGGAGCGGCCAATGCCGATGCGGCGGAGGCGGGGAAAATTGCGCGAACGGTGATGACCCGCATTCACAACGAAATCACCCGCTCCATTACGTTTTATCGCACCAGTCAGCACGGCTCAGCCCCCATGCGGGTTTTTCTTTCCGGCGGAGGAGCCTCGATGCCCTACACGCTCGAGTTCTTCAATGAAAAGCTCTCGCTGCCCATCGAATTCTTCAATCCCCTGCGCCGCGTCTCCATCGGTTCGTCCGCCGACCAAAAGGCTCTCGAAACTTTTGCCCACCGCCTCGGCGAATGCACCGGCCTAGCCCTGCGAACGCTCGTGGGAAATTGTCCGCTGGAAATCGAACTGGAATCCCCCGCCCTGCTCGAAGAAAAAAGGGCCGCCGCCCGTCATATTCCTCTCGCCGCAGCAGCCGGAATCCTTGTCGCCGGGCTTGCTCTCACCGGTTTCTATTACAACCGCGCCGCTGAAAACATCACCGCCTTAAACGAAACCTTCCAAACCGAAACAGCGAAATTAAAGGAATTTGAAACCGTCATCAGCAAGGTGACCGCCGACAAAAAGGCTCTCCTTGCAGGAGCGGCTGACCTTGCCGCCGCCCCCGTACTGCGCCAGGCCTGGGCCGCCGTCATCAACTCCCTCAATACAGCCCTCCCCGAACGCCACATCTGGGTGACCAAGCTCCTGCCTGTTGCGGGTGATCAAATCCTCGACGCCGGAGACGGCATGTCAGGGTGGTCAAAAATCCCCGCCGGAAAAGACGTCACCGCACTTGTTGTGGAAGGCCTCTATCTGGAAAGCGAAGACGGCCCGGCCGTTGTGGATCGCTTTGTGGAAAACCTCGCAAAATCCCCCGTTTTTGCCATTGCCAACGAAAACAAGGCCGCCGTCATCCAGCTGCGCACCACCCCAAGCGGCGACAAATGGGCCTACGAATTCAAACTCAAACTGCCGCTGGCGCGGCCAATTCCACTCTAATGGACTGGTTAAAACAAAATCCCTTTTTAGGCGGTCTGACCGCAGTCACAGCAGTGCTTGTCGCCGCCACCGGCTATTTCTTGTGGGGGGCCATCGGCAACTACAACGCCGCCTCAGCTACTTTCACCGAAAGCAAGGGAGCCCTGGAATCGCTTCGGGCAATGAAACCATTTCCCAACGCTGAAAATGCGGAAAAAGCCCAGACGGAACTCGAAGCGGCCCGCCAGACACTCGCCGCCATCGCCAAAAGCGTGGAAATCACACCGGTGGAAACAACGCCCATTGCCTTTCAAGACGACCTCCGCAAAGCGGCCAATGAACTGAAGGCCGCCGCCGAAGCAGCCCACGTACAGTTGGAGGAAAACTTTTTCCTGGGCTTCAATGAATACCTTGCCCAACCGCCGCCGGAAGCCGCCGCCCCAAAACTCGCCCTCCAATTGCAGTCCATCCAAAAAATCGTCTCAATCCTCATTGATGAACGTGTCGAAAAAATCGGCCCCATCGTCCGGGAACCTTTGAGCAACAACGCCAAGAAAACGGGCGGCACAAACGCCGCGCCGGAATTTGCCCTCGCCCCCTTTAATGTGAACTTCACGGCCAATCAAACCGCCTTCCACCGGGCCTTCAATCGCATCCTGGACATTACGCCCCCCGTCTTCATCCGCCTCGTCAGTATCGAAAATTCCGCTCAAACCTCCCCATCCAAAACAGTGGAAGCCGTCCCTGCGGAACAGACGGAAAGCGCGACCAAGGGCGACTCCCTCAACAAACCCATCTTCGGACGTGAAACGCTGAAGATCAATCTCGGGCTGGCATCAATCGCCGCCGCCGGAACCCGCTCCGAACATAAATAGCAGCCATGGATCACATCAAGGCCCATTACGACAAATACCTGCTCGCCGCCGCCGGACTGATTCTGGCTGCTTGGGCCCTTTATCTCGCCGGAGCAACCTCGACCCTGCACGAAACATTCACACCCCTCCCGCCGGCTTCCAACGGAGCTGCCTTCGCCCCCGACGCCAAAATCGCACAGTTTAATGCGGACTTGGAAAACATGAAAAAGCGGCAGCTTTGGGAGGATGCCCAAGGGTCGCTGTTTGTCAGCCGCGAATACATCCTGCAGGGCGGGCAGCTGATTGACATCATGCAGGGAGACAGTGAAATTTTCCCCGGCATTCCAAACAAATGGCTCAAAGAGCACAATCTCGACTACACCGATAAAAAGCTCCTGGAACGCGATCCGGACAACGACGGCTACAGCAATCTTGAGGAATTCCGCGCCGGAACCAATCCCAATGATGCCGGCTCCCACCCCGCGCCATGGACCAAACTGCGCCTCGTCACCATTACACCGGAACAGCTTCGCATCATTTTCCAAGCCATATCCAATTCCAGCGGTGACGAAGTTCGGGAAGTGCAAATCAACACCACCAACCCAAGCGACTCCTCCAATCGAAGAGGCGTGTCCGAATTTTACAAAATCGGCGACGCCATCAAAATTGTCGAACGCCGCGCCTCGGGAGAAACGGTAAAAACCCCCACGCCCTTCAAATTGGTAAGCGCCAAAATGCGCACCAATGACAGCGAGCCGTCAATCGTCCTGCAAAATACAGCCGACGGAAAAGAAATCAGCCTGATACAGGAAAAAGACGTGATGTCGCCCTATCCTCGTGTCACCATAAAAGACACGAGAACCGGGCAGGAATTCATGATACGTGTCGGCGAAAATTTTTCCCTGGAAGGCGTCGGTGAATACAAACTGATTGACGCCACGGAAGAAAAAGCGCAAATAAAGGATCTCCAAACGGAGGAAACGCACGCGATTTCACGGGAAGCCTCCACAGCAACACCCTTGCCCCACATTGAATAAGCCCATGTCCTACACCGCACTCCCACCAAGGCTGCTCACCCCACTGGTGCTCGCACCAACCCTGCTTTTTGCCCCAGTGTCATTCGCCGGCCCCGGCCAATCCGGCCCTTCCGCCGGATTGGAATCACAGGCGGAATTCGAAATCGCCAAACGGCAAATGCTCGCGGAGCAATTCGCTCCGCAGGCCATGCAGCGCGGTTCCGCCGCCTTGATGGAGCGGGACTACGAAACGGCTTACGCCCAATACAAGTCCGCCGTGGACGCCCTGCCCGACGCCCCCAAGGTGCGTGAGTTGCGCTCCGTGGCCTTGGATGGATTTTCCAAGGCTTGCATGGGTCTTGCGGAACAACGCATTGCCGAAGGGCGTTGGGAGGATGCGCAGAACACGGCAAAAAAACTTCTCGAATACAACCCGAACTACAAACCCGCGCAACGCCTTCTCGCCCGCCTCGAAGCGCCAGATTACTTCAACAAAACCGTGCAGCCCGGCTTTGTCAGCAAGGTGGAAACCATCAAAAAGCTCCTCCTCGAAGGCCAGGGTCTCCACGACTCCGGTCGCTATGATGAAGCCTTCAAACGCTACGAAGAGGTGCTGAGGCTGGATCGCTATAACATCGCCGCCCGTCGGGGCATGGAACAGGTCAATCTCTCGCGCATGCGTGTCGCCGATGCGGCCCAAAATGAAACTCGCGCCACCATGATTTCCGAGGTGGACAAAGGCTGGGAAACTCCCGTGCGCCGCACCGATCTCGGTCCCGCTGCCATCATCGAACAACCCACCCTCTCCGCGCGTGGCACGCAATCCATCGTGCGAAAGCTCGATGAAATTATGATTCCCAACATCAAATTCACCGACGCCACCGTTCGTGAGGCCATCGAAAAACTTCAACAACGCTCTGTTGAAGAAGACCGTCGGCGCCGCCGGGAACAGGGGCTCACGGATGACGGCGATTTGGGCGTCAACATTGTCCTAAAACTGGACGCCGCCGCTCAATCCCAGCAGGTGACGCTGGAACTAAACGACGTTCCTCTCCGCCAGGCTCTGGAATACATCGCCAGCCAGGCAAACCTCAAAATCAAGGTGGATCCCTACGCCGTGCTGATCGTTCCGCTTTCCGAACCGACCGACACCTTGGTCACGATGGAATTTCGTGTTCCTCCCGGCTTTATTACACAAACGCCCGGAGGAGCCGGCGACGCCGGAGGAGGAGCTGGCAACAGCACGGCAAAAAGCTTTCTCGAATCCCAGGGAGTCCAGTTCCCCCAAGGCGCCAGTGCCAACTTCCTCGCAGGAAGCAGCACTCTCATTGTCCGCAATACTCCAGACAATTTGAGCCTGGTTGAAACTCTGGTGCAAACGGCAACCCAGGCGGCTCCGTCCCAAGTGGAGATTGAATCGAAGTTTGTCGAAGTGACTCAGAATAATCTCAAGGAACTCGGCTTTGACTGGCTGCTTGGCCAGTTCGCCCTGCCCGCTGGATCGGGAATTTATGCGGGAGGTGGAACGGTTGGAAACCAACCCGGAACCGGGCAAAACTTCCCATTCAACTATCCCGGAAGCGCCGTTCCTGTTGGGCAAAATCCCATCACCGCCGGCAATCGCTCAGGCAGCACCGCCATCTCCGCCAATGCCGTGGACGCCCTCCTGCTGGGCAACCCGGTCACCGGCCCCGCCGCCGGAGCGCTCGCCCTCGCTGGTGTCTTCACAAATCCGCAATTTCAAGTGGTTCTCCGCGCCCTGAACCAAAAGAAGGGTATTGACGTTCTTTCCGCACCCAAAGTGACAACCAAAAGCGGTTCCTCCGCCACCGTGGAGGTCGTTCGCGAATTCCGCTACCCCAGCGAATATGACCCGCCGCAAATCCCGACAACCACCGGCACCGGCGTGCAACCCATCACACCAGCCACCCCGACAACCTTCGACATGAAAAAAGTCGGCGTCGTCCTCGAAGTCGAGCCGACCGTCGGATCCGACAATTACACGATTGACCTGCGCCTCCTGCCGCAGGTGACCGAGTTTGACGGATTTATCAACTACGGCTCTCCCATTTTGAACCAAGGTGTGTTGGTGACCGAAAACTTCATCAACTACCCTGTGTTCAGCGAACGTCGCGTTGAAACATCCGTAAGCATCTACGACGGCCAAACCGTCGTTCTGGGCGGGCTCATCCGCGAAGATGTGCAAAAGGTGAATGATAAAACCCCGCTGATTGGTGACATTCCCTTGGTTGGAACCCTTTTCCGCTCGCAAGTGGATCAACACCTAAAGCGCAATCTCATCATTTTTGTCACAGCCAGCCTGATTGATCCGGCAGGGCAACCCCTCGCCGCCAATCAACAGGAATTCCTGACCGATGACGGATCACCGCTGGCTTCACCAGTCCTCGATACCATCGAACCCCCCTTGCCTCAATGAACCACCACCCTGCCACCATCGCCCTGCTCCTGACCGCCTGCTTTGCAGCGGCCCAATCCCTCTCCCACGCCGGAGGAACCGGACTCGGACCGGGATCCATTGACGTCTCCGCCGAAAAGGAAATTACGCGCCGTCAAAATGCAATTGCCCTCGCTGAGGACGCCCTGCGCCGAGGCGACGCCGCCTTGGCTGCAAACAATATCGAGGAGGCCTACAACGCCTACAAGGAAGCCGTGGATTTGGCTCCCGACGGAGACGCCGCAGGAGGATTGCACGCACGCGCCCTCTCCCGCTTTTCATCCAGCGCCGTCCGCTATGGCGAATACCTCGTCAGCCAGGGCGAGTACGCACGGGCGGAGGCTGTTGTCCGCGAGTCCCTCGAACCCCGCTACAATCCGAATTATCGCCCCGCCGCCGTCTTTCTGACGCGACTCGAGCAACCGGATTATTTTAACAAAACCATCACTCCGGAATTTGCCGAGCGTCGCAGCGAGGTGGAGCAGCTTTTGATTGAAGCAAACGGCATGTTCGACTCCGGGCGCTACGATTTGGCTCGAAAAAAATACCAGCAGGTTCTCGCCTTGGACAAATACAACACGTCTGCCATGCGCGGACTGGAGCAGGTGGAGCTCGGCAAACAGCGCTATTACGACAACGCCTACAACGAAACCCGCTCCCGCATGCTCTGGCAGGTGGAAAAAGCGTGGGAACGCCCCCGCCGCCACTTCGTGGAAGCCCGGACGACGGATTCCGCCGCATTGCAGGAGGAAAGGCGCGGCACGGAGGCGATGACGGCACGCCTCAACCGCATCATTCTCCCGACAGTTAACATTCAGGATAAAAGCATCCGCCAGGCGGTTGATGAATTGAAACGCCTGAGCCGCCAATATGATACCAGCAGTGACGACACTTCACGTCGGGGTATTAACATTGTTTTAAAACTGCCCTCAGCCTCAACACCCGCCGTCACCACCCCCGCCCCTGAAGGCCAGGAACAGGAAAGCGCGCCGGTGCAGGAAATTGCAGAGACTGTCAACGTCAGGCTGACCAATATCCCGCTCTACGAAGCCCTGCGTTATGTCGCCACGCTCTCCGGCCTTAAAGTCAAAGTTGAGCCCTTCGCGGTTTCGCTTGTCCCTCTTTCGGAGTCCACCGATATTTTGGAACAACGCGAGTTTAAGGTGCCTCCGGGATTCATCTCGGGAACGGCTTCCGCAGACGACAGCACAGCCACACCGGGCGCTCCCGCCTCCAAATCCACCAATCCGCAATTGGCCGGACGCATCACCGCCCGTCAGTTCCTCGAACAACAGGGCGTCCAGTTCCCATCCGGAGCCAGCGCCAACTTTGTTCCCGGCAGCAGCCGCCTCGTCGTGCGCAACACTGCCGACAATCTGAATCTCATCGAATCCCTGGTGTCTGCCGCCATGGGCGAACAACCCACGCAGGTCGAAATCGAGAGCAAGTTTGTCGAGATTTCGCAGGACAATCTCAAGGAACTGGGATTTGACTGGGCCCTGGGACCGTTTTCCATCGGTGGCAGCGGCGTCTATGGAGGCGGCGGACAAACCATACCCGGCGATGCGGATTTTCCGTTTGTCATGCCGGGAAGCGGTCAGCCTGTTGGCGGAACCTCCGTCACCAGCGGGCTGCGCACCGGCAGCGGTGTGGGAGGAGCCATCACTCCCAACAGCATCAACGCCCTGCTTGCCCGCAATCTCGGCCTCACCGCCGGCGGCCCGGCTCCGGGCATCTTTGCCATCTCGGGAATCTTTACCAATCCGCAATTCCAAGTGGTCATCCGCGCACTGAATCAAAAGAAGGGTGTTGATCTTATGGCCGCTCCCAAGGTGACGACTCAAAGCGGCAAAAAGGCCATCATTACCATCAACCGTGAATTCCCCTATCCCACCGAATTTGAGCCGCCTCAGATTCCGACGGAATCCGGCGTTTCGCAAGGGGGAACCACCGTGGGCGGCGGTCCCGCCAACACAACTCTTCCCATTGTCACACCGAGCTTCCCGACCAATTTCGAAAGGCGCAATCTGGGCGTAACTCTCGAAGTGGAACCGCAGGTCGGTGCCGACGGATACACCATCGAGCTGACCCTTTCTCCGGAGGTCGTGGATTTCGACGGCTTTATCAACTACGGCAGCCCCATCTACACCATCCGAATGCCCTCGACGGTGCTCACCGCCCCCATTAGCGGCATCTCAGGCTCACTCATTTCCACCATTACCGGCACGCCCACCCGCGAGCTGCTCACCGAAAACGTCATCAACCAGCCCATCTTCAGCTCTCGCAAAGTAACAACCAATGTCAGCATCTGGGATGGACAAACCGTGGCCCTCGGCGGCCTTATTCGCGAGGATATTCAAAAAGTCAACGATAAAGTGCCGATCCTCGGTGACATCCCGTTGGCCGGCGTCTTGTTCCGCTCAAACGCCGAGCAAAAAATCAAGAAGAACCTGATCATCTTTGTCACGGCAAAATTGATGGATGCGGCCGGTCAGCCCCTGCGTCCGGAGGAAGATTCGGACCAGGAGGAAATTGTCGAACCGCTCGGACTTCCAAAAGATTTGCAAAAGCCCGCGATTACAGCCAAAGGATTTCGAGGGAAATAAGCGCGTCGGGCGTCTGTTCCCGCCCGGCTCGCTTCTTACCTCGAACGCCTTTGGATCAGCCCTTCACTCTAAAATGTTGCTCGGACTCACCGGCGGCGTCGCCACCGGAAAATCAACATTCTGCCGTATGCTGTCCGCAAAACATCCGTTCGTAACCTTCGACGCCGATGCCTGCGTCCACAGTCTTTTGTCGCAAAAATCAGAAATTACCGAAACTGTTCGCCGGGAATTCGGCTCCGCCGTCATTCTTCCCGACGGCGCTGTGGATCGCCCCGCCCTTCGCAATATCGTCTTCCAAAATGCGGATCGCCGCACCGCCTTGGAAAGCATTCTTCATCCGCCGGTCCGTCAACGCTGGGAAAGCCTCCGAACGGACTGCCTCCGCAATGGACACGATTTGCTGGCAGACATTCCCCTGCT
>JACTMZ010000095.1 GCA_014584375.1 Verrucomicrobiota bacterium | reverse complement strand
GCGTTCGTGATCGGAAATTGCCCGGCGACCGGCACCGAAACCATAATGGGTTGGTTGGGTGTCATGTGTTCAAAATCCACGTCAATTGTGGGTGCTGCGCTTGCAATTTTTGTAATGAAAATCGCCAAAATGGCGATCAGGGTTGTGAGGGCGACGGGGAGGTTCATGATTTTTATTGGAGGTTAAGTGCTTAAAGCTTTTAGCAGATTGGAGAAAAAAAGAAAATTTGTCAATATTTTTTTTATTGCAACAGTTGTACAAGTGGACGGATGCACAGCGTTTTAGTGAGGAGAATACAGCGCTTCCCAGCGCATACGGTTGTCGGGTGACTGTCCGCCTGGATCCAAAAGGCCTAGGATGGGGTCATAAAAGCGTTCCACATGCCAGTCTGCGTAGAGGAAATGTGGATGGCCGTCGTGGTAGCGGGTAATTTTGGTCCACTCCACCATTTTTTGATTTTGATCTGTATAAATGACGGCATCGTGTCCATCACTAAGCAGCACATACTTGGAGGGATTTACCAAAGCCGTAAGTTTTTTTGGTGGATTAAGAAAATCCTCCCGCAGGTAGAGTTCGCGATTGATGGAGTAAGTGGCGTAGGGGGAGGTAAGCGGGCGGCTTTTTTCGTCAGGGCAAAATAGTGGAGTGCCGCGAACTGTTTCCGGGTCATTCCAAATTTTGCCATAATTGCAGCCAAGGTAGGAGTCCACTTTGGTGTGCCAGGATTTTCCCGGATATTCATTGATGGGAAGGCAATTGTCGTTGTCGGAGGAGTATTGTGCCATGGCCATCCCGATTTGCCGCAGGTTGCTGACGCAGCGGGTGACGGTGCTTTGTTTTTGGATGGCGTTGATGGTGGGGATGGCGGCTGCCGCCAGCGTGAGGATGAGAACGGCGACGACCAGAATTTCCATTAATGTGAATCCCCCTGGCATTGATTTTCGGGTGCGTCCGGTGGCTGACAGACGGGGGATGAATTGCATTTCAAATTTTTTTGGTTTCGATATTTTAAGTGTTGGCTCTTTGATTGTTTCGATCAGACATTGAGTTGCATAGGTACAGACGTCAGCATCGAAGCGCCGGATGCTTGCGATGGGAGGATCAAAAAGTGAGGCGAATGGGCTGTCGTTAAATCCCACGATGGCGATGTCCCTGGGAACATTGATTTTTCGGCGGCGAAGCTCCCCGATGGTCAGTGCCGCCATTTCATCCGTTGTTGTAAATATTGCATCAATGCCACTGGAGACGGCTTCATTAATCAGTGGATCAATCAAGGTTCGATCCAAATTATCAGATCGCGGGTGATTCAGGATATGAAGGGCGGGGAGGTTGGGGTATTGGTCGAGGGCTTTGTGGATTGCGATGATTTTGTCCTGGGTAGAGTCTGCGGTGCCGATATAGGCAAATTTTTTACGTCCGTTGGAGACGAGTCCTTTTACTGCGTCTGCTATGGCCTTGCGTCGGGATTGCACGATTTGTTGGAAAGGCAAGTCCAGCGGTTCATCAACCACCAACAGGACGTGAGGAATTTTGTGCAACAGCTTGATAATTTCAGCATCCTTATGCCTTGCTGTTGTATTGGTATAGAGCATGATCACGCCCTGAATTCGCCAATTAAGCAATTGCCGCAGCTGCTTTTTTATTAATACCAATGTCCCGGTCGTATCATAAACCAAGGTGTTATACCCAAGTGCCATTGCAGAGGATGTAAAACATTGTACAAGGGAATTTGACAAATGTGGTCCGCTGAATCCCCAGAGGACGCCGATAGTGGTGGATTGCTTTCGACGTAGATTGCGAGCTAGTGGATTGGGTTGATAATTTAATTCTTCCGCCGCCTTTAGGACGCGCTCTTGGGTTTCTTTTGAAATGCGGTGGCTGTTTCCTTTTCCATTTAAAGTAAAACTTGCTGCTGCCGTACTGACCTTGGCTTCACGGGCCACAGCATGCAATGTTGGAAAGTAGTGCCTTGGCATGAGTCTTGGGTGGGATTTTATATCCGCTAAAAGGTTTTAGCCACAGTAGAGTGTTGCATATTAAAAGCAATGATTATTTTGGAAGCTATCGGCGGCGGGAAAAAGACCTTTCATGTGGATCCAATTCGTACTTGTTGCTGAATATTTATTCAGCATACTGTTTCTTCTTTAGATGAGTTTCAAAGAGCAGATTCACCTCGCCGCACGCCTGTATTATGCGGACGGGCTCGGACAGGCCGAGGTGGCGAAGCTTGTTCGGGTTTCCCAGGCCAAGGTTTCGCGACTGCTCTCCCTGGCGAAGGAAAAAGGCATCGTTCGCATTACGGTTGCGGATTATGAACCCCGCGATAAGAAGCTGGAAAAAGAGATGCTTGCGCGCTTCGGATTGCGTCACGTCATTGTGATTCGGACGGGAAACGGCCTTCCCGCCGGGGAAACACGCCGCATGGTGGCTCATTTTTCCGCGTCGATATTGGAAAAACTGATTCCCCAGGGATGCAGTCTGGCCATCGGGGGAGGACGCTCGCTGGAGGCGCTTGTCCGGGCGTTGCCGTCCGCAAAAAAGGATGTGATGGTCATTCAGGCCATGGGCGGGGCGGATTCCAATGTTGCCTCATACGATGCGCACGAACTCAGTCAGATGGTGGCTGAAAAATGGGGCGGACACTTTTTCATGTTCAACGCTCCGGCGCTCCTTCCCGACAAGCGCACCATGGAGGTCTTTTCGAAATTGGGGCAGATTCGGATGATCCGGGACAAGCTTCGCAAGGCGGATGTGGCCATCGTGGGTGTGGGCACGCTGGAGGATTCTGTGTTTGTCGAAAGAAATATTTTTGGGAAGGAGGGGCTGGATCAGTTTCGGAAATGTGGCGCGGTGGGTGAAATCTGCGGACGTTATTTCAACAACAAGGGGAGGGAATGTGCCACCTCGTTCCGCGACCGGCTTATCGGCATCAGCCTGGAAACACTGCGCCGCATTCCCGAAGTGATCGCCGTGACGTCCGGCGAGGATCGCGCTCCCGCCCTGGCCGCCGCCATTCGCGGGAAGCTTGTGAAATCCGTTGTCCTTGATGTTGCCGGCGCACGCGCCCTGCTGGCATTGGCGTGAGAAGGTTTTCAGTCCGGGGCGGGCGTATTGGAATCATGCGGAATGTGAGCGTTATTGCGCCTCTTCGGGCGAACGGAGGTGCATTGTGGTTTGAGGGTGGGGTGAATTCGAGGCTTGAATGAGTTTTTATTCTGAATATTTATTACATTTGAAATGAGTGCCGTTGTGAAATCCGTTCCCTCCGGTTGGAGGAAGACATTGGTTTGGAGTTTGCTTGGGTTGTTGTTCGGAATATTTATTTTGATCGCAGTGTATTCATCATTTGCAGTGCCGGAAATCGTGGCTCATCGGGGCAGTTCTGACGATGCGCCGGAAAACACCGTTGCAGCGGCATTGTTGGCCTGGGAGCGCGGTGCGGACGCCGTGGAGGTGGATATTCATCGGACGGCGGACGGCCGACTTGTTGTTTTGCATGACGAGGACACTGGGCGCACCACGGGCGTTTCCGGACTGGTTTCCGCGATGACGTTGGAGGAAATTCGAGCATTGGATGCCGGGAGTTGGAAGGATGCGCAATATGCAGGCGAAAGGATTCCACTTTTGGATGAGATTCTCGTCACGGGAGGTGACAGCAGGCGTTTTTTTATCGAGATCAAACAGGGAGCGGAAGTTGTTCCCGCCTTAAAAAAATGCCTTGAACAAGCGAATCTTCGCCCGGAACAGGCGGTTATTATTTCATTTAGTCTGGAGGCGCTTCGGGAGTGCAAGAAACAGATTCCGCAACATCCGGCGCTTTGGCTGCAGCAGTACAAACCGGAGGCGGACATCGGGGAAATTATCAAAGCCGCCTCCGATGCCGGGCTGGACGGACTTGACTTGGATTATCGTTGGCCGATTGACGCGGCTTTTGTGGGCAAAGTTTCGGCGGCACGGCTTGGTCTCTGGGTCTGGACTGTGGATGATGCCGACATTGCCAAAAAACTGGCGCAGGCTGGAGTCAAGGGGATCACCACCAACCGTCCCGGATGGATGCGTCATCAGCTTGGTTTGTGAGGCTGAATATTTGCGTCGCCAACGTTTTTCGGGATGGAGGCAGGCTGTTCTGGCTCTGCGCTTTGGATGCCGTGGCTCCTTTTGTGGCGTCGCCGACATGGGTTAAAATAAAATTTGCAAGCGGAGGTGAGGGGATTTATTTGAAGTCATGAAAAAGGATTCCGTTGTTTGTGTCGGGCGCGGTGGGAGATTGTTTCTCTGCGCGATTGTTTGGGCGCTGATCTTACTGCCATCCGTCGGTTTGGCGGATTTGAACATGTGGTTCAGCAACAGTTCGAGTTACAATGCGTCGAACATTTGGATTACGATTCAACGCGGTCAAAATCCGGGAACGGATGTGACGCAGGCGTCGAATCGCCCCGGGATTACTTACGGGACGAATTTCACCGAACTCTCGTGGCAGATGTACACCAATGCGACGAACAATCCGTGGCTGCCGGGGACTTACGGTAATCTTTTTGCGGAGTCCATTCCCCTGAGCAGCATGCTGGATTCCAATGGCCTCGGGCTGCTGACATGGAGCAGCAACGCCGTCTCCGCCGCTGTTTATATTTCCTATGGCTCGCCGTTTGCGGTGAATCAATACACGGTGTCGGGGCCTTCGGCCAATAATCCGAGCGACCCGAATTACCGTCTCGCTTATCAGCCATTTGAAATTACCTATGGAACGGGTGCCGGAGGAGCCCCTGCGTCCGGCGACCAGGGGGATTTGACGGCGATCAATTATTTTACGGCGTCGTTAAAAATTCAGTCTTTTGAAAATGCCAATGCCACGGGAACGCCCTTGCAGGAGTCGGGATTTTACCGGACAGGGCCGCAGATGGGCACGACACTTGTCGGGCTCACGGCCTCGAATGCAGTGCCGAGCGGAGGGGCGGAGGGAAACGCGGGCGGTCCGGCGGTGATTACCAATTTGGGAGGGGATGTGGTTCGGGTCATTGGGCCGAGTCAGTTTGGTGCGTCGGCGCACGGTGGTTGGGGCTATGGAAATTATGACAGTTTTGACTCCTATTTTGCGGGAGCAGGTTCCAGCAACGCCCTTTTCACTAACAACAGTGCCTATAACACGATTCCCAATCCCGGGCCGGGTGACAGCTATACAAACAAGAACGTTTCGTTTGCTTTTAACAATGGGATAGCGGGGACGACGAATGGATATACGCTGAATTCGACGGGAACCATTACGGTTGTGACGACGGCCTATACGAACGGGGTGATTGACGGTTCGCCGGTTACAAACGCGTATTCCAACATTGTTTTTCACGTTAATCCGGTTGCGCAAAGCGGCGCTTCTCCGGTGATCAGCAACATTGCCTCGCAGTTTGTTTATTTGGGCAGCTACACGGCGTTCAACGGCGGGGTGTTTACCAATAACGACGGATCGCCGGCGGAGTATTCCTGGTTTGACGGTACGGATTGGACTGCTTTTACCAATGCGTTGTCGGGCTTTGTGGATGGTAGCGGGATTGAGGGATTGCAGGATGTGACGGCGCAGGTGGCCGGGGAAATTGCTACGGGTTTTGCAGCGGGCTTCGTGGGCAGCACCAATTTTGGCTCTTTGCCGAGCGATCAATGGTGGGGTTTGGATCCCACAAACGCCTTTGGCGGTGCGACGACCAATGAGAGCGATTACAACCGATATGCAGCCGCCATTGCGGAGGGATCGTCCAATACGGTCTATGGCATGGTGTATAGCGATCGCTTTACGGAAGCCTCTCCGTTGATCAACAGTTATCAGCTCAACGGCACCAATGTCGGGAGCTGGCTTATTGGTGTGGGTGATCCCATTACGGCGGTTCCCGAGCCGACGGCCGGGATGCTGCTGGTGCTGGCGGGAGCGTTTGGGCTTTTGCGCCGTCGCCGCTTGCGTTCGTCGCCCGGACACGTCATTTCATAGGGTATGAGATTGAGAACATTGTGTGCGGCGGTTTTTTTTGCCGCAGCCGGTCTTGCATGGGGCGTGCCGGTTCCGGATTTGCAGAATTTTGAAAACAGCCGGTTCATTGCGTCGGAATGGGGTGATGGCGACAGTTTTCTCGTGGAAATTTCCCCCGGCAGGCAGGAAGTCGTGCGTTTGTATTTTGCGGACTGTCCGGAAACATCCGCCTCGACCGAAAGCGATCAGCGGCGCGTACGCGAGCAGTCGGCGTATTTCGGCGTCGAGAATTCGAAGGTGACGATGGAGTATGGGCGGAAGGCGAAGGCCGAGGTGGCGCGCATTCTTTCGCAGCCGTTTGTGGTGCGCACCACGTTTGCGCGCGCTCTTGGGCGGTCGGCGAAACCGCGCATCTATGCGTTCATTACGACCTCGGAGGGGAAGGATCTTTCGTCATGGCTCATCGAAAACGGCCTGGCGCGAAGTTATGGCGTGGGGCGGACATCCCCGGATGGTTTGAGCACCGATGATGCCAAGGCGCGGATGAATGATCTGGAACTGCAGGCTGCGTTGGAAAAGCGGGGGATATGGTCGGCGACAAATCCGGAAAAACTCACCACCCTGCGCGAAGCACGGCGTCGGGAGAAGCGCGAGTTGGAGCAGGAATTCGGGCCGGATTTGGATGCTCCGGTGGACATCAACACCGCTTCCGTCGAGGAAATCAAATCACTTCCCG
This sequence comes from Verrucomicrobiota bacterium, assembly GCA_014584375.1. Lineage (GTDB taxonomy): Bacteria > Verrucomicrobiota > Verrucomicrobiia > Chthoniobacterales > JACTMZ01 > JACTMZ01. Next base: position 4,629 of record JACTMZ010000095.1, on the reverse strand, counting down.
GCGTCGGCCCAACAATGGCCCAGCACATTGTGGATGGTCGCCCGTATGCCTCGGCGGATGACTTGCTTCGCGTTCCCCGACTCAGCAAAAAAGTTTTGGAAAAACTTCAGGGCAGAATCATCGTTTCACCTTGATTGGCGCCGGGTGTCGGTGGTGTTTTTTCCGATTCTTCGGGAAAAATCCAGTCGAGCAGTTGCGGATAGATTTTTTCGATTTGGGCTTGCGGTTGCTGCGGGTCAATGAAGTCGTGGATAACGCCGTCCGCACGAGGGAAAATGTGGAAGGAGCATTCGGTTTGCGGTGAGGCGGCGCACCATTTTTTTGCCAGGCGCAGGGCGCGGGCGTTGTTGATGGCCATGTCGCTTTCCGAAAGAATGACGACGAGGCGGCGGATTTTTAGGGGTTGTGTTTGAGCTTCGGCGTCCGCACCGAGGCGCAGGATTTCGCCGAGCGGACGTGTGGCGAAGCGCGGGTAGTTTGTCGGCGGTCCGGCGATTTTTTCGCGGACGCGCGGATCCCACCAGAGGACTTTATTAGGCAGTCGGATCAGGGCGCGGGACAGGGCGGGAGTCAGGCGGTCCGGAATTCCGGGAATGCCAAGAAATGGCGCAAGCAGGCAGACCGTATCCACGTCGTCGCGCCGCAGGGCGATCCACGCGGCGGAGGCGCCGCCTGCCGAGAGGCCGACGACGGTGACACGTCGCCCGAGTCCGCGGGCGATGTCAATCCCCTCGTCCACCTGTCGAATGAGATCCTCCGCTGTGAGAGCGGCGTGTGCTTCGGTGAGGCGATCGGCCAGTCCGTGATAAGCCATGCGCGGGATCACTACGTTGGCGCCGCGTGCGAGAAGCATTTCGCCCAGCTTGCGGAATTGTCGCGGGGAATTGGTGAGTCCGTGAAGCAAGACGAAGGCGCGTTCAGTTTGATGGCCCTTGGTCAGGACAATGGAGCGTCCGCCTTCGTGCAGGGGCAGTGTTTCTTCCTCGGTTTGGATGGCCTGGAATTTTGACATCGCCTCTTCGTGGGAGACGGCGGGGCGAGGATGCGAAACGAGAGGCGTCGGCGACATTGGGCGGATCAGCCACGCGACAGCCAGTGCTCCGACCAGCACCAGGACGGCTGCCGAAGTCAGAATGATACGAAGAATGCGGCGGGATTTTCGGGGTTTGGTCATCATGGTTGTTGAAATTAGGATTGGGAGAATCCAAACGCCATCAGCAATGCCAGGGTGATGGCGAGGACGAGGACGAGGGAGCAGGCTGTCGGCCAGCGTCGTGACAGACTTTCAATTCGGGCGATCATTGACGCGAGGGAGCGAACGGATGGCAGGATTTTTTCGGACAGGGCCAGAATGTCTCCGGCAGGAATTTCCGGCAAACGAATGCGACGGAGAGCAAACGCCGCCACGACGCCCGCCAGCACGGGCCAGAGCGTTTTTCCCACGGCGGCGGGCGCGATGATATCGGCGAAGGTCAGCCCGGCGAGGGGGAAGCCGAACCATGGAAATGCGAGGCAGACAGCGGTTCCGATCAGCAGGGGCGGCATGCGGAACGGCGGTTGGTTTTTTTGCGTGCCTGCAAGACGGAAGAGGAAATGCGTCATTAGCATGGCTGTGGCCGCCGCTGCGAGCGAGGCGAGGGTTGCGGCGGGGCCGAAGCCGAAGGACGATTTGACGGCAAGTTTGGCGAGGGCACCGCCCGTGAGCGGTAGTCCGGCGAGGCCGAGGCCGACCAACGCGGTGGGAATCATGATCCGGGCGGGGCGTGTTGTGTTTGCGCCGATGGCGAGGAAAAGAACGCCTTTGGCCAGCGTATGATGGGCCGCGTAAAAGGCGGCTAAAAAAATTGCGTTTTCGTCGTGTGTTGAAATTCCCATTCCGATGACGGCGGCGAGAAAGCCCATTTGGCTGATGCTGGAATAGGCCAGCACGGTTTTGGGATTGCGCTGAGTCAAGCCGACGGCCACGCCGTAAAACGCGCCGCAAAAACCAACGACCACAAGCAGCTCTCCCCATGTCGCGGCGGTGGATTCCATCGGCAGGAAACGCAGCAGGCCGATGACACCCGCCTTTACCGCCGCGCCGCTCAACACGGCGGCGGCTGGAATGGGAGCGGCGGTATAGCTCGGCGGCATCCAGAAGTGCAGCGGGAGCAGGGCGATTTTCGCTCCAAAACCTGCGATGAGAAGCAGGGGGACAATCGGCGGCGGCGACGGGAAGATGCAAAGCAATACAAAGGCGGGAAGCAGAAGATTTTCACCAAGCAGCGCGAAGCCGAGATAAATTTTCCCGGCCCGAAGTGCTCCGGGCGTTTTGTCATGCGCCACCAGTCCGTATGCAGGCAGACTGACCAATGCGTAGAAAACCAGGAAGCCGATCAAATCAGCCGCCAGAAACACGCCGAAGCTCCCGATCATGGTCAGCAGCCAGCAGGCCGTAAATCCTGCTCCCGGGCGTTTGTCGGGGAAATAGGAGGGCGCCGTAAATCCCGCGATGCACCAAAGCAGCGCCGCCGCCGCAAGCAGCAGTCCGCCGGCGGCGTCCAGCTCAAAGACACAGGACGCCATTTTCACCGGCGTGTTGTACGTTCCGAAAAACGCCAGGGCCAGGGCGGGCAGCGGGGCGAATCGGAGCAACCAGGGAAGTGATTCCCGCAGAGATCGAAGCGTCAGCCCAAATGCGAGAAGCAGCGGCCATCCGAATGCGGTGGCCAAAAGGACGGTTGTCGCGGTCATGGTCGGGCCTCCTCAAATTTGGGGCGTCCGATGGACAGAAGCTCCAACGGCTTTTGTGGAAAAATTCCGGGCAACAGAGCGCAAATTGCAAGAGCGAGGATTGCCAGTTCCTGGGTGCGCGAAATTTTTACAGCCGGCTGCGTGACGTTTGAAATGACGGGCGACAGCGCGCGGAACATGTATCCGCCGGCCAGCAGCCCGCCTGCAAAAATCGCAAGGGCCCACCACCATTGTCCGGAGGAAAATGCGGCGGAGAGCAGCAGCCATTTCGCGGCGAAGCCGCCCGTGGGCGGAATGCCCGTGAGCGAAAGTGCGGCCAAAATAAAGGCGCACGCAGTCAGGGGCATTGTGCGTCCCACGCCGCGCAGGCAGTCCAGCCGGTCGCTGCCAGCCGCCTCCGCCATCAACCCCGCCGCCATGAACATGGCCGCCTTGGCGAAGGCGTGTGAGACAGCCTGAAACATTCCGCCCGGCAGCGCTTCGGGTTGCCCCATCATGGGAAACATGAGAAACAGGTAGCCGATTTGTGCGACGGTGGAATAGGCGATGAGCAGTTTGAGGCGCTCCTGACGCAAGGCCATTACGCCGCCCGCCACGATGGCGCCCGTGCCCATGATGCCAAGAATTTGCCCGGCCTGGGCACCGATGAGTCCGGGAACGGCGTCGAACCACAGCCGCACCGCAAGGAAGAACGATCCCTTTACTACGAGTGCGGAGAGCAGTGCGCTGGCGACTGGCGGGGCGCCGGCATGGGCGGGCGGAAGCCACAAATGCAGCGGGAACAGGGCCGTTTTTGCGGCGAGTCCGATTGTCATCAACGCGATCGCCGCCCACAGGGTGGGGCCGGGTTGTGCGACGGAGGAAATTCCACCGATATCGAGTGTGCCGCAGGCGCCGTAGAGCAGCGCCACGCCAAGCAGGTAGAGGGCCGAACCGCTCAGGGCGAAGAGCAGATAGCGCAGAGCGGCTTCCAAAGTGGCCTTGCCGCCGCTCATGCAAACCAGTGGCACGGCGGCAAAGGTCAAAAGCTCAAGCGCGACGTAAAGATTGAAAAAATCATTGCCAAGGAAAATGGTGTTCATGGCGGCGCACACCCCTGCCAACAGCGTCCAAAATGTGAGCGATTTTCGCGTTTCCGCACCGGATGAAAATTCCCTTGGGGCATAGACCGCCGCCGCCAGCGCAATCAGCGCGGTTGTGAGGAGCATGACGGCGGAGAGTCCGTCCGCCCGCAATTGAATGCCGAGCGGTGGAGCCCATCCGCCCGACGCATAGACAATGGCCTGCCTTTTGCATTGAATGACAGCGGTGATAAGGGCGGCGACGCCGAGGTTGAGGATGAGAACAGCTGTTGCAATGTTGCGCGCCCAGCGTCCGCCGAACGGAATTATCAGCACCATGCCGATGATTGGCAGGGTAATGGAAAGGATCAGAAGCGCGGATGCGTTCATTGGTCATCCTCGTCGTTCAGGCTGCGTGCGAGCATCAGGGCCAGGGCGGTGGCGGAGAAGGCCACCACGATGCCGGTGATGACCAGGGCCTGCGGCACCGGATCGCCGCCGAGTCCAGCGTCTGCGCCGCGTCGCGCAATGGTGCCGAGCAGCAGGAAAATTCCGCAGCCGAGCACGTTGAATGACAGGATTTTTCGCAGAGGCGAGGGATGCACGATCAATCCGTAGAGCCCGAGGCCCACGAGGGATGATGCGCAGATGCCGAAGATTGTAATCATTGGTTTTTCTCCGGCGGACCCGCAATCAGCAGGAGCAGCGTGCAGGCGATGGAAAGGGTCATGGCTGCTTCGATCACCACGATGATCGGTTTTTCGAAACCGGCGGGGTAGGCGAGAAAATCCCCCGCCCAGGCAAAGCCGCCAAATCCCGCCATCAAAAAAGCCGC
>JACTMZ010000176.1 GCA_014584375.1 Verrucomicrobiota bacterium | reverse complement strand
AGGGTTCCGCAATGACCGACCTTTCGCGTGTTCAAAACACGCCGCGTGATGGCCACCACATCATGCGATGTCATCGCAGGTGCCTTGTCCACCAGCAAAACACCGTCAATTATGCTTCCGGATTTCATTGCAAACAACCTCCAGCACTTTTTCCTCCACTGCGGACAACTCACCCGGAATACGGGCGCCCGCAGCCTGCGCGTGACCGCCACCACCGAAAATGCCACAAATTCGGCTGACATCATAATGCGGTTCCTTCGACCGCATGCTCACGCGCACCTTGCCCTCCGGCAATTCCTCAAAAAACACGGCAACCTGCACCCCCTCGATCGCCCGCAGATGATCTATCAATCCCTCGCAATCCTCCGGAAGCACGCCCAGGCGGTGAATTGTTTCCAGCGAAAGACTGAAGCTGGCCGCACGCTCATCACAGCCGAACCAAGCAGAATTCAACAACGCCTTGAGCAATTCGATGCGGCGACGCGGATAGCTGTCATACATGGCCTGCGAAATCAGGGGAACATTCACCCCGCGCTCGATAAGATCCGCAGCAACCCGAAATGTGTGGGGGGAAGTTCTGTCATATTGAAACGAGCCCGTGTCGGTTGACATTCCGACATACAAATTCACCGCCATTTCCTCGGTGATGTCGGCTCCCGCAAACCGCAGGTAATCATAAACAATCTGCGCCGTGGCGGGGGCGTCGCCGATAAAATTAATGTCGCCGTAGCGGTGATTGCTCGCGTGATGATCCACATTGATCCACGTGCCCACGCGCCCCAGACCACCCAGCACGCTTCCCAGGCGTTCCTTTGTCGAGGTGTCCAAAGCGAGTAAAACATCAAAATCCCGGGGAGCGGCGGACGGCTTTGTGACAATCGAACCTTCCGGAAGATAGCCAAACTTTGCGGTCAATCCCTCCTCGTTCCACACGCTCACATCCTTGCCAAGCGCACGAAGAAAGAGCGCCATGGCAATGCAGCTTCCGTAAGCGTCGCCGTCCGGGCGGACGTGACTGGCCACGCAAATGCTGCGGGCGGCGTCCAACGCGCGGCGAATCTCCTCAAATCCGGCATCCGTTTTATTGCTCATGATTTTTTTTGCGTCTCCTCGGAGTCAAGCCGATCCAGAATATCCAGCACCCGGGCGCCGCGTTCCATGGATTCGTCGAGATTGAAATGCAAATGCGGGGTGAATTTGAGCACCACGCGTTTGGAGCATTCGGATTGGAGGAGTCCGCGGTGTTGTTCCAGCCGCTCCAAGGCGGACTTTCTCCGGGCTTCCGATCCTCCCAACACGCTCACATGCACGGTCGCATTGCGCAAATCGGGCGACACATCCACACCCGTGACGGTAACAATTTCCTCCTTAAAAGGCACCTCCCGCAAAATGGCCGCGCTCAATTCACGCTTGAGAATTTCAGCGACACGGACAAGTCGGTGTTTCATTACAGCGGTTGAAAAATGCGGGAATCCCGCGACTTCCTACTCCAGTTTTTGGGCGACCTTTTCAAGCGTGTAGCACTCGATGATGTCGCCCGGCTCGTATTCGGTAAAATCACCCAGCTTGATGCCACACTCAAAACCATTGCGCACCTCTTTGACATCATCCTTGAAGCGCCGCAGCGTTGAAATGCCACCGTCGTAAATCGGCTGACGCCGCCTCAGAACACGGGCGCGCGCCGTGCGCAAAATTCGTCCGTTTGTCACCATGCATCCCGCCACGATTCCCTTGGTGAGATTGAAGACCTGGCGCACCTCGGCATGGCCGACGGGCGATTCGCGAAGCTCCGGCTCAAGCAGACCCGCCATCGCCTCCTTCACCTGGTCAATCAGCTCGTAAATGATGCTGTAAAGCTTGATCTGCACGCCCTCGCGCTTGGCGGCGGTCGCGGCGCTGTTCTCCACCTTGACGCCAAAGCCGACGGCGATGGCATCCGAAGCCGTGGCCAGAAGAATGTCGGATTCGCTGATGGGGCCGACTGCGGCGTGAATGACTTCGAGATCAATTTGCTTGGCCTTGATTTCCCCAAGGGCTTGGGTCAAAGCCTCGAGCGATCCCTGCACATCGGCCTTCAAAACCACACGCAAAACCTTGCGTTGATTGTCGGCCAAATTGTCAAAGAGGCTTTCCAAGGTTGCGCGCTGGGGGGCGGCCAGTTTGGCATGGCGTTGCTCTTCCTGGCGTTCCTCGCTGAGCTGACGGGCGGCGCGTTCCGACTCCATGACCATGAGTTCATCGCCGGCTTTCGGAAGGCCGTTGAAACCGAGAATTTTCACCGGGGTCGCCGGCCCGGCCGACTTCACGGGTTTTCCGAGGTCATTGATGAGGGATTTCACCTTGCCCCATTGCAAGCCGCAGAGAAACGCCTGGCCGACTTTCAGCACGCCCATCTTGACAATGGCGGTGGCGGTCGGCCCCCTGCCGGGCTCCATTTCCGCCTCGATGACAGTCGCACGGGGGGAGACTTTCCCACTGCTTTTTAATTCCAACATCTCCGCCTGCAAACTCAACATTTCCAACAAATGATCAACCCCGGTGCCCTTCGTTGCGGAAACCGGACACACAATCGTCGTTCCGCCCCAATCCTCCGGCGTCAAATCATGCTCTTGCAATTGCTGCTTCACCCGATCCACATTCGCTGCGGCGAGATCCACCTTGTTCACGGCCACAATAATGGTCACTCCCGCCGCTTTGGCGTGACTGATTGCCTCAACCGTCTGCGGCATGATGCCGTCGTCGGCAGCGACAACCAAAACCACAATGTCCGTGACATTGGCGCCGCGCGCCCGCATCGCCGTGAAGGCGGCGTGACCGGGCGTATCAAGAAAAGTGATGTAATTTCCCCCATGCTCCACCGAATACGCCCCGATATGCTGGGTGATTCCACCCGCCTCCCCGGCGGCCACGCGCGCCTTGCGCACATAATCCATGAGGGAGGTCTTGCCATGATCCACATGGCCCATGAACGTGATCACCGGCGGACGTTTCTCAAGTTCGTCCTTCTTCTCATCAATCACCGGAGCAGCCGGCGGCGCCACGACGGGTTCCGCCTTGTGAACGCCGGCACCGGACTGACGTTTTTCCTTTTCAAAAACAAAGCCGTGCTTTTCGCAAATTTGAGCCGCAACCGCCGGTTCAATCGTCTGATTGAGATTGGCGAAAATATTGGCATCCATGAGATCCTTGACGACCTGGAACGGCTTTAATCCGAGGGCCACGGCAAAATCCTTAACCACGATTGGCGGCTTGATATTGATAATCTTCCTGCCGTCTTCGGTAAACTGCTCCTCGTCTCCGGCGGCGACGGGCACTTCCGGTTCGACCGCAACAACAGGCGTCGGCTCTTCCACCACGCGCTTCTTTTTGACCGGTTTGTCAATAAGCGACACGACCTCGACCGGCGCCTTGAGCGCGGGTTTGGACGCCTTCTCTTTTTCCGCCGGCTTGTCTTCGCGCGGCTTCGCGGCGCGGGAACGCGCGGGAGCGGACGCCTTTTTTGCCGGAGAGGCGGCTGTCTTTTTTTTCGCTGTCGCTTTTGGTGGCATTGTAATTTTTAAGAATCGGAAGTGGCGCCGTGAATTTCTTTGGCGCGGGCGAGAATTTCCGCTGCGCGCGTTTCCTCCACCCCAAGCATCTCAACAAGATCTTCGGCCTCCACACCGCCGGTAAGAAGCTCCTCGGGACTGGTGATGCCATTTTGCACCAGTTTGGCCGCCGTGTCATCATCCAATCCCAACTGCTGCTTGAACGCCTCGGCCGCACTGGTCTTCTGACTCTCAAACGCCTGCTCCTTGGAAGCGTCCTTCTCGATGTCCACCTCCCAGCCGGTGAGCTTGGCCGTAAGGCGCGCATTCTGCCCCTTTTTCCCAATGGCAATGGAAAGCTGATCCTCATCCACCGTCACCCGCACCCGCCGCCCGGCCTCGTCAATCTCGATCAACTTGATCTTCGCCGGCTTGAGTGCCTCGACGACGAACTCCTTCGGATCGGCACTCCATTTGATGATGTCCACCTTCTCGTTGTTGAGTTCCCGAACGATGTTTTTGACGCGCGCACCGCGCATGCCGACGCAGGCACCCACGGGATCCACCTTGCTGTCGGCGCTGGCCACGGCGACCTTGGTGCGAATCCCCGCCTCACGGGCGACTCCCTTGAGCTGCACCGTGCCGTCGGCAATTTCACTGACCTCAAGCTGAAAAAGTTTCCGGACAAAATTCGGATGACTGCGTGAAAGAATGATTTGCGGGCCGTCCTTCCCGTTTTCAACCGCCACGACATAGGCCCGCAGACGGTCTCCCACATTGTAATCCTCGGTCACCACCCGCTCGCGGGCGGGCATCACAGCCTCGAATTTGCCGAGGTCAATAATGACATCGCTCTTGATGAAGCGGCGCACGGTTCCATTGACGATATCACCGGCGCGATCCTTGAACTCCTCGTAAATGCGTTCCTTTTCGACACGGCGGATGCTGGACATGATGGCGTTGCGCGCCACTCCCGCCGCGATGCGCCCGAAGGCGGCAGGCTCCACCTCGACCTCAATCGTGTCACCGGGTTGGATGGAAGGATTGGAAACCCGGGCGCGGGCGAGAAGCATTTCCTCCTGCGGATTCGTCACTTTTTCCACCACCAAGACATTGGCCACGCCGCGAATTTTCCCGGTTTTCGGACTAATTTCCACGCGCAACTCGCGGGTGTAGCCGCCAAACCCCTTGCCGGCCGCCTTGATAATGGCCTCCTGCATGGCTTGCAAAAGGGCTTCCCTCTGGATGCCGCGTTCACGCTCCAAATATTCCAGCATGGTCAGTAGCTCGTTGCTCATGGTCGGTCGTATTGTATTAAAGGATAAAAAAAAGTGGGCGTTAACCCACTTTTCTCAGGAAAAGTTTGTCTCGAAATTATGAAGGACATTTGAGCGCGTGTCAAGGCACCCCACCCGGCGCTGTCAGCGCCCCTGCGGCGCAATGCCCTCCTCCTCCAAAAAAGACGCGAGCTGACGCGTGTCAAAATCCGCCAGAACCGCATCGCCAATTTCCAGCGTGGGCGTCAGGGACTGACCTGATATTTGACGCATCCGCGCATAAGCATCCGCATCCGCAAGAACATCGCGTTTTTCATACCGAAATCCACGGGCGTCGAGATATTCGATCGCCTCGATGCACCACGGACACCATGGTTTGATATAAAGAATCATCATAACATTCGCTCCGTCTCGCGCATCATTGCCGCGATGCGCTCCAATTTATCCGGCCAGCACGCATCCCATTCGCCAATCGGCACGGGAAAACGCTCCGTCCAATTTTGATCGCCCGACGCCCCTGGTACATTAAAGCGCTCCGATGTTCCAAACAAATCGGTGATCATGTTCACCGCCAGCCATGAGTTGCAGGCGAAAAGCCCGTGCAGAAGTCCCTCGTGAATTCCGTCGTTCCACGGCACCGGCAGCGACACGTTCATCTCCGCAAAACGCGTGACCTCCTGCATCCGGCGCAACGCCGCATGCGCCCGGCCCGAATCCTCCGACTGCGACTCCACAAACCACTTGTCCCAAAGGGCGCGCAGGGACGGATGGTCATGCGTGCCATAAGTCGCCAGCGAGAGCCGCTCGTAATCGCGTCCTGGCACAGGCCAACCGTCAGCGGCGATTTCCCACATGGGAATTTTAAATCCCGGAATCTCCAGCTCCTTGAGCGTTGGGCGCACATAGGGAGAAAGCTCGCCGAGATCCTCGGCAATGATCCGATGCCTCCCAATCTCCTCCACAAGCATGCGAAACAGACGCGTCCCCTGTCGGCGGTTGACCTCCATGTTTTCCGGACTCGAATCGTCCCCCGGGACAAATCCCGGCAGCGCGCCGCCAGTGCGCGCCCGGGCCTCCTCCGCATCCAGCGGAAGAAACTCCGCATTGCGTTCAGGACGCCATGGAAAACTGTAAATTCGAAAAAAGCCAAGGGCATGATCCACGCGAAGAAAATGAAAAATCTCCACGCTCCTGCGAAGCCGCCGCCGCCACCACGCATAATCATCCCTCTCCATCACCTTCCAATTGTAAAGCGGAAACCCCCAATTCTGCCCCCACTTCACCGTAAAGGGATCGGACTCGAAAACCTTCTCCGGAGGCGCCCCGGACGAGCGCGAAAGATCAAAAATCTCCGGCTGCGCAAACACATCCGCACTATAAATGCTCACCCCAACCGGAACGTCGCCGACCAACGCCACGCGCCGTCGCCCGGCGTATGCCTTCAACGTCGTCCACTGACCACAGGCAATCCATTGCACATAGGCAAAAAAATCCCGTGCAGCGCAAATTTTTCGGCGGACGGCGGGCGATGCGGATGCCAGCCATCGTCCGGCTGAGGCAAATGTTCTCTGCCGACGCGGCCATAGATCCGTGTTTTCATTTCCGCCATGCAACTCCGTCAAAGCGCGAAGAAGCGTGTAAGGTTCCAGCCAGTCCCGGTTGCCCTTCACCCACGCCGCAAATTCCTTCGCCCGCCGCGTTTTTTCCCGAATCTGCGCGGTGCGAAATCTTTTCCACGCCGCCTCCAACAACTCCCGCTTGAGCGCGCGCACCCCGCGATAATCAACCCGCCCCGCACGCAATGCGTCAATGTCATGCCCGGCGCAAATCGCCTTGAAATCGCCGGGAGTGAGATCCTTTAAGGAACCGGGATTGACGGCGATCGTCACCGGATCCAGCGCCATGGAACTGATAATATTATAGGGGCTGTTGTCGCCGCCCGTTTCATTAATCGGAAGAATCTGCACCATGCCGAAACCGCGCGCCGCAGCCCAGTCCACCAATTCCTTCAGCGAATCCACATCGCCGACACCAAAATCCCGATCCGTCCGAAGCGCAAAAAGCGGAATCAAAATTCCTGACAACTTCTGATCCGGCTTAAACTTCATACTACGAAAAATCTGTTAATACTGCACGAAAGTCATCGGAGCCAAAAGCTCAAAAATATTCCATAAAACCCAAAAAGGCTCATATTTTTTACTTTTGTGCATTGTAATCCAAATTACGTGGCAATAGCGTATTAGACGCATCAACCCATCCCTTATATGTCCAACCTCACCAAACGCGATATGGTCGTCAAAATCAGCAAGGCTGTCGGCATCACCCAGCAACAGACCTTCGCCGTCATTCAACAAACCCTTGACAGCATCACCGAAAGCCTCGCGGCGGGCAATAATGTCGAATTGAGAAATTTCGGCGTCTTCGAAGTCAGGCTGACCAAGTCCCGCCTCGGGCGTAATCCGAACAAACCGGAAATTGACGTGGTCATCCCGGCGCGCGCCACCGTGAAATTCACGGCGGGAAAAGTCATGCGCCAAAAGGTTCTGCAAAGAACCGAGCTCATGATCAAATAACCGGCGGCAGCGCCATCCGCGCAGCCCGTCTGTTTTTTTGTACGGCCCAAATTTTAAATTGGCGCATTGCCTGAGCTACGTCTTGCGTTATTCTGACCGACCGCCGTCGGCGCTTCGCATGTGACGCGGCGAATCAGGCATGGCTTCCAAAAATCGTCCCACCAAGTCCCCCACCTCCGCAAACACGCCGGAAATCCGTGTCCGAGGCGCACGGCAAAACAATCTTCAGGGAATAGATCTCACCCTCCCCCGGGGGCTTCTTCACGTCATCACCGGCCCGAGTGGTTCGGGAAAATCCTCACTCGCCTTTGACACAATCTACGCGGAGGGCCAGCGCCGTTACATTGAAACATTTTCGCCTTACACGCGGCAGTTTTTTGACCGCATGGACAAACCCCGCGCGGACGCCATCGAAGGCATTCCGCCGGCCATCGCCATCGAACAGTCCAACAATGTCAAAACCACACGCTCGACCGTTGGCACGATCACCGAGATCAATGACTACCTGAAACTCCTTTTCCCGCGCCTCGCATCCGCCCGCTGCCCCTCGTGCGACCGCCCGATTCGCCCGGAATCCGCACGCAGCATTACGCGGGAAATCATCCGCCTTTACCGTGGCAAAACGCTGACCATCGCCTTTTCCGTCGGCACCGGCGACGTCGAGAAACGCACGCCTGCGCAGTTTTTTGACTTCCTCCAACAACAGGGCTACCTGCGCGTCCGCATCGGCGAAAAAACCTTTCGCACCGACGACGCTCCGCCACCCGGCCCCCTGCCCGCAGCGGTTTTTGTCATTCAAGATCGTGTGGATGCCAACGATGAAACACGGCTCACCGAGGCCGTGGAAACCGCGCTGCGCCTCGGCAAGGGACGCATCACGGCGATTGATGAAAGCAATGGCAAAAGCCATCCCTTTTCAACCGGCTGGCACTGCGCCTGGTGCGACCTCGACATTCGTCCTCCAACACCGGGACTATTCAGCTTCAATCACCCCCTCGGTGCCTGTCCGGAGTGCCGGGGCTTTGGCCGCGTCATCGGCCTGGACTGGCGCCGCATCATCCCCGACCGCACCCGCACGCTGGCGGAGGGAGTCGTCCGCCCGTTTCAAAGCGGCATGGCGCAGGAATGCCAGGCAGATCTGATTCGCCACGCCCGGCAGAGGCGCATGGATCTCCACTGCCCCTTTGACCGGCTTCCCGAGGCGGATCGTCAATGGGTCATCAACGGCGATCGCAACAACGGAGAGTCCGCGCACGACGCCTGGGACAACGACCGCTGGTACGGCGTGCAGGGCTATTTTGACTGGCTCGAAACCAAAACCTACAAAATGCACGTTCGCGTGCTCTTGAGCCGCTATCGCAGCTACAACGAATGCCCCAAATGCCATGGCGGTCGTTTTCAACCGGAAACCCTCAACTATCGCCTCGCCGGAGCGGACGACGCCCTCACTCTTCCCTCCCTCGCCGCCCTTCCAATCAACCGTCTCCACGCGTTTCTCGCTGGCGTGAACATCCCGCCCGGCGATCACACCACCCAGCTCCTTCTCGACCAGATCACCTCACGGCTGTCCTACCTCATCGAAGTCGGCCTCTCCTACCTCAGCCTCGACCGCCCCACACGCACGCTCTCCGGCGGCGAAGTGCAACGCGTCAATCTCACCACCTGCCTCGGTGCCTCGCTGGTCAACACCTTGTTTGTAATGGACGAGCCCAGCGTCGGCCTCCACCCACGCGATCTGGATCAACTCCTGCGCATCATGCGCAAACTCCGGGACAACGGAAACACCCTCCTCGTCGTCGAACACGACGAAGCCGTCATGCGCGCCGCAGACTGGCTCACTGATATTGGCCCGGGACGGGGGGAAACGGGCGGACGCCTCATGTTCAGCGCTCCGCCCTCCCGAATTGACGAAGCCAAAAATTCGCTCACTGCGGATTTTCTGCTTCATCGTCGGCACATTCCCGTGCCCAAACACCGCCGCCGTGCCAAAAAATTTCTGCGTCTGCGCGGCGCCACGTTGCACAATGTCAGAAATCTCGACGTCAATTTTCCCCTCGGTGTCTTCACCTGCGTCACCGGCGTTTCGGGCTCGGGAAAATCCACCCTCATCCACGGCCTCCTGCACCGCAATCTCCTGAGCGAACGGGGCGAGGCCGTTGAAGGCGATGCGGGCTCGATTAAAAAAATCACCGGCATCGAACATGTCGGCGAAGCCGTCATGGTGGATCAATCCCCGCCCGGAAAATCCTCCCGCTCCACCCCGGTCGTTTACATCGGCGCATGGGATCACATCCGTGAACTCTTCGCACGCAGCCCCGCCGCCCAGGCCGCCGGACTCACCGCCTCATCCTTCAGCTTCAATTCCAATCACGGTCGCTGCGAACGCTGCGCGGGACTCGGCTACGAACGCGTGGAAATGCAGTTCCTCAGCGATGTTTCCCTCGTCTGCTCCTCCTGCAACGGACGCCGCTTTCAACCCCATGTCCTCCGCGTGTTGCTCGGCGGGCGCTCGGTTCATGAGGTTCTGGAAATGACGGTCACCGAGGCGCTCCATTTTTTCCAAACTTTTCCAAAACACGAAAAAATCACCTCGCTCCTGCAGGCTCTCGCGGATGTCGGGCTCGGTTATCTCCGGCTCGGTCAACCCACCAGCTTTCTCTCCGGCGGCGAATCACAACGGCTCAAACTGGCCGCCCATCTGGCCGACACCGACGCCGATTCCTCCCTGCTGCTTTTTGACGAGCCCACCACCGGACTTCACCTTGACGACATCGAGCGGCTCCTCGGCGTTTTTCAACGCTTGGTCAACGCCGGGCACACCCTCATCGTCATTGAACACAACATCGAGGTGATCAAATGCGCCGATCATATAATAGACATCGGCCCCGAGGCGGGTGATGCGGGCGGACAAATCGTCGCCACGGGCACGCCGGAGGAAGTCGCCAAATCCACCACATCGCGTATTGCGCCGTTCCTGCGGACGGCTCTGGCGGAGCACCCGCGCAAACCCGCACTGAGGGCGGCCGAACCTCCGGCGACATTCTCCGACAACGGACGCATCCGCATCAGCGGTGCGCGGGAACACAATCTCAAAAACATCTCGCTCGACATCCCCCGCGACCAATTTGTCGTCGTCACCGGCCTCAGCGGTTCGGGAAAATCCTCCCTCGCCTTCGACATTCTCTTCGCCGAAGGCCAGCGCCGCTTCCTGGACTGCATGTCCGCCTACGCCCGGCAGTTTGTGGAGCAAATGGAAAAGCCGGACGTGGATCATGTCGGCGGCCTTCCTCCCGCCGTGGCCATCGAACAGCGCATTTCCCGGGGCGGTGGAAAATCCACCGTCGCCACCATCACCGAAATTCATCATTTTTTGCGCCTGCTTTATTCCAAACTCGGTGTGCAATACTGCCCGCGATGCCACATTCCCGTGACCGGCGTCACACTCGCCCAAGTGGCCGAAAAACTCCGCACTTTCTCCACTGGCGGCTCCGTGCAGGTTTTCGCCCCGCTCGTCAAATCCCGCAAGGGATACCATCGGGATGTCGCCGCCTGGGCCGTGCGCAACGGTTACGAAGAACTTCTCGTGGACGGAAAACTTGTCAAAGCAAACGAATTTCCCGACCTCTCCCGCTATCGCGAACATTCGATTGATGTGCTCATTGGACAAATTGCCGACGCCAGCGAAGAGGAGGCGCTCGACCTCGCCCGACGCGCACTCGAAATCGGCAAAAACACAGCCCGTCTTGTCCGCGGTTCCGACAGCGAGTTGCTCAGCTCCGAAATGTCCTGCCCGTCCTGCGCCCGCGCCTTCGAGCCTCTCGACCCGCGCATGTTTTCCTTCAATTCCCCGCACGGCTGGTGCGAAACCTGCCGCGGCTTCGGTCTCATCTATGATCGCGATTTCAACGCGGATCAGGCGCACACCCAGCTCGAAGCCGATCTGCAGGAGGAACAGGCACGTGAAGACACGGAGGAAGACGCCGCCCGTCCGTGCCCGGAATGCGATGGAGAACGCCTGAACATCGAGGC
>JACTMZ010000146.1 GCA_014584375.1 Verrucomicrobiota bacterium | reverse complement strand
GCCTCGGCACCGTATAGGCGCTGTGTGATGCGATTGCCGGGTGAAAATTGACCCGTGACATCCCGAAGGATGCCGGTGGCAAATCCCAGCTGCACGGTGCGCAGCACGCGATCGTCGCGCGCGGTCACGCCTGCATCCGCAAGAAACGTCCGCAGCAGGGGCGTGGCGGCGGAGGGATCGAGCAGAATGATCAGCCGTCCTTGCTTCGCCCAGTAGTCGCGCAGAATTTGCATGGCAGCTTCCGGCGGGTCATAGCGCGGGCCGACGAGAATGACGGCCGCCGCATCATCGGGAATGGCGCCGACGGTGCCGAGATTGAGCGTTGCAGGGACGACGCCCTGGCGTCCGACATATTCTTCGAACAGGGAGAGTTTGGAGTTTTCGCCGGATGGGAGTTCTCCCTGGCCTTGGAGAAAATAAACCTTTCGCTCCTTGGATTCCCCCAGCGCAATGAGTGCGCCGGTGAGCAGTTGTTCCCCTTTGAAAGCCGCCACGCGGGGTGGTTCCCCGGCGAGCTGCGACATCATGTCGTAATCCGCCATGTCCACCGCGCTGATTTGCCTGGAGCGTCCGCCCATTTCCACAATGATGAGATTTTCCCCTTCTCCAAATTTGAATTTTGCCTGCAATTCGCGGGCGCGCGCGAGGTTTCGGGTGGGATCAATATGCTCGACGGTCAGCCCGCTCCCCGCCGCCGTCTGGTATTCCTTGAGGAGATTAACAACGTCCGTATAGACCTCAAATCCCGGAGCTGCCGCGCTCGGCGAGAAAAAAACATAGACCGTGGCGGGCGCTGTCATGTGTTGGAGAAGACGCAGGGTCTGATCGGAAAGGCGGTATTTTTGTCCGACAGACCAGTCGGTGCGCGCATAATAGTGGAATCCAACGTAGTTCACCGAAAGCAGCAGGATGCAGGCGAGAATGATCTGGGCTGCGACGCCCATGCGGGCGCCGGCGCGTCGGCGGGAGGAGTCCTGCGGTTGTTTCATGGCGGATCAATTGCGCCAGCGGCGCGACTGGAAAACGTGAAAGGTGAGAAATAGAAAAAATGCGGTGAGCGACAGGTAGAAGACGAAGGGCCGGGAATCCAAAATGCCGCGCGAGGCCTCCGACATGTGCTCGATGGCGGAGAAATATCCCGTCACCTCACGAAGGGCGGGTGTCACGTTCAGGACGAAAAATGTCAGCAGCCCCATGAAAAAAAGGAGTGTAATGATGCTAAACGACATGATGGCCGCGATGATTTGGTTGCGGGTGAGGGCTGAGGCCAGGCAGCCGATGGAAAGATAGAACATGCCGATGAGCAGCAGCATGGAGTAGGCGCCGAGAAATGGCCCGGATGCCCCGGCTGTCGCCAGACGTGTGATGCGGCTGAAGATGATGAAATAGAGCAGGCTGGGCAGCCAGAGAATGATGTAGAAAAAAAGCGCGCCGCAGTACTTTGCCAGCACGACATGACTGTCGCGAACCGGCGCGGTCATCAACGGCTCGATGGTGCCCATTTTGTACTCCTCGGAAAAAAGGCGCATGGTGATGAGGGGAAAGACGAGCACGAAGCCGAACCAGAAAAAGATCGTGTTGAAAAATGCTTCGATCACGGTCACTTCGCTGGGGCCGCGATTGAGCGCGGCTATGCCGGCGTAGAAATTGAATCCGGTCATCAGCAGGAAAAAAAACAGGACGACCCAGGCTATAGGTGACAGGAAAAACGCACGAATTTCGCGGCGAAGCAGGGTGAAAAAATTCATTGCAATCAGAGTTCTCCGGCCTGGGTGATTTCGGTGAACACGCGCTCGAGGTTCACTTGTTCGCGTCCGAGTGCCCGCAGCGGCCAGCCATGTTTGGCGGCGAGGCGCGCCACTTCCTCGCGCGGATCATGATCGGCGTCGGTGCGCAGGGTGCATTCCTGCCACCCGTCGCCCTGCGGCGCGACATCCGCCTTGCGCACCCCCGGAAGCGCAACGAGAGCCTTCTTGAGGTCTTCCGTGCCGGCGCGAATCTCAGCGGTGACGCCGCCTGCCGTGCGGACGCGCCCAGCAAGATTTTCCGCTGTGTCCGATGCGGCGATTTGCCCTCGATTGATGATTAGGACGCGGCTGCAAATCATTTCGACTTCGCTGAGAATGTGCGTGGAGAGGAGGATGGTGTGGCGTTTGCCGAGATCGCGGATGAGCTGGCGCACCTGCCGGATTTGATTCGGGTCAAGACCGATGGTTGGCTCGTCAAGAATCAGGAGATCCGGATCGTGCAGGAGGGCGTCGGCGAGTCCCACGCGCTGACGGTAGCCCTTGGAAAGCGCGCCGATCAGCTTGGTTTCCACATCCCGCAGGCTGCAGAGTTCCTTGACGGCGTTGACCCGCTGGCGGTTGCGGCGACCGCGCACGCCTTTGAGCGCCGCGCGATATTCGAGATATTCCTGCACGCGCATTTCCGGATACAGCGCGACATTTTCCGGCATGTAGCCGACCCGGGAGCGCACTTCGCGCGACTGCGTTGCCACATCGAAACCTGCGACGGAAGCCGTGCCGCCGGTGGCTGGCAGGAAGCAGGACAAAATGCGCATCGTCGTACTTTTTCCCGCGCCGTTTGGGCCGAGAAATCCGACGATTTCCCCCTTGGCAACGGTGAAATCGAGATTTCGAATCGCCGTGATTCCGGCGTAAGTCTTGGTGAGTCCTGAAACCTTTATCATGCGTGGACGGCTGCGTTCGTCATGGAGCGCGCTTGTGAGGTTTTATTTATGCCGTGATTTTTCCTGAGTGGCAAGACGCAGGGAAACATTGGGATTTTCCATGCGATTCCCGTGTTTGGGATTGAAGCTGCTTTTTGAAACGGTTAACTCTTCCTGCCAACGGCGCGCGCCGCTGCTTTGTTATCACCATGCCGAGTTTTGACCTTTTATTTCAGCCGGAGATATTTCTTCTTTGGACTTCCGCCCTTAAAACGGCCGTCATTCTCGGAATCGTCCTTACCATGGTTGCCTATTCCGTGTGGGCGGAGCGCAAGGTCAGCGCGTTTATTCAGGATCGTGTCGGCCCCAATCGCGTCGGCTGGGCCGGATTGCTTCAGCCGCTTGTGGACGGCGTCAAACTCGTCCTGAAGGAAAACTTTGTTCCATCCGGCGTGAACAAGTTCTTTTTCAGTCTTGCTCCCGCACTGGCCTTTATTCCCGCCGTTCTTGTGCTGGCGGTGCTTCCATTTGGCAGCAGTCTTTTTGAGGTGCCGATGGTGATCGCGAATCTCGACATTGGGATTCTCTGGGTTTTCGCCGTTTCGTCCCTTGGTGTTTACGGCATCGTTTTGGCGGGCTGGTCGTCCAATTCAAAATATCCGTTCCTCGGCGGCATTCGTTCCAGTTCGCAAATGATTTCCTATGAAATCTCCCTCGGACTGTCCGTGATTCCGATTTTTCTCATCACCGGTACGCTTAATCTCGGGGACATCGTAAAATATCAGGCGGAGCACGGATGGATGGTTTTCCCGGTGTGGACGAACGGTTTTGATCTGTCGAAGCTGCTTCTATGGATTCCGATGCTCATTTCCTTTGTCGTTTTCATCATCGCCATGTTTGCGGAAACCAACCGCCTGCCCTTTGATCTTCCCGAAGCCGAGCAGGAGCTGGTGGGCGGCTATCACACCGAATACTCGTCCATGCGGTTTGCCCTGTTTTTCCTGGGGGAGTATGCGGCGATGATTGCCGGTTCCGGAGTGATTGTGACCCTTTTTCTCGGCGGGTGGAGCCTGCCCTTTGTGCCCGACGGCTCCCAAGGCTGGATTTGGGGCCTCGTCAATATCGCCACCTTTTTCGCCAAGGTGGCCGCCGTCATTTTCTTTTTCCTTTGGATCCGATGGACATTGCCACGTTTCCGTTTTGACCAGCTGATGAAACTTGGCTGGTATGTCTTTTTTGAGGTGGCTCTCGCGAACATCTTTCTTACCGCAGTCATCCTGCTATACTTCCGTTCCTGATCATGGCTCGAACCGTTCAACGTCCCAAACTCGGCCTTCTGGAGCGATCCTACCTTCCCGCGATCCTCGGCGGCCTGCTTGTCACCATCCGGCATTTCAAAAACATGATTTTTGGCCGGACGCGTGTGACATTGGAATATCCGGAGCAAAAATGGGATGCCATGCTGCCCGATTGGTATCGTGGTGCGCCCACGCTGGTGAAGGACGAGCATGGACGCGAGCGGTGTGTGGCCTGTCAGCTCTGCGAGTTTATTTGTCCGCCCCGCGCGATCACGATCAAGCCGGGAGAGCTGTCGAAGGACGGCCCCTGGGCCAAGGTCGAGAAATTTCCGGAGGAATTTGAAATTGACATGGCCCGCTGCATTTATTGCGGGCTGTGTCAGGAGGTGTGCCCGGAGCAGGCGATTTTTCTGCGCAAGGACTATTCGATCACCGGGGAAACGCGCGAGGCTTTGGTTCATGACAAGAAAAAGCTTTATGAGTTGGGCGGAGTCATGACGGGATTGGTTCACAAATGGGACGAAAAAAAGTGATCGAAACCGCCTGTAAAATTCCTCAATATCACAGGTTTCGGGCAACCTGCGGCATGCCGCGCATTGATCGGAGCAAACACTGAATGTTCACCATCTTGTTCTGGATTTTATCCCTGTTGATGCTCGGCTCGGCCGTGGCGGTCGTTTTGCTTCGCGATCCGGTCAGCAGCGCGATGTGCCTTGTGCTTTCCTTCCTCGCCCTGGCGGGCCTTTACATCACGCTTGACGCCTTTTTTATCGGGATCATTCAGATCCTCGTCTATGCGGGGGCGGTGATGGTGCTGTTCCTTTTCATTATCATGCTCCTTGACCTCAAGGCCGAGGTGCGTCGCAAATTCAATCTGGCCGCGCTGGCTGGCGGGAGCCTTGTTCTCGGCGGGTTTGCGATTCTCCTGACGCAGGTTGTCAAATCACTCCCTTCCGCCGCATATCCTTTTCCGGCCCTGGCCCCCGGAGTCCCCAGCGACGCCGTCGGAGTTGGAACGGCCTTGTTTTCCGGATTTAATCTTCCCCTCCAAATTATCGGCGTACTGCTTTTGGTCTCAACCGTCGGGGTTGTGGTCTTGAGCCGTCGCACACTGCGTTGAACCCATGCTGACACTCGGACATTACCTTCTCGTCAGCGGCCTTCTCTTTGCCACCGGTCTGGGTGGTGTTCTTCTGCGGCGCAACATCATCGTTATTTTTATGGGACTTGAGCTGATGCTCAACGCCGCGAATCTTTCGTTGGTCGCCTTTGCCCGTCATGGCGCAGTTTCCGCAGGATTGCCGGATTACAACGCGCAGGTGCTGGTGTTTTTTATCATCACCGTGGCGGCGGCCGAGGTTGCCGTCGGCCTTGCCATCATTGTGGCTCTCTATCGCCAGCGGCAGACCGCGCATGTCGAGGATCTCAACCAGTTGAAATTCTGACCCGATGGAGCCGCATTTTCATCCTTGGATCATTCTTTTTGCGCCGCTTGTTGCATCGGCGGTGATTCTTTTTCTACTGCCGCGCCGGGGTGTTGCGGCGGGCATTGTTGCCATTGGTGCGGCGGCGCTCGCTTGTGGATTGAGTTGGCGACTGTTTCTCGCCGGCGTGACGCCGGTGGTGGCGCCTCTCCCGTGGCTTGATGTCCCGGGGCTGTTTTCCGTTCCCATCACCCTCATTCTTGATCGGCTCGCGCGCGTGATGCTTGTCCTGGTGACGACGATTTCCACCGTTGTCTTCGTTTATTCCGGCGGATACATGCGCGGTGACGAGGGGGTTCCGCGCTATTATGCCGCGCTCAGCCTGTTTCTTTTTTCCATGCTCGGCATCGTCATGGCCGGCAATTTTGTGATGATGTATATTTTTTGGGAACTGGTCGGCGTGAGTTCCTACATTCTGATCGGTCATTATTTTCGCAAGGATGCTGCGGCGGACGCCGGCAAGCAGGCGTTTCTCGTCAATCGCGTGGGTGACTTCGGCTTCATGCTCGGCATTCTCATGTTTTGGCTCGCCACCGGCTCGGTGGCGTTTTCCGGGATTGAGCAAAACATCTCCGCCGTCACATTGCATCCGGGGTATCTGACGGCCGCCGCGCTGCTGGTTTTTTGCGGAACGCTTGGGAAGTCCGCGCAGATGCCCCTGCATGTCTGGCTGCCGAATTCGATGGAAGGCCCGACACCCGTGTCCTCGCTGCTTCACGCTGCGACGATGGTTGCGGCGGGGGTCTATATGCTGGCGCGTATTTTTCCGGTTCTTCTTGCGGCGCCCGAGGCGGTGCGTGATGTGATCATGTGGATAGGCGCGGCGACCTGTTTTGCGGCCGGGCTGATGGCCACCCAGCAGGATGACATCAAGCGCATTCTCGCCTACTCGACCATTTCGCAGCTTGGCTACATGGTGGTTGCCATTGCCGTGGCACCCGCTGGCGACGTGGCTGTCTTTCATCTTTTCACCCACGCTTTCTTCAAGTGCCTCCTCTTCCTCTGCGCAGGCTCGGTCATTATCGCCCTGCATCACGAGCAGGATATTTGGAAAATGGGCGGATTGATCACGCGGATGCCGTTGACGGCCCTGTGTTTGGTGGCGGGGACGCTGGCTCTCGTCGGCATGCCGGGA
The DNA here is from genome assembly GCA_014584375.1 of Verrucomicrobiota bacterium. GTDB lineage: Bacteria > Verrucomicrobiota > Verrucomicrobiia > Chthoniobacterales > JACTMZ01 > JACTMZ01. Next base: position 4,850 of record JACTMZ010000146.1, on the reverse strand, counting down.
TTCAGCGGTTATTACAGCAAGGATCTCATCGTTGCCTATGCGCACGGCGACAACACGGCGGTTTTTTGGATTACCGTTGGCGCGGCCTTGTTGACTTCGTTTTACATGTTCCGCCTTTTCTTTGTCGTGTTTTTGGGCAGCCCCCGCTCCGAAGCCGCCGGGCACGCCCGTCAATCGCCGGCCATCATGACCCTTCCGCTTCTGCTTTTGGCCGTTCCCTCAATTGCAGCGGGCTATCCGTTTGTCGCCCGTCATTTTTTTGACATTCCACATCACGAAACACCGCACATCGTCCACTACGCGCTGCTCGGTGCGCTGGTGTGTGGATTCCTCCTTGCGTCCGCCCTTTACCTGCGCGGGCCGGGCCGGGATCCGCTGCGTATTCCCCTTTTTGCCAACCGGCTTTATATTGATGATTTTTATGCCTGGCTTGTGACACGCGTTCAGGGCGGCCTTGCCATTGTCAGCTCGTGGTTTGACCGTTGGATTATTGACGGGCTTGTTGTTACCGGCGCGGCGCGCACCGTGTGGCTTGCGGGTTATGTCTTGCGTCTGCTTCAGCTCGGCAATTTGCAGGCTTACGCATTCTTCTTCGGCGCGGGCGTGTTGGCCGTGCTTTGCTTCCTGGTGTTTCGCTGATGAGTCCGCTTCTTTCCCTTATCCTCATTCCGTTGGTTACGGCTGCATTTTGCATGGCCGGATCGGCGCCGCGTCGAATTTCCCTGTTTGGTGCGGGGGCGAATCTGCTGCTTACGCTGTATCTTTTGGCGTCTTACAATCTTGAAATTGGCGGATATCAATTTGTGGGCGGACGTCTTTTGGCGCCATTTTACGGGCTGGCGTTTTCGCTGGGGGCGGACGGACTTTCCATGGTGATGTTGTTGCTCACCACGCTGGTCACGCTGGCCGCCGTTTGGGTGACACCGCCGATCAATCGGTACGCGGGCATGTTTTATGCGTGTCTGCTTCTTATTTCCGCCGGTGCGATCGGAGCGTTTGTTTCGACCGATCTGTTTTTCTTTTACGCTTTTCATGAACTGGCGCTTGTTCCGACATTTTTGCTCATTGGCATTTGGGGATCCGGCGAGCGGCAGCGCATTGCGTGGAAGGTCACCATTTACCTGGCGACGGGCAGCTTTGTGTTGCTGTTGGGTTTGATTGGAATATGGCTTGCCGTTCCCGCCGGACTCCGCACGCTGGATATGCGGATTCTCCAGCAATTGGGTGTTGCGGGCATTCTTTCCCCCGGTCCGGCGGTTTATTTGCTGCTGCTTGCAGGATTTGGCAGCCTTATCGCCCTTTTTCCCCTGCACTCATGGGCGCCGGAAGCCTATGCCTCGGCCCCCGCACCCGCCGCCATGCTGCACGCGGGTGTATTGAAAAAATTCGGGCTTTACGGACTTCTTCGGCTTGCGGTTCCGATTTTTCCGGAGGAAATCCAGCAGTTTGCCGGGCTGCTTCTCATTTTGCTGTTGGGCAACATCATTTATGTCGGCTTTGTCACCATCGCGCAAAAGCGTCTGGATCTCATGCTTGGTTATTCGAGCGTGATGCACATGGGCTATGCCTTTCTCGGTCTTGTCGCCCTCAATCAAATCGGTTTGGCGGGCATGTCGCTGATGATTGTTGCCCACGGCCTGACGATAGCCGCCCTTTTCGCCTTGTGTGGAGAAATCGGGAGTCGGTGGGGCACTCTTGAATTTGCGAAGCTCGGGGGATTGGCGGCTGGTGCGCCGAAGCTGGGGCTTTTGTTTGGATTTGCCGCGATGGCTTCGATTGGATTGCCCGGATTTCTTTCCTTTCCGTCCGAAGTTCTCATCTTTTTCGGTGCGTTTGCGCAGGGTGTCACCGGCGGTTTCAATATTTATCAGACCTCCGTGGCTTTCGCGCTCTGGGGTGTCGTGATTTCCGCCATCTACATGCTGCGCGCCTATCGCCGCATTTTTTGGGGTGGACGCGGAGTGGCTGCGGTTGACGGCGTCGGCGATGTTTCTTGCGCCGTGCGTTGGGCGGTCATTTTGCTTCTTGCCGCCCTGCTTGTCACCGGCTTCCGTCCGGCGCTGTTGCTTGATTACATCAACCCGGTTTTTGATTATTTTGCTCCATGAATCCGATTTATTTGGAAATCGCGGTTGTTGTTTTGGGTTTGCTGCTTCTGGCGGCGGAATCCTTCGCCGGGCCTGGGCGCAAGAGCGGCATTGCGCATCCGGCCATCACCGGGCTGATTCTCGTTTTTGTGGCGACATTTTGGATTGATCCTCTGGCCATGGATGTCACCGCGCCGTATGCGCGTTTTTACAGCGCGGATTTTCTGGCGGTTTTTTTCAAGCAGCTTGCCCTGCTTTCGACCATCGTTGTGCTGATTATGGCGCAGGAATACGCTCCTGTGGTCGAGGCCAGCCTTCCGTCTTCACGCCGTGGAGCGGGGCTTGGGGAGTTCTATGCGCTCCCGGTTTTCACATGTGCCGGATTGATGTGGATGGCCTCCGCCGTGGATTTCGTGTTGATCTTTGTCTCGCTGGAGTTGGTCACCATCAGTTTTTACATCCTGGTTTCCTATATGCGTCAGGATCGGGGAAGCCTTGAGGCGGGTGTGAAATTTCTTGTCCTTGGCGCGCTTTCCACGGGCTTTCTCATTTACGGGATCACTTGGATTTACGGTGTCACCGGACAGACCAATTTGCATGCCATTGCGGCGGTGATTCCCGCGTTGAAACACGCCGCCGCTCCGGCGCTGCTTTTTGGGCTTGGATTGGTTTTGGTTTCCCTGGGGTTCAAGGTCGCCGCTGTTCCTTTTCAATTTTGGGTTCCCGATGTTTATCAAGGCGCCCCGACGCCGATCACCGCCTTCCTTTCTGTCGCTTCCAAAGCTGCTGGATTTGTCGTTCTCCTGCGCGTCTTGCAGGCGTTTGTTGTTGTTCCGTATCTCCAGGAAAAAATCATGCTGCTCATGGCGATTCTCGCCGGCATCACCATGGTTTTTGGAAATCTGGCAGCCATTCCGCAGTCCAATCTCAAACGCCTCCTGGCTTATTCCAGCGTTGCGCACGCTGGTTATCTGCTCCTCGGTGTGGCTTCACTCGGCGCGCCTTTCGCAGGCATGGCCGTGCTGTTTTACCTTGGCGCCTATCTGATCATGACTTTGCTTGCGTTTCTCATCATGGCCGTGGTGTCGAAAACAGTCGGTGGGGATGACATTGCCGATTTTAATGGACTGAATCAGCGTGCGCCGCATCTTGCCTTTGCCATGCTGCTTGCCATGGCTTCGCTGGCGGGAGTTCCTTTGACCGTTGGATTTCTCGGAAAGCTCTTTATTTTTGAGGCCGCGTTTCAGCAGGGGCATTTTGTTTTGATTGCCCTTGGAATTGTTACGGTGGCGTCCGGATTTTACTATTACCTCAAAGTCGTTCGCGCCATGTATTGGCAGCAGCCCGCCGATCCCGAGGCTCCTGAGATTCCCGTCGGCGTCGCTGCGCGCCTTACCATCGCCATCTTGTGCGCCCTGACGATTTGGCTGGGTGTTTATCCGGCTCCGCTTTTGTCGTTGATACGCTGATCGGGCGGCTGTTTTTTCACCGCTTCGCCTTGATGGCGGTATAAACTTACTGGAACCGAAGCGCGGGGCGGGTATTATTTTGTGAATCTTATTTTATGTCCGCCCCGCAAAGCACCATCGCTATCATTTATGATTATGATCAGACTTTGAGCCCGAATTACATGCAGGAAGAGGCAATCTTTCCGCATTTCGGGATCAATGGAGGTCAGTTCTGGCAGCGTTGCGGCGAGTTGGTGCAGAAGCATGGTTTTGAACACGAGCTGGGATACATGAAGGCCCTGCTGGATTATCTTGAGCCCGGACGTCCCTCAAACGCGCAGCTTCGCGAACTTGGTGCCAAGCTTAGTTTTTTCCCGGGAATTCCGGAGATGTTTGAGCAATTTAAACACGGCCTGCTCACTTCCGAGCACGAGGCACACGGCATCACTTTGGAGCATTATATTGTCAGCTCTGGGCTCAAGGAGCTGATTCTCGGCAGCCGCATCGAACCGCATGTCCGCAAAATTTTCGGCTGTGAATATGCCGAAGATGCCGATGGTCGCATTGCGTTTCCGCGTCGTGTGATCAGTCACACGCAAAAGACCCAGTTTTTGTTCCGTATCAACAAAGGCATGCTGGATCTTTCCGAGGATGTGAACGATCACATGCCGCCCGAGCTGCGGCCCATTCCGTTTCAAAACATGATTTATGTCGGCGACGGTCCCACGGATGTGCCTTGTTTCACCGTGATGAAGCAAACCGGCGGACGCGCCATTGCCGTTTACAATCCCGAAGACAAGAGCCGCGCGAGTTTTAAAAAATGCTATCAGCTTATCGCCCACGCTGACCGTGTGCGTCATATTGCGCCGGCTGATTATCGTCCGGGCAGTCATCTGCGTCTTCTTCTTGAGGAGATGGTGGTTGAAATTGCCGATGACATTGTGGAGCGTCGCCGCTCGGATCTCGCCGCCGCGACGGTGCGGGCGCCCAAACACTGAGTTGACGGGAGCCGTTGGCCGCAAGGTATGCTCCACACCCTGCTAGTTGGAATCGGGGGATTTCTCGGTGCCATAGCCCGGTATCAATTCGGCGGCTGGGTGATGCATCACACCATGCAGTCGAAGTTTCCCTGGAGTACTTTTGCCGTGAATGTGGCGGGATGTTTTGTCATTGGTGCACTTTCGGCATTGACGGAAAAATTTGACATCATCAGCCATTCGGTCCGGCTTTTTCTTTTTACGGGAATTTTGGGCGGCTTCACCACATTTTCCGCCTTTGGTTTTGAAACCGCATATCTCTTGCGGCGAGGGGAAGT
>JACTMZ010000005.1 GCA_014584375.1 Verrucomicrobiota bacterium | reverse complement strand
CTGATCTCCGCCTTTGTCATCGGCGGCCTGACGCTCACGGGCTTCATGGTGTGGCTTTGGATTTTTCCCAAAACATTTATTGGGCGCCGCATCGTATTATCCAACTCCCAACCGGCGACGCAAACAGCGGCGGAAAATCAGGAGCTTATCGGTGCCACCGGCGTGGCACTCACCATGCTGCGCCCCGCAGGAACAGCGCGAATCAACGGGCGCCGCATGGATGTGACAACGTCCGGAGAATTTTTGGAGGAAGGTGCGGAACTGATCGTCACCGCAGCCGACGGCATGCGTATTGTGACAAGGCGAAAAGACGGGTTGGAGGCGGAACCAAAAGCAGTGTAGCCTTCCCGCATGGGAACAATTTTCATACTCGTTGTCGTCGGGCTCGCCGCTGTCATCGGGCTCGTCATTCTCACCGTCATCTTCAATTTCTTCGGCATCTGGCTGCGTGCCAAACTGGCCGATGCGCCGGTTTCCTTTTCCCGCCTCGTCGGCATGAGGCTGCGACGCGTGCCGGTGGGAATGATTGTGGACGGACGCATCACCGCCGTGAAAGCCGCGCTGCCGCTCGACACCGATGAATTGGAGGCCCACTACCTTGCGGGCGGCAATGTGGAACAGGTCGTCCTGGCTTTGATCGCGGCGGAAAAAGCGGGAATCAAACTCGATTTCAACCGTGCCTGCGCCATTGATCTTGCAACCAAAGGCACATCGAAAACCGTTCTGGAAGCCGTGCGAACCAGCATCAATCCGAAGGTGATTGACTGCCCGGGCGCGCAATCCGGACGCACAACGCTCGACGCCGTGGCGCGCGATGGCATTGGCGTCAAGGTCAAGGCACGCGTAACCGTGCGCTCCAACCTCGACCGCTTCGTGGGAGGCGCCACCGAGGAAACCATCATTGCCCGCGTGGGTGAAGGCATCGTCACCTCGATCGGATCAGCCGTGTCCTACAAGGCCGTGTTGGAAAACCCGGACAACATCTCCAAGGTCGTCCTTCAAAAAGGTCTCGATAGCGGAACCGCGTTTGAAATTTTATCCGTGGACATCGCCGATGTGGACGTGGGGGAAAACGTCGGTGCCAAGCTGCAGGCGGAACAGGCCGAGGCGGACAAGGTTGTCGCGCAGGCCAAGGCGGAGGTTCGCCGCGCGGCTGCCGTTGCATCCGAGGGGGAAATGCGCGCCAAAACCCAGGAGATGCGCGCCAAAGTTGTCGAAGCCGAAGCACAGGTGCCGCTCGCCATGGCCGAAGCCTTCCGCAGCGGCAATCTCGGCATCATGGATTATCTGCGGATGAAAAACATTCAGTCCGATTCGCAGATGCGCGAATCCATCGCAGGCTCCGAACGCTCCTCCGCCGAAGCGCGATAACCCTCGTTCCGCCATGGAACAACTCGTCATTCTCGTCATCATCGGGCTTGTCAGCCTGGTGAACTGGGTCGTTCAAAAGTCCCAGGAGAAGCGCGAACAGGCAAAGGCCGCACGCGGAGAAAAGCACGAGATCCGACAAAAATCTCGGCGCAATATTTACACGCAACCGCCCGCCACACCCCAGGCGCGACCTTACCCGGCCACTCCGGAACGCAATCCACTGGAGGAATTGATGGAGGCGCTTGGACTGCCGCAGGACGCGGTTCCTCCGGTCATACACCGGGAGTTTGCGCCAACGCCGTCCGTCCGTCCTCCCCCCATCGAAGCGGAGGAATTCGCATCTTTGGAAGTTCAGGAACCAACGCCTTCGCGAAAGCAACAGCTAAAAAAAATACGCCAACCGGATGAAAACGAAGCACGGCTTGCACGGGCCTTCACCGGGCAAAACGACGCAAAACATCCGCAAAAAAACGCTCCTTCAATCAAATCCCTGCTTTCCAACCGCACGTCACAACAGCAAGCCGTGATCCTTGCAGAAATTCTCGGTCGCCCCCGCGCCTTCGCATCACTGGACGAACCAAAATCCTTCTTGCAGCCAATTTGATCACCCAAAATTGGCCCCCTCCCGCTTGCCCTCAAACTTTTTCAAAAATTATCTCTTGCTTTGATCTGATACTACTGACCCCCTTTACGGCACCCGCCCAATACCGGATCGTCGGCTATGACGCCTCAACCATGACCGCAGTGGCGAATCCAGAGCTGACCACGATTGTCCCCCGTCCGGAGCAAGTGATTTCGCGCGTGGTGGATGAGCTGCTTTCCGACGGCCCCTTGCCGGAAAAGGTGATTCGCATCATTCCCCGCCTTGTGATCCGGGAATCCGCGGCAGGCGGACAACATGTCGGACGACACCCAATTTCATAAATCATCAGTGCAACGGTTGCGCGTCAATGGCCTTGAACGGGGGGGTGCATCAAGGCAGATTGTCATCCTGAATCTCCCAACTCAGAAAACACTCATGAAAACACCGCTAAGTTTCTCCATCATTTTTCATTGCGCGCGCTTCTGGCTCGCGAGTCTTGTTTTGGCCGCCATGGCAACATCCGCCGCCATGGCGCAGGTGATCTATGACTTTAATACCGCAGGCCAATTGGATGACAACTTTGGCTATAATATTCCATCAACACCCGCCAGCCATACCAACGTGGGGCCGCAGGCACCCACGGGCGGATTGACAAACAGCGGATGGGTGCCCAATGGCCTTTCGGCGCCCCAGTGGGGATTTGAAGTCGCGGATCAGGCTTTTTCCGGCGCGACGAACTTCACCTTGTCAATTTATTTTCAGTGGCAGACCCGAACGGGCTCCACCAATTCATCTTATCAGTCCCTGCTTCTGGGGGTGGGGCGTTCTTCGGACACCAACGCCTTTTCACCCGTGGGTGGAAATTCCGGGGCTTTGGGGTCGGCTTCCGGACAGCTGTTGCAAATCGGCATTGGCGGCATTGCCAATGCGCCTGACACGGTGAAAATCATTGCGGCTTCCGTGGTGGATGGCACCAACTCCAACATCAACACGACGGGAACCGCCGTGTTGACCAATGGAAATTGGTATTATTTGCAGGTGGATTTTTCATTGTTGGGAACCAGCGATGGTTATAATGCCGTTGCCTCGCTGTACGACTCAAGCAACGCGGGCGTCATTGGGAGCCTTTTGCTGACCAACACCAGTGGCAACATAACCAACACCAACCTTCTGGCGGGGGACATACAGGCTTATTTTGGAATGAGGGCGCCCACTTATGCGGGCATCACAGGCGTTGATGATTTCCATGTCTCCACAATTCCGGAGCCTTCAACCATTGCCCTCCTTCTTGTTGGCACATTGTGCGCCATGGTCTTTCGCAAAAAACTTCGGGTGTAATTTCATCCTGAGGCGGTACATCCATGGGCTTCAGGAATGCAAAGCCCCCGGATGCGGTTTAATTTTGAAAATATCGCCTGTCTATGGTCGGCAACCAACCATGTCGGGGGATGTTCCATTAAAAAAATAAACCATGAAAAAACTACTGTCATTCACTTGTGCATTTGTATGTGTGTTCGCCCTTGAATCCGCAAATGCCGCCCCGCCAAAATTAAAGGACGGCGTTCTGACATTGGATGTGGGGGACTACGCAATAGATTTCCGGGAGCAGTCCGCATGGACCATCGGCAATGTCAGCTATATGGGCGCGCCGATCATCACTTATACGGGCGGAAATCAGTCGGTCATCAATGTGGTTCGCCCCGTGCAGTCCGATCCGGAGGCATGGATTGGGAGTGCCCATGGCGGGGAGGAGGTCGAGTCCATTGTTTTGCGTGTCAATGGGGAGGAGTTTCCCATCACGGATCCCCTGACCGCCCCCCCGGGGGAGGAATACACCCTGGTCAAAAAATCACGGATTGGTCCGTTTCAATGCCTGACGGAAACAACGCTGAATGCCCGCGGGGTGGAGCAGGGCATTTCCTTCAATGCGGATCAGCCGATGGACGAGGTTCGCTATGCCTATGTTTTTATGCATTGCTGGCATTACCGGTTGAGCGAATGGCTTGCCGTCCTGCCGGATGGCGAAAGGATACAGAAGAATTTTCCTTCTGAGAAATCCACAAGTCTGGAGCAGGACATCTCGATGTTGGCGCTTTATTCCCCGGCGGATAATGTGGGCGTCGTGATGGCCTATGAGCGGCCCTATGAAGGAGATCCGCCGCGCCGTAATTTCCTCAACAACTGGCCGGAGCGTCATAACAAGCATTATTTTAGAACCTCCGCCATGCAAATGAACGGAACAACCTACAAATGCCGCATTGAGGGATTTTCCACCTCTCCGAACACCTGGGTGGACAAGGCTGTGGAGCTTGGCAAGGCGCTTTGGCCGGCGAAAAACTGAAGTTTATGAAATTGCCCCCCCTTCTTCTACCTCTGCTTCTGTTGACGGGAATCACCGTCGTCGCAGCTTCATTTGAGGCGGACGAAGGCACACTGTTGCTGGCCGGCTTTGATCACGATATTCATCATGCCGACTATGCGGGGGGATGGGATTCCTTCAGCGGCGGCGGATATGAGGCGGTTGAGGGGTATTATGGCAGGGCCGTGGATTTGCGCGGAGTAAAGCTTTCGGATGATTTCTGGAAAATGGACAATGCCTACCTGCCCCATTTTACCCAATGGGTTTTCTGGCCGCGCGGAAATGTCCATTTTACACAGGGAACATTGGAATTCTGGTTTCGCGTTGCGCCATCCGACACCAAATACGCCGTAATTGGCGGAGGCGACACGATTCATTTCCAGGCTTTTCAACCACTGCGCCCGCAAACGGATGGGAATACAGCAACGGATGCCCCGAAAGAAAATAAACTCCGCCACATTCAGCCATATATCCGGCTTTCCGCATCGAATCTCAGCTGGAAGCTTGTGACTTTGGGAGGAAAGGAGTTGGATGGAAAAATAAGCTTTTCAAGAATTCCCGGATGGAACAAACCCCTCAACCCGGAGCAATGGCATCATTTCGCCCTGCAATGGTCGCCGGATGGCGTGACGCTTTCCATTGACGGCAGACTCGTTGGAAGTCACGAACTCCATGATGATTATGGGTTGGCGCTTACAGCGGCGCCGAATCGCGGCCTCGCACTGGGGGGAATTATTCTCGACGAGTTTCGTATTTCTGATCACCCGCGCCACATGGGCGATTTTGAGCCAAACTGGAAAAATGCGCAGCGTCCGCCCGACGCATTTCCCGGCGTGGCCGGAATTATACAACCTCCATGGAAATCCCATGCCGTCAATCGTCCCCTGCCGATCCCAGCCAGCACCGCCACGGTGGAAAGAATGGAACAGCTGGGATCGTGGACGTTGAAATTTGATGAACAAACGGGGGCCTTGCTGCAATTGGGACCCCATAAGGCGGATGCCGCCGGCCTGATGCTCTGGCGTGGCGTGGAAAGATCCCCGCTTTCCGTCGTCTCCAAAAACCTGCATTGGTCGCAAAACACAAATGACACCGTGTCGTTTGTTCAGGAATGGCGGGACGGATTGCGGGTGCACCATAATTTGAGCGTGGGGGAAAAGGGACAGCTTCGCTGGAACCTGGAGTTGGAAAACCAGGGAAAGGATGCGCTCTGGCTTGAAGCACTGATGGGGATTCCCGTAATGAAAAACACCACGGAGTTTTTTGACATGTCCTGGCGGCAAACACAGCTCCAATTTCCCCGCCGGAGGGATGAATATGTTTTTTCCCTCCCGTTTGTGGCGGCTTCGGATGGAAAATCCGGCTTGGGCGTCGGCCTCGATGCGCATCAGGCCGAGAGCGCCCTGATTGGGGAATGGCTGCCCGGTGTTCCCTCCATACGGCAAGGCACGCGGGTGGCCCTCAATCCCGGGGAAAAACAGACATTGAATTTTGTCATTTTGGCATCCGGAGGAGATTTCGGCGCGCTGGATGCCCTGGCGGCTTATCACGGCCTGTTTCCGGATCTCTACACACTCAACACGAACGTCCCCGTTTACAGCTACCTCGGCGTGTGCCAGCACTTCCCTTATGTGAACATCCCGGATTTGACCCGGCAGTATTATGTCGGCGGCCAATGGGGGCATGGCCCGTATTTCACCAAGGGCGATTATTTGGGGACTGCTGGTTTTTGGGATCGGGCGGATTTAAAGGATGATCCGAGTTATCAGCATGCCAAGGGAAACGCGAAACGCTACAAGACGCCGGAAAACCTCAAACAGGAAATCATCGCACGGAGCCGCGATGCCTTCGACAATTACTATACGCCGCGCAGATCCCATGATGTCCCCAACCTGACACCCCGCTTTCTAGTGGATGAGTACATGCCGGGAATTGATTTTCCCGATGACCCTCTGACGGCAGGGCAGTATTACATGCAAAACCTTATTGTGAATGAGTATTGTACGCCGCTGGGCTACAAGTTCATGGACGATCAGGAGAACACCATGCGTTTGATTGCCCAATACTCCCCGGGGTTTATCAACGATGTGTGCCAGTCTTCCTCCATGCGCTTTACGGATGCATATGCCCGCCAAAGTCCGGGGCGGGCCTTCTCGGCGGATCGGGGGGAATACCTGGTGGCCGCCGCCGGACATCAGCAGCGTTATGAGATGATCAATGGATTTTCCGACCATGGCCACCAGCAGTCCATGATTTCCGATGGCGGGGTGATTTCCTACACACTTGGGGCATATTCCGCGGCATACACCTTTGAATCCGGGAATCCGTTTATCTCGACAACCAGCATGCAGGCCGGGCTTGCGGCCTGCCGCAATCTTTTGGGGGAAAAGCCGAATTCCGTTCTTACGAGTTATGGGTTGGATGATATTGGCGCGCAATTTCAGCCGGAGGATTTTACGCCCGAGCAACTTCGGGATTATTATCGGTATGCCTTTCGCCGCCTGATGCTCACGGCCCTGGAAACCGGCTATTATGCCGATCCACCGCTCCTGCATGGCAAACAATGGGGCAGCGAGGTGAACCCCATCCTGGTGGAGAGCCTGGTGCGTGGGAGAAAAATCATTTCCGCTTGCAAAACCGATGCGCCATTCTGGCTTATCCGTGGAGGGGAGGATCAGGAATCCATTTTTATCGCGGGGAATAGCACGGCACAAAATCAAACCGGAGACATCCGGATTCTGCCGCATTATTTTTCGGGGAATTGGATTTGGGCGCCTTATTTCGGAGGAACCGCAGAACAACGTGTGAATCCCAGGGAAACACTGTTCAAAAATCTCGCCATCCCCGCACATGACATCGCCGCATTCAAGCCTGTGGCGGAGTATGCGGGCGATTTGCAGGGACATATTGCCGCCGCCTGGGGCGGGGATGGCCTGGAATTGGAAGTGAAGCTCAACCTGGAGCTTCAGCAGGGTGGAAAAATCCGGATGGTTGCCCCCGCCGAATATTATGTGGTGACAAAAGTACGGCTTAATGGCTCCCCGGTGGAACTCGATGCGGAGGGTTTTGTCACACTTGCAAAAGGGAAGTCGGAATTAAGGGCCGCGCTGAAAAACACCGTTCTAAAATTATCTTCGAAGGATTGGGAGCAGATTGATCTTCTGAAGGACGGACAAACAAACTTTGCCATCCTTGGCAGCCGCGCGCCGGGATATGAACATGGAACGGCCTCCCAGTTGACCTGGTTTCTGCGCCAATACGATGAAGAAGACGGCATTCTCGGAAATCTGAAGGATGCGGAAATTTATGAAAACGAAACGGAGGTTCCGCCGGATTTCACGGGATGGCTTGTAGATTCGAGAATCAGCCCCATGGCGCAGGAAGCGGCCGTGGAATTGGATGCAGGGAAGCGCACGCTGCGCATGATTGGCCGCACGGCCGGGGAAGTCCGGAGGGCGATGATGCTTTTTATGCGCTTGGTGGACAGAAAATACCCGCATATTGGACGCCATGTCCCAATGGATCGTAATTTGCGGGAGGGCTGGAAGTCGCCGGACTGGACGGAGGATTTCAAGAAGGGGGAGCCGGGTTGGAAGCGGCTTTATGGGCGCAGGTCACAGACACTTGACTTTTTCAGGAAGTTTTCGGATAAGAATTTTCTTTATAAACCCATTCTGGAGCGGACGCTGGAAGATCTTTATTCCAATGACAACAGCGATTTTGCGGGAAAGTACAAAATTGCGGTTTCCCCATATATTTTTGAACCCACGTTTTCCGATAATTACATCTACGGATATTCCGTGCCTTCAACTCATCAGTGACATGCAATCCTCCCCTCACAGGGAATGGGGGGGCACCCTCATTGAGATCATGGTGATCATTATGATCGCCACGGTCCTTGTGACCCTGGTTTTTGCGACAAGCCGGCGCGTGATGGCGCGCGCCAATGAAGCCCGGTGTGCCCACAACCTGCGGAGTCTTTACCAGGGATTCATGCTGTATGCGAATGACTACAATGGGAAACTGCCATTTGGGGAGCGAAATCCTGATATTCCGGACATCAACTCCAGCTATTATGGCGGGCAATACGCCAAGGAATTCAAGGCATACATTCCCGGCGGCAATCCGGGGGCAAACACCGGTTATGCCGAGCCCTATCTGTGTCCTTCGGATCTGGAGCCACGGTCGAATACAACTCGCGGCTTTTTCGGACACAGCTATGGGGTGAACATGACGATCTGCCGCGATGAATACAATCGCGTGATAAAATGGAAATATCCCGCCCGAACCTTTCTTTTGGCTGACAGTAAAAAGGATGTGATTGCGCGATCCTCCCCCAACATCAATTTGGAACCGCGTCATCGCGACGGGGCGAACACCTTGTTTCTCGACGGCCATGTGGAATGGCGTCCGGCACCGTTTCCAACATGGTCGGAAGATCGTGGTTTCTGGGTTCCCGACTATGAGTGATAATGTGACCCGGGATTCCGGCATCGTGACTTTGCAAATGATCGCCGATGCGGCCGGAGTGTCGCGAAGCACCGTGTCACGCGGCTTGAAAAATCATCCGCGTATTGGCGAAAAAACCGCCCGGCGCATCCAGAAGTTGGCGGATGACATGGGCTATTGTCGTGATGCGCATCTGACGGATCTGATGATTTGCCTGCGCAAGAGAAAGCACGTCATGGATCGCCCCGTTATTGCGATGCTTTTCTGGCAGAATTTTGCCGTGAAGCTGGAGAATTCTGGTGTGATGGGTGGATTGTGGCATCGTGCGCGGGAGTGTGGGTATCAGCCGGAGGCGTTTAACCTGACTGAATTCCAGGACAAGAAGCGCATAGCTCGGATTTTATACTCCCGTGGAATTGATGGGGTAATTTTGTGTCCGGTGCAGGTTCCCTCATCCCTTCCCGATCTGCCTTGGAGACATTTCAGTGTCGTGGCCGTCGGCCATTCCATTTTTTCCCATTCTTTGCATCGTTGCGCCAACAATCATTTTGAAAGGATGCGAATGTGCGTTGAGTGGTTGATTGCGCTTGGGTACAAGCGCATCGGCGCGATGCTGACTACGACGGTTGACCAGCGCACGCATGGATTTTACCATGCCGCCTATCTGCTGGAGCAGAAGACGAGGCAGGATGCCACCCTCGTGCCGCTTCTTCATGGGAGGGGATTGCGGAAGGAGGATGAAAAATCCTTTTACCATTGGTTCAACCAATGGACCCCGGAGGCGATTATTTGCGGGAGCACGGTGGAATTTGTTCATGAATGCTTGAAAAAGCGTGGCTTAAAGGTTCCCAGAGATGCCGGTCTTGTGGACATGAACTATCCCAGTAAAACGGGTTACAGTGGCGTTCTGCAAAATTCCTTTGAAACGGGAGTTGCGGCTGTGGATTTGTTGATTACCCTGATGCAGGCCAATGAGAAGGGGCTCCCAAAAATTCCGCGGGATATCTTTGTGGGGGGAACATGGGTCAATGGAACTTCGACAAAAAGAATAAAGTGATAAAGGGGTCTTTTGTAATATTTTTGCTAATGGCATGTGCTGCGTTTGCAGAAATTTTGCATGTGGATCCACAGTCAGGGGATGATTCCGGCGACGGGAGCCACACATCTCCGCTGCGTTCCACGAAGCGGGCCGTTGAGCTTGCAAGACCGGGAGACACGATTTTTTTTCTTTCCGGGCCGCTTTATCAGGATGTCATCATTAAGAACAAATCCGGCGGCCCGCAGCGGCCGATTATTATTGATGGAAACAATCAGACATTGGTGGGAAGCCGGGTCCTGGAGCCTTCTGAATGGGCGCGAATTGGCGAAGGGATTTATCAGGTGAGCAACCCGTTGAGTTCCGGGGGGAAGGAACTTCCGGCTTCCATGCTGGGGCGCTTTTTCTTTGTGGTGGATGGTCGGCAAAGCCGCATGAACCGCACTTCCAAGGGGGCAAAGCCTCCATTGCCTGCGGTGGACGATTTGCGGCCGGGCGAATGGACGTATGCGGATGGCGCGTTTTACATGGCATTTGAGCCGGGAAAGACGCCTGCCGATCATGTGATTGAAGCGCCTGTATTGCAGGACGGAGTCGCCTTCAGGGGGAATTCCTCCCATTGGGTGGTTCGCAATTTGAACATCATGCGCTTCATCAATGATGGCATCAATCTGCATGGGGATACGCGGGACATCCTTGTGGAAAATGTTTTGGTGGAGGAATGTGGTGATGATGGCATGAGCGCGCATGAGACCTGCGAAGTGGAGGCAAGGAATTTCATCGCCCGCCGGAATTCAACGGGAATTTGTCATATTAATGAAAGCGTGTCACAGAACACGCAGGTCCTCCTTGAGGGGAACTACGGGGTGAATCTTTACCTTCTTGGCTGCGGACGCCATGAGTTCACATCAAGCCGGATATCCGCCCACGGCGCCGGAGTGCGCATCAAGAGCCTGGTGACGGTGAAGTTGTTTGATTGTATGTTTGACTGGCCAAACAATCTCGATGCCGGAAAGGAAAAATCCTGGCAGCAGGAAGCCGGCGCAAGGGTTGAGGGCGCTCCGGCGGAGTTGAAGTGATTTCAGAACGCATACGCGCGCAGCGCAATCACTCCGCAGCCGTCTTTCTGCGCGGACGACACCAGAGGAGCGTCAGGCTGATGAGGCCGAGTGCGATGATATGGGCCGGGGGTTCGGGAATGAAAGGGGGGGCAGTAGTATTAGATCAAAGCAAGAGATAATTTTTGTAAAAGTTTGAGGGCAAGCGGACGAATCCAAAAGGGGTCAGTCCCACAATTCTTAACTAACAGAAAAAAATCCCCTAAAATATTGATTCAGCGTCACCCGTTGTCCCCTTTTAAGCGCCAAAGTTAAGAATTGTGGGACTGACCCCCCCCCTTTTTTCGCACAGCGCGTCGGTGTGGGAAAGATTTAAAAAATGCGCAGCGCGCAAATAGGACGCCACATCCGGCTGCGGAATTTCAAAACGGACGTCAGCAGGATAATCATACGTCTCCGGATGATCCGAAACGGCAATGACAGGACAATTCCACTCGGGATTTGCGGCGGCGACCGCATTGCGCAAATCCCGGGTGAATGTGGCAATGCCGCATTTCCTCGGAGGATAATCCCCCAAAAACGCGACCTTGCCG
>JACTMZ010000002.1 GCA_014584375.1 Verrucomicrobiota bacterium | reverse complement strand
GATTCCAAAAATCAAAAGAGAAGAAGAATTAGAATTGGCGTGAAGCGGCGTGATCTCATCACTCAGATCGAAGCTGCTGGCGCTCAACTGATTAGACACAGTAACAAATACGATATTTATCACAACCCGAAGACGGGAGCTACTCAACCAATTCCTCGTCATCGTGAGATTAATGAACTTCTTGCCCGCAAGATTCTTCGCGATTTGACAAAGGAAAAATAAGGCGAATCGGTTCCTCGTGACTGAGTATTAGTTAGTCACGGGTTCCACACCACCCGGCATGCGGATCCGCACCGGGCGGTTCCAATGAGACTCGAGCTTTTGGACCGTAGTGAAGTTTAATTCATAACATGCGAGTGTTAGAAACTCCTTGTTCTTCCAGCCATTGGTTGATCATGGCCCGTTGCACAATACGGTCGAAGCTCATCCGTTTTGCCTCATACGGAAATGGAAAAACGGCTGAGATCGGATAAAGAGTGGGCTCACTATGGAGCCCGAAATGGAGAAAGCACGACGCTACTTCACACCGAAATTGATAATGAGCATTCTACGCGAACATCTTATTGATCATGCTTCTGTAAACGACGTGTGCGACAAGTGCCGTGCCCGTTACGGGAAGACCAACGAGCACAACGCGTGGATTCCTCGCGACCGTTGAATCGAAGGCGCATCTGCCAGAATACGACCATTGAACCTCGATCAGGCATGCCGTCTCATCGCCGAATTTGTAAACCACGACAACACTGTGCGCCTACATTCGGCCATCGAATACATCACCCCTTGCGACTGCCTCGCCACACGCCATCTCTCCATCTTCGCCGCCAGAGACAAAAAACTCGAAACGGCCAGAAATAACCGTAAATTCAACCGACAACAACAAACCCACCTCGCAGCTTAACCACCCTCAGCTTATCGGACATTCACGCTGAGGCAGTATAATCTGCGAGGCCTGCAGATCGTAGGCTGGGCGGGTATCGCCCGCTCGAAGTTCTACGACTGGAAGTCACTTGGGTCACTAAATTAGAATTGTAATTTGGAGGTTTTCGATTATACTGAAAAGCTTCAAAACTGATTTTTATGTTTTTCAAACCGCTCTCCCTGATTCTTTCCGTTCTGGTTTTTGCAATGTCTGCGTTGAAGGCGGACGAGATGCTGTGGTCCGATGATTTTGAGGACTATACGGTTTCCGGCGCGCCGACAGAGCTTCCTGCGGGAAAGACGGACACGAGCCGGTGGTGGTCCGTTCAGAATGACACGGATCGGCGGGTTTTGGTGGACAAGGATTCCGCCCGTCATTTCGGCCCCGGTGCCAGCAATCAAATTCTTCTCCTCAACCGCACGGCCAACGCAACAGCGGATCTCAATCTTTCCACCACCACATTCAGCCCCACGACCACCGCGATTCTATCGTTTGATTTCCATGTAAAGAAGGAGGGGCTGAACAGCGACAACAAGGGGTATTTTCTTCGCATTATGTCGGATGTGACGACAGGCGACTACGCCACCTACGACGGCTCGCATGTATTGACCGGGTTCTATATTTCCACGGACGCCTCGGGTGGTACGATCAGCCTCAAGGAAGGCGGGAATTCCTCCACACCAAATTTGACGGAGAAATTTTCCTTCGCTCCGGGCAAGGAAAACACTCTTTTGCTGGTGATCAACAATTCCAATGAGGCGGTGCGATATGACGGAGACAGTTTGGATGCCGGGCGGGTTCGCGTGTATCTTAACGGAAAAGAGCAGGCGACGTGGAATATCGAACCGGGGACGGCGACAGGTTTGGGGAAGGAATTCAATGGCCTCTGGATGCAGCTTCCCTCGGGAGTGACGGGTGAAATCCAATTTGACAACTTCCAAGTAAAGCCGATTTCCGCCTTTCGAAAATAGGGTCGGACGCCGGCTCGTTCGCCGAGCATAAGAACCTGCGGGGTTAAACGAAGGGCAGGATTGGGAATTTTCGGTGCAGGACAACAAGATCCCCGTCCGCCAGCGCGGTCAGACTGGGATGTTTGCCATAGAGTCCCGGTTTCACGCCTCCGCCCAAAACAAACATCGGTGCGGCGGCGCCATGATCGGTTCCGCCACTGCTGTTTTCCGCCACTCGGCGACCAAATTCACTGAAGGTCATGACAAGCACACGGTCAAAATTTCCCTGCGTCTTCAAATCGGCGGCAAACGCGCCCATCGCCGCATCCAACTCACCGAGCAGGCGTTCGTGGGTTCCGGACTGATTGCCATGCGTGTCATATCCGCCCTGGCTCACATAATACACACGCGTCGGCATGCCTCCGGCAATGAGGCGCGCCACCAAGGAAAGATCCGACGCCAGGCGGCCTCCCGGATATCCGGTGGCGGCGGGAATCCTGCGGGTGATTTTCAAAATGGTGTCGGAGCTGACCTGGGCATCAAGCGCCGTGCGGCGCAAATAATCCATTGTGTCGCCTCCGGCCTGAGATCCGGCTGCTCCGATGCTTTGCACCGTTGCCCCCGCGTTGTCATCCCCGGAGTCCATGGCAGTCATTTCACGAAATGTTTCCCCGGTGGCCGCCGGATCTCCGGTGGCATTGGCAATGAATCGAAATTGCTCCGGGCTGCTCAAGGAAACGCTCTTCGGCGTCGTGGCGCTGAAAGCAAGCGGCGTGTCGCGTCCGATGCTCATACCGACAGCGGGATCGGCTCCCGCGCAGCAGGAGTCAAAGTAGCGCCCCAGCCATCCGTGACGCTCCACCTTGTTGGCGTCCGACGCCGTTTGCCAAATATCCGTGGATCGAAAATGGGAGCGATTGGGATTCGGATAGCCGACACCTTGAATTACGGCGAGGTCACCGGAATCATACAGGGAGCGCAAATGGGAGAGCCGGGTGTTGAGGGCAATGTGATCATTCAGCTTCAACGCCTTGTTCGCCGGCACAGCCAGTCGCGGA
>JACTMZ010000166.1 GCA_014584375.1 Verrucomicrobiota bacterium | reverse complement strand
TGCGGTGATCAAACCACGCTGACCGCCGGAACATCCCGCGTATGAATGCAGACCCTTCAATCAATCTTCCGGTTTCCATGCCCTTGTGGCCCGCTGGGAAAACGCCGATGGCGACGGCGGAGGATGTGGGATTTCCCGTTTTCACCTATTATTTGCCGAGTGGTGAATATCGCACGGAGCAAAGTGTTCTCATTCTCCCGGGCGGTGGTTATGTGGGCGTTTCATCTCCCAAGGAGGGGCATCGTCCGAATATCGCCACGCACCGAGTCGTTATCCGGTGCCATTGATTGACGCGCAGCGCGGAATGCGTTTGCTCCGCAGTCTGGCGATCAAAAACAATCTTCGCGACGATGCGGTGGGAGTGATGGGGTTTTCCGCCGGAGGTCATTTGGCGGGACTGACGGCCACCCAGCCGCCGCATGAGGGCGGATTGGTGGGCGACGCATTGGACGATGTTTCGCCGGCGGCTGATTTTGCGGCGCTTATCTATGCCGTCGTTTCCCTCACCGCTCCCTATGCCCATGAGGGCTCGGCTCACAATCTTTTGGGAAATCCTCCCGATCAGGCGCTGGCTGCACGGCTGTCCATCGAGCAAGGTGTCACCAACAAAACGCCGCCGATGTTTATTGCGCACATGCAGGGGGACAAGAGTGTGCCCAGCATGAATGCGCTGGCTCTTTACATGGAGCTGACCCGTCACAAAACGCCCGCAACATTGCATGTTTATGAGGGCGAGGCGCACGGAATCGGCCTTGCGGCCAATCATCCGTGGGGACGGGATTTTTTGGAGTGGCTGAAGATTCGACAATAGGCGTCCGCCTTTTAACTCGGTCGAACCCTGTCGAAAATCACGCCTCCAACGCCCGCGCCAGAGCCTCCGCCACCTCGCGAATTTGCTCCGGCGTCAATTCGGGATATATCGGAAGCGCCAACGTCTCACGGGAGGCTTTTTCCGCTTCGGGAAAATTCCCCTCACGATGACCGAGCGAGGCGAAGCATTCCTGCAAATGCAGGGGAACCGGATAATAAACGGCGCATCCGATGCCTGCCGCCGTCAGCGATTCGCGCACACGATCCCTTTGTGGAACACGCAGGACGTATTGATGGTAAATGTGGTGATTTTTTAATCCGGATGCCGCATGGGGTTCGGAGGGCAATGTGATGCGTGCGTCAATGCCCAGTCGCACAAATTCCTCGCGATAAAGCGCTGCATTGCGCCGGCGGGCTTCATGCCACGCATCCAGATGCGGAAGCTTGGCGAGAAGAATCGCCGCCTGCATCGCATCAAGACGGAAATTTCCGCCGACTTTCTCATGGTGATATTGCGTTCCCATGCCGTGATTGCGCATCAGACGAATTTTTGCCGCAAGTTCTCCGTCGCGACACACAGCCATGCCTGCATCGCCAAAGGCACCGAGATTTTTTGACGGGAAAAAGCTGAAATATCCCGCATCGCCAATCGCGCCGGCCCGCTGTGAACGTCCGCTTCGCGAAGGATAATCCGTCCCAATTGCCTGGGCTGCATCCTCAATGATCGGCAAATCAAATTCCGCCGCCAGGTCACCCAGCCGATCCATGTCGCAGATGCCTCCAAACAAATGTACGGGCATAATGGCGCGCACGCGGTTTCCGGCGGCGGTGACAAGACGTCCGTCGGGTCCGCTGTGGCAAACTTTGTGGAGGCATTCCTCAAGGCGCGCCGGATTCATGTTGTAGGTCTCGGGATCTATGTCCACAAAGACCGGCTCGGCCCCCACGCGGTGAACGCATCCCGCCGTGGCAAAAAATGTGTACGGCGTGGTGATCACGGCGTCGCCGCGCCCGATGTCCATGGCCATTAGTATGGCCAGCAGCGCATCGGTTCCCGATGACACGCCCACGGCATGTCCGCAGCCGACATAGTCGCAAATGGCCTGCTCCAACTCCGCCACCGGCGGACCGAGAATGAATTGCTGGCTCTCAAACAGAGCGTCAAGGCGGCGCCTGACGTCCGCTTCGACCCGCGCATATTGCGGGCGCAAATCCAGCAAAGGAACGGCCACGGGAAATATTATGTCAGCGAATCACGCCGAATTCCGCGCGGCGGTTGGCCGCCCAAGCGGCTTCGCCACCTCCGGAATCAACGGGCATTTCCTCGCCGAAGCTGACGGTCTGAATACGCCCGCCGTTGATTCCCTGGCGAATAAGGGCCTCGCGAACCGCCAGCGCACGGCGCTCGCCGAGACCGCGATTGTATTCTTCGGTGCCGCGCTCATCGGTGAAACCGGCGATGATTATGTCGTTCTTGGAGCTTTTCATGGCTTGCGCCACGGTCTGAACCTTGGGCATTTCGGACGAACTCACGTCATAGGCGTCAAAACCGAATTGCACCGGCTGGAATTGTCCGCGCGAAACATTGCCGCCCAAGAATGCCGCGCCATCCTGGCGATCCGGGAGCGGAACGCCGCTGACAAAATCGCCGTCCACTCCGGCATAGCGGTCTTTTTTTGTCGCGCAGGAGGTCAGCGTGACGGCGAGGCACAGGGCCAGGGCGGTGAATAACGGATGTGTTTTTTTCATAAATGTAAAAAGGCGCGGATTAAAATGACCAAGTCGGCTCCGTGGCTTTGCCCAAGCCGCTGACGATAGTTGTCGTGCGACCGGTGGGAACGTCAAGGAGAATGAGGTTGGATCCGCTGCTGAAAATAATGTGACGCGAGTCCCGGCCCCATACGGGATTTTGTCCGGAAGCCACAATGCGCGCCCCGCCGCCGCCAATGTCCATGATGGCGATGGAAAAGCCTCCAGAGCGAACCGTAAACGCCAGCTTTTTCCCGTCCGGCGACCAGCAGGGATCGGTGCAATAATTGTGCCCCGTTGGGATCAGCCGCCCGCTCCCGCCTCCGGCGCCAATGCGGTAAAGTTGCGGACTGCCGCCGTTGTCGGATGAATAAATCAGCTCCCGTCCATCCGGCGACCATGTCGGCGAGGATTCCACTCCGCTGGTGCGCGTAAGACGACGTGCGCCCCCGCCGCGCAGCCCGGTGACATAAAGCTCCGGATTGCCGTCCTTGCTCATTGTCAGCGCAATTTGTCCACCGTCGGGCGAAATGGCGGCGCCGGAATTTGTTCCCGGTGCGTCAATCACGCGCTGACGTGCTCCGGAAGAAATGTCTATGAGGTAAACATCGGGATAGCCGCTCTGGTAGCCGGTGTAGGCCAGGTATCGTGCGCCGGGGCCAAGTGACGGCGCCACGCTGATTGCGCGGTCACTCGTCAGGCGGCGCGAATTTTTTCCATCATAATCCGCCAGGTAAATCTCCTTGGCGCCGCTGCCCGTGGCGACAAACGCAATCTTTGTTGTGGCAATGCCTTTGTGGCCGGTCAGCGTTTCCACGATGTCGTCGGCGAATTGATGCGCTGTAGAACGGTCGTCGCCGGAATATTTTTTTGAAAGCACGACTGATCCCCGGCTGTCGGTCACCCGCCCCTGCAAGGAGCCGCCCTCCGCCGTTCCTCCGATGGTGAAGGACGCACGCGCGTCGGATACGGTTTGAAACCATCCCGAGAGATCAAGGTCGTTTTGCAGCGTTTGAGTCACCGCGCCGCCGGAGGAGCCGCCGAGCGGGGTGATGGTGATGGAAATACGGTTGTCCTTGCGAACCGTAATGACGGATGAATCCTCCGCAAAAGCCGGCGGACACAGGACGACGGTCACGAGCAAAATGACGATGGCACGGATTGTCATGGCTGCTTATTTAACGCCGCCATACCCCGGACGTCCAGATCGGCGTGGAATTGAAATGAATGCGCGGCCTTGTTCTGCGGGGCAACGTTTGTCAAATTATGGCATCCGCTTTTCGTCGGCGTCACATGCGCTTTCCATTTATCAATCCGCTTTCGGCGTTCGTCGTCATGCTTCTGCTATTTTCCGGCTGCGCCGGGAGGAAGGGGCTTATTGTTGATCCGGCCAAGCCCGATGTGATTTACGATGCCAAGCCGGTATCCGTGTTGCAGGGCAAGGCTTCCTATTATTACGGGCGTTGGATTGGGCGTCTGACGGCCAATGGGGAAATTTATCGCGCCAGTGATGTCACTGCCGCGCACAAATCGCTTCCGTTTCACACCATGGTTCGCGTGACCAATCTCAAAAATGGCAAATCGGTGATTGTGCGCATCAACAATCGAGGCCCTTATGTGAAGGGGCGCATTTTGGATCTGAGCCTTGCTGCTGCGCGAAAAATCGAAATGACGCAGGCCGGCGTTGTTCCCGTAAAAGCCGAGGTGCTTCGCAAAATCCCGGTCGTCACCAAGCCTAATCAAAAAATTTCCCCGAATGACAAGCGCCGTGCCGATCAAAGAATCGCGCAGGCCGCCGCCCTCAAGCAGTCCAAGGCGCAACCGGTCAGGAAGAATGTTCCCGCATCGGCGAAGTCGCCGTCCAAGTCCCGCGTTCACACGCATGGGAAATCCCCCGCCAAAACGCCGTCAAAACCGGCTCCCAAAAAATCCGGGAAGGCGTGAGACCGCTTGAAATGCGGACGCGCAAAAACAGCGGCGAACTTGTCGGGAGTTGTTGACTGTCTCCGGCAGTGCGGACACGATGCGCCGCATGATGAAACATTTCGTTCTTTTGTTGTTGGCGCTTGGATTTTCCGGTTGTGCGACCACGCAGCAATCGCAGGTTGATCCGGCCATTCTCAATGCTTTCAGCTCGCGCGATGTTTCGCCGGAGACGGTGCTCAAGGTGCGCGAGGGGCGTCCGCTTAATGTTGCCGAAGTGGCGGAGTCCGCGAAAAAAGGGGTGCCCGGGCCTGGTTTGGTCAGCTACATGGAGAGCACACGCAAGGCTTACAACCTCGGGGCGGCCGACATCGCGACGCTGCGTCGGGCGGGAACTCCAGAGCCGGTGATTTCCTATATGCGGCGGTCACGCGGTTATTTCACCAAGGGCCCGAAGGCGGCGGATCAGAAACATCCGTATTTCAGCGACGACCGCAACAATTTGGAGGCGCCGTTTGCCTATGTTCCGCCGCAGGTTGACACATTTTTCAACTCGGCCTACGAAGACAACCTCTACAGCCCGTTTTCCTATCAGTAAACACCGTCCGCAGTCCGCGTTTTCCCATGGCGTCGCTTTCCCAACGTCGCCGCTGGTTCGCGTGGTGGGAACAGTCGTTAAATTTGAAATTGAATCCCCGAAGCGCCCGGAAAATCTCGACCATGTTTTTGTAAATCTGGATGCGGGTGTCTCCGCGCCGATCGTCCTTTCGATCAACACGCTTTCATTCCGCAATCGCATGGCCGGGCATGACGCGCGGATTCGCGCGGGTGTTCTGCGTCATGTTTGGCAAAAGCCGCCGTCGCCGGGGCTGTATTCGCTGGAGTCCTTTGATTATGGAACCGTCGAATTTCTGGAACCTGTCGAATACCGGGAGTTGGAGCGCACGGAGGTGGAGGATTTTTTTGCAGGGCACTGCTCCTCGTGCCGCCTCGTGGAGGCGTGGGGTGTTCCCTACCATCGTTCGCAACCCGGGCTTCACCAAATCCATTCCCGCAGGGCGAGCTGCGCGGTCCCCGAAGATTTGATCGGACGCGATGGCGCCGTGCGATTTTATTTTGACGAGGGACGGATTTCCGAGCTGGTTCTTCTCAAGTTTTGCGGGCAGTAAGATTGCAGTCGGCTTTCGCCGTCGGTAAAAAAATTCGAATGTCTCCCTGGAAAATTCCGCGCTTGCCGCTGGTCGCTCCGGCATTCGCTGCTGCGGCGGGCATTTGGATTGCGGATTGCTTTTCTCCCGATCCCGGGATGCTCGTCGTTCTTGCGGCTGCGGGGGTGTTTTTCGCTTTGCGACGCGGATGGAGCCCGCCGCTCTGGCTGGCCGTCGCCTGTGTTTTTGATGCGGCCCACATGTGGCAATCACGCGAAAGCTCCGCGAGAATCTGGGCCGATGCCGTGACGGCGCAACCGCGCGCGGCGCGTGTGACCGGCGTGCTGACGGATGAACCGGTGTCTTCCGGCGCGGCGGGTGATGGAAAAATCCGGCGTGGTCGGATGCGGACGGAAAGCTGGAATTTCGGCGGAATTGAAACGCCGTTTGTCACCGAAATCATGGTGCGCTGGACGTCCGATGAATCCCCCCGTTACGGCGATCGCTGGAGCATTGAGGGGGCGGTTCTTCGTCCGGAAGGAGCCCGTAATCCGGGCGAGTTTGATGCCGCCGACTGGCTGGCGCGGCAGGGTGTGTTTTTGGAAATTCAGGGAACTTCCGGTGACAGCGTATTGCTGGCTCGCGGAGCGGGATCTCCAATCAAGGCGGCGGCTTTGGCAATGCGTTCGCAAATGCTGCAAATTCTTGGCGTTGGCATTGAGGACTCCCCCGGCATCCGCGCCCTTGTGGCGGGAATCACCCTGGGAACACGCGAGGCGGCGTCGGATGAATTTGCCGATGCCTTTCGCCAAACGGGAACTTTTCACCTTTTCAGCGTCAGCGGACTTCATGTCGGTATGTTCGCCCTCCTGCTTTGGATGCTGCTGCGACCGCTGGGATTCACGCGCCGTAGATCCGTTTTGCTGATCGTTCCGTTGTTGTTTTTTTATTCCCTCGTCACCGGTGCGTCCGCTCCCAGCCTGCGGGCGGCGATCATGATTTCCGTCGCATTGGGCGGATTTTTGATGGATCGCCCGAACACGCCGGCAAACAGCCTCGCGGCGGCGGCGCTGCTGCTTCTCGCCTGGGATACCGAACAACTGTTTCTTCCGGGATTTCAACTCTCCTTCTTTATTGTCGCCTCCATATTTCTCCTTGCTCCGCCCCTGCGGGATTTCCTTGCCGCACGATTGCGACCCGATCCGTTTTTGCCGCGCAAGCTGTATGGACGCAGGCAAAAATTTGCGGCGGCGGCCGGACGCGAATTGTCGGCGACATTGAGCGTCTCGACGGCGGCGTGGCTGGGGAGTCTGCCGCTGACGGCCCTTGTTTTTCATTTGGTCCCGATTTTTGCGATTCCGGCCAATCTGCTGTCGGTTCCGCTGGCGTTCGCCATTCTGGCGGTGGCGATGCTTTCGTTGATTGCGGGTTCGTTCAGCCTGTGGCTCGCCGCAGTGTTTAACAATGCCAACTGGGGACTGGCTTCGCTTTTGCTTGCCGTGGTGCAGGGGGCCGCCGCAATTCCGGGTGCTTATGTTTATGCGCCGCCGGGCTGGCTGCAGCCGCCCGCCCGGCTTACCGTTTTTGACGTGGGAACCGGCGGGGCGCAGCTTCTGCGCACGCGTCGCGCGGCGTGGCTCTTTGACACCGGAAGTCGGAGTGATTTCAAGCGGATCGTGGAGCCGGGACTGCGAATGGCCGGCGTGGGGCGGCTCGATGCGCTTCTTGTCACACATGGCGACGCGGGTCATGCTGGCGGGGGAATTCTTTGCCTTGAAAATGCCCGCCCGCGCACCGTCATGGATTCGGCTTTGCGTGACCGTTCGCCGACACGCCGGGCGTTGCAGGACGCCCTGCGCGCGGGCGGATGGCCGAAGTCCATCGTTTTTCCCGGCGATTTTCGCCGGATTGGGACGGATGTCGCCGCGCATATTTTATTTCCCTCGCCACAGGACGCCGCCCGCTTGGCTGATGATCAGGCGGTTGTCGTCGCCCTGGATGTCGGCGGCTTTCGCGTGCTCCTGATGTCCGATTCCGGCATCATTACGGAGGAGGCGCTGCTTCGCGAAAATCCTGATGATTTGCGGAGCGATATTCTCGTATTGGGAGGGCACGGACGGGACATTTTCGGAACGGAGAATTTTTTAAATGCGGTGCGGCCTCAAATGATCGTGCTGGCTCGGGATGACCCCTTTCGCGAAGGCGGCGGAGGACAAAATCTGCGGGAACGTCTCAGGGCTTCGGATGTGAAATTTTTTGATCAATCCGAAACCGGTGCGGTTGTCGTCACTTTCGACGGAAAACGCGCTGAAGCACGCGGATTTCTCAATGGGAAAACCGCCGAAATTCATCCGCGTTGAACGGAGGAGCCGCGCGGGTCAATACCACCAGTCCTTTTGCGATGTTTTTTTGACCGGAGGTTTTCGTGGCGCTTCGTTCGCTTCCGGCTTGTCGAGCAAATGCTCCGGGATTTCGGCGATGAAGCGCG
Source organism: Verrucomicrobiota bacterium (assembly GCA_014584375.1). GTDB lineage: Bacteria > Verrucomicrobiota > Verrucomicrobiia > Chthoniobacterales > JACTMZ01 > JACTMZ01. Next base: position 4,343 of record JACTMZ010000166.1, on the reverse strand, counting down.
AGCGGCGTTGAAAGGGGTCGCCGTAGTTGCTGTTGAGGCGCAGCTGCGGGTGGGTGAGGTATAGATGGTCGCGTCCGCGCGTGACGGCGACATAAAAAAGCCGCCGCTCCTCCTCCAGTGAGTCGGGATTTTCGAGTGAACGCGAGCCGGGAAACATGCCTTCCGTAAGCCAGATGACGAAAACGGCGCGCCATTCGAGCCCCTTGGCCTGGTGTATGGAGGAGAGGACGACACGATCGTCACCCGCCTCCTCGCGTGAACCCGCTCCGTCCGCATTGGTAAGCAGAGCCACCTGCGAGAGAAAATCCTCCGTCGAGGGGAACTGCCGCGCATAGCCGACGAGCGTCCGCAAATCCTCGCGTCGGCTTTCGTAATTGGCAAACTCCGCCTTCATGTGATCCTCGTAGAGGGCGTCCATGACGGCCTCAATGGCGCGATCGGGGGAAATCGGTTTTCGCTCCGGCGCAATTTCATCAAGTGTCACTGCAAGCTGCTCCCAAATTTTCGCCGCACGCGCGGGTGGCCTTGCGGCGCGCAGGGCGCGGTCGAAGGAAATGCCGGATGCGGCGGCGGCCTTCACCGTCTCCCAAAGGTTGTCGGCGGTTTTTTCCCCCACGCCGGGCAACAGGCGCGCCATGCGGCGGAAGGCGGTTTCGTCGGATGGGTTGACGGTGAATTTTAAAAATGCAGCGATGTCCTTGATGTGAGCCTGCTCGAAAAAGCGCAGTCCGCTGGTGACCTCAAAAGGGATGCCGCAGCGGGTCAGTTCCAGCTGAATTTCCATCGAATGAAAATGGGCGCGGTAAAGGACGGCCATGTCGCGAAAATCGAGCCCCTCGCCATGGAGCTTGAGAATTTGTTCCGCCACATAGGAGGCCTGTTCGTTGTTGGTCGCGAGTTGCGCCAGCACGGGGCGCGCGCCGGACGAACGCCAGGCGCGAAGGTTTTTCTCAAATTGCCGCGAGTTGCCGCGAATGGCGGCGTTGGCCACGTCGAGGATGCCGGGAACGCTGCGATAGTTCGTTTCAATGCGATGGGTCGCCGCACCCGGATAACGCCGCGAAAAATTGAGGATGTTTTCAAAATTGGCTCCACGCCACGAATAGATGGACTGCGCGTCGTCACCCACCACCATGATGTTGCCGTGCTTGGAGCCGAGCTGGTCCACGAAGTCGGCCTGCACCAGGTTGGTGTCCTGATATTCGTCCACCAGCACATGCTGAAATTGCTCGCGGTAATATTCGCCGGTCTCCCGGTGTTCCCGCAAAAGGCGGCGGGTTTGCAGGAGCAAGTCGTCGAAATCCATGGCGTTGGCCGTCCGCTTGCGCTTTTCGTAGGCGCCGCGCACGGCAATGATGGCACTGGTGATCTCCTCAAAATAACCGAAGCGTTCGCGAACAATTTGTTCGAGCGGTTCCTCGGTGTTGGAGGAAAGCGAAAACAGCTCGGCGAGGACATCCGGCTTGGGAAAACGTTTGTCGCGCGTGGGCGCACCGGTGTCGCGCGCCGTGTTTTTGAGCAGATCCGACTGATCCTCGCGATCCAGGATGGTGAATCCGGGACGAAATCCGATTGCCTCCGCATGATGACGCAGGATGCGATTGCCGATGGAGTGAAATGTGCCGCTCCAAATGCCGTCCGCCCCCGCCCCCAGCAACTCGGCGACGCGCCCGGTCATTTCGCGCGCGGCTTTGTTTGTAAAGGTCAGGAGCAGAATGTTCCAGGGTTTGACGCCGTTTTCCAGCAGCCACGCCACGCGATAGGTGAGCGTGCGCGTTTTGCCGCTGCCCGCACCGGCTATGACCAGAGCCGGGCCGCCCGGTGATGTGACGGCGGCCAGTTGCTGTTCGTTTAATTCAGCCTGATAGTCAATGCGCGCGCCCGGGTTCAAAGTTGCAGTCCCCATTCGAGAAGTTTCTGAGAATCTTTCCATATATTCGCCTTGTTGCTGCCGAGGATGACCGCAATTACATCGCGTTTCTCCGTATGACCGCTGGATACGAGGCAGTGACCGGCGGCGTCGGTGTATCCCGTTTTCATTCCGTTGCAGAAGGGCGCCGTGCGGAGGACGCGGTTGGTGTTGACGATTTCGCGCACGCGTCCGTCGGCGTAGTGAAATTCAAAACTTTTGATGGCCATGAACTCGCGCAGGATGGAATTGGCATAGGCGTTGCGGGCGATGATTGCCATGTCGCGTGCCGTGGAATATTGGCCTTCGACAGGCAGACCGTTCGGGTTGATGAAATGCGATGCCGTTGCGCCCATGGCCCGCGCTTTGGCGTTCATTTTATCAGCAAAAGCCTCCACGCTTCCGGCGTTGTCCCTCGCCAGGGCGCAGGCGACATCATTGGCGCTTTTTACCAAAAGAACGCGCAGAAGATCGCGCCGCGAATATTTCTGACCCGGTTTGAGATATAGTTTGGTGGGCGCCACGGCGGCGTCCTCAGGCTGAATTGTCACCAGCTTGTCGAGATCGCCGCTCTCCGCCACAATCAGCGCCGTGAGCAGTTTTTGGGTGCTCGCCACAGCGCGCGGCTCACGTGAGTTCTTGTGAAACAACACGCGCCCGCTCGGGACATCCACAAGGATGATCGCCTTGCCGTGAATATCAGTCGGCGGCGCTGCGACAGCCTGTCGGGCTCCCGCGAAGAGCAGGGCTGCGAATGTCAGAAGTCGGAGAGAGATGCGCATGAAGGAAAAAAACATGCCTTTTTTTTCGCCGCGAATCAACCGGTGGAATGGGAAAAACCCGGGCGGCTCCAAATTGTGGCGTCGTGCGATCAATCCTTGAGCGCCTTTTCGATAAGGGGATCCGGAGCGGAGCCGAGGTCCAGCGCCTTTTGATAATGACGGCGTGCCAGCTCCTTGGCCGGCGGCTGACGCTCCAGACAAAAGACGGCGAGATTGAAATGCGCGTCGGCGTAATTTGGATTCAACTCCACGGCACGCCGCAGTTCCGCCTCGGCGGCGTCGAACCAGCGGTTGCGTCCGGCGGCCACACCGAGGTAATTGCGGGCCACGGGATCTTTGGGAGCGTAAACCACGGCCTGAGCCATGGCTGCCAGAGCGCGCATGGGCTCGTTTTTTTCGAGATAAAGAATGCCCAAATTGCACCAGGCCGTGGAGTTGTCGGGCTTGATTTGCAATGAACGCGTGAGCAGCTCCTCGGCTTTTTCGTGGTTGCCGAGACGAAACTCCGTTGCGCCGAGATTGACGAGTGCCGGCAGGTTGTTGGATTCCACATTGAGAACCCGGGTATAGGCTTCGCGGGCGCCTTCGAAATTTCCCTTTTGGAAGGCGACAACACCTTCCGTTCCCATTTGTTCAATGGCGGCGGATTCCACGGCAGGCTGAGTTGACGGGGGAACCTTGATCGGCACTGGCAATGGCGGAAGTTCCGTTGGACGACTTGGAGGCGGCGGTTCCGCAGTCTGCGGGGGAATGTTGTCCGTTGCCTGTTTTTTGGATGCCGGCGCAATAAAAAAGTAAAGTGCAGCGAGCAACACAACGCCGCAGATCGCCAGGAAAAATTTACTTTTGAGCACGCGGTTCCCCCAGTTCCTTTGAACGCATGGTCGCGGCGCGCACGGCGTCAATAACGCCGGAACGAACGCCCGCCTGTTCCAGCTTTGCCAGACCCGCAATGGTTGTTCCGCCGGGACTGGTCACCATTTCCCGCAAAAGGGCGGGGTGCATTCCGGTTTGTTCGACCATGGCAGCGGCTCCCAAAACCGTTTGTACGGCGAGATTGGCGGCCAATGTGCGCGGCAGGCCCATTTGCACGCCTCCGTCCGAGAGGGCCTCGATAAAAAGATAAACGTACGCAGGGCCGCTGCCGCTCAATCCCGTCACGGCGTCCAGCAGGTTTTCCTTCACCGCAAAGGCCACGCCGACCGCCGAGAAAATGTCGCTGACCGTTTTCGCGTCCTTATCCGTTGCTCCTGGTCCCAGGGTGTAGGCGGATGCACCTTTGCGCACGAGCACACCGGTGTTGGGCATCACGCGCACCACACGGGAGTTGGGCGCGGCGGATTGCAGGGACGCAACCGTGACCCCCGCTGCGATGGAAATCAGCAGTTTTCCCGCAAGTTCCGACGTCGCCTCGGCGAGGGCGGATGAAATGTCATCCGGCTTCACGCAGAGAATAATTACCTCCGAGTCGGCGGATAAGGCTCGGATGTTGGCGGACACAATGGCGCCGGATGCTTCGGCGAGAGTCTTTGCCGCATCGTCGGATTGATCGCAAAGAAACATATCCGCCGGCTTGCATATTCCCGCCGTCAGCACACCGCGAGCCAGGGCGGAGCCCATTTTCCCGCAGCCGATGATTCCAATTTTCATTT
>JACTMZ010000151.1 GCA_014584375.1 Verrucomicrobiota bacterium | reverse complement strand
CTTCCTGGCCCAGGCGAGCATTTGTTCCTCATTACCGTAAAGGATGTCGGGTTCTGGCAAGCGCCCGGTTTCTGCGTCTTCCTTGTCCAGCCGTTCAAGCCAGATGTCGTACATGGCATTCCAGTCTGGAGAGCCGTCTGTTTTTTTGAGGAGAGGAAGGTTTTGCTCCTCTGCCCAGGCGAGCAGGTGAATCTCTGTGCCGAAGCATACCTCGGTGATTGTCATTGTTGTTAAAATTGTGGGACTGACCCTCGGTTGGTGAGGTGTTCGTAGAGGGAAAACAGGTGCTTCAGGCGGTCGCGGTCGGAGGCAAATGGGGGGCGGCGATAGCAGCGGTCAACGGCCCGATCGAGTGCGGCGTGTGCCTTGGTCAGCAGGGCGGGCATGGTGAGCGGGTCGTAAAGATCGGCGAGGGTGGATGCCGGGAATTGGGCGCGGACGTCAAGTACCGCCTGGGCGCAGGATTCCACGGCGGCGCGGGCATTTTCAGAAATTTTCGAAGGCCATGGAAAATTGTTGTAAACAAGCTTCACAGAATAGCGATAATCACTCTTGAGTTTCCCTGCAACGGCTTCAACCCACGCCATGTGCATTGCGGATGTGAGAACACCGAAATGAAAAAGCTTAACGCCTTGAACAATAAAAAGGAGATCGCTACTTAAAATTTCCGGATTCAAAAATCCAATCGGAATATAGCGTCGGCGTTCCGAACTAACTTTCGGGATTACGAGATAGGGGCTCTTGGGAATGTTTTCCACATGGAAACGAGTCGGCGTGTTGGCGAGTTCCTTGGTTGGAGCACTTTTACTACCAAGGCGGGCAATTCGGACAGCTTCCACCCGTTTGAGGCATTCGGGGAGGCGGCGCAGATCATTGGGAGACACATCGCCAAGCCAAAGGCACCAGCGTTCGATTCCGTGGAGAAACTCCTCTGCACCCAACCAGCGTCTAAAATGCGATGCGGCGTCCGGTTCCAAGGCGAGAAATGCCTTTTTTTCCTCCGGCGTAAACAGGTAATTGCCATCATCAATCGGCTTGTTTCCGATCGCAATTTTCGGGACATCGCAAAGGGGTGTGGAGCGATTGGTGATGGCGTGATCCGGCCCTTCGCTCAAGTAAGGGGAGATGTTTGTGACCCGTGTGGCGGTAGGCTCCGCGTTTGTGGAGACATAGTCGTAAATTTTTTTATGGGGAACATCGAAGGCTGCGAAACCGATGATAACGACATGGACATGCGCCTTGCCGCGCGCCTCACTCATCCAGGCAAACGTGCGGTGGGCGAAGTGGATTTTGATTCCGAATTGCCGGAACAAATGATTCCACAAGACGCCCACCTGTTCGCCCTGTGTGATGCTGTTTGTGGAGACGAAGGCGCAGCGGATGCGCGTTCCGGCGAGATATTCCGTCGCCTTGAGATACCAACCGCTCACATAATCGAGCAGGCCGAAATTTTTGACATTTGCAGCGACAAGCGCGATGTCGGCCCGTTGTTCGGGAGTTTGATATTTTCCGCCCACAAACGGCGGATTTCCCAGTACGAGGACATGATCCGCAGGCGGCAACACGTCGCGCCAGTCCATGCGCAGAGCATTTCCAATGCGGATGGTCGGCGTGGCGCGAAGCGGCAGGCGGCGGAAACTTTTTCCCAGCGACTCGGCAAGTTCGAGGTTGCATTGATGGTCGGTCAGCCACAGTCCGACTTCGGCAATGCGCGCCGGCCATTCGCCGATTTCGATGCCGAAGAATTGATCAACGTCCACCAGTGCCAATCCGCGCACATCGAGCAACTGCGGATTTTCCCGTCCATGGATGGCGATCAGTGTTTCGTTTTCCAGCCGCCGCAATTCGCGGTAGGCGAGAATCAGGAAATTGCCGCAACCGCACGCGGGATCAAAAAAGCGCAGGGTGCGAAGTTTGGTTTGAAACTCCCTCAATCGTTCCGTGCGGCGGGTCGAGCGGTCGGCAAGTGCGGCGTTCAGCTCCTCCCGCAGATCGTCGAGAAAAAGGGAACGAATCACCTTCAGAATTTCGCGTTCGCCGGTGTAATGCGCCCCGATCCGCCGACGTTCCCGACCATCCATAATGCCCTGAAAAAGGCTGCCGAAAACCGCCGGGCTGATTTTTGCCCAATAAAAACGGGTGCAGGCAAGCAGGGCGTTGCGCAAATCCCGATTGAATGTGCAAAACGGAAGCGGCTCGGAAAACAGTCCGCCATTCACATAGGGAAAGGCCGCGAGGTCCTCGTCCAAATTGGTCTGTCGCGCCGGAATGTCCGTATTCAGCACATCCCAAAGCTGGGAGAGCAGCGGACCGAGATCCGCGCCATCCTCGCGGGTGCGTTCGACCAGCGCCGTAAACACACCCGGCGCGTCAAAAATGCCAGTGTCCTCCGCAAACAAACAAAAGAGCAACCGGACGAGATAACGCTCCAGCGCATGGCCGCGATAGGCGGTGGTCTCCAACGCATCGTGAAGATCGGCCAGAAGGCGGGTTGCCTTGAGGTTTGCCGGATCTTCGGGATCGCTGCGCACGGCCTTTTCCCCACGCATAAAGGCAAACTCGCGAATGTAACGGTGCAAATCACAAAGGGGAAATTCCGTGAGTCGAAACGGACGTTCATTGTCAAAATGTGAAGCGTCATTTGGTTCATCCGGTTCGAGGTCATAGAGCGCAAGCCGTGCGAAGTCGCACAGAATGACATAGCGCGGCATTTCCTCGTGGCGGCCCAGCCGGGTGAGATCGTTCAAATAAGCGAACGCCTGGGACTCCGCCTTGGCAAGCGAAGCACCGGCGCTTTTGTGCTCCACCAGCAGAACGCCCGGCCAGAACAAATCGAGAAATCCATAAGCGCCCCGCGCATTGCCGACTGCATGTTCAAAGACCGCCACGCTCTTGCGGGGAATGCCAAAGATGTCGAAAAACTCATTCCAAAAAGTCTGCTTGTCCCGCTCCTCATGGCGCGCCTCGGACCATTCGCGGGAGAAGCGAATGGCGCGGTCGCGGGTTTCATTCCACAGCAACTTCGACATTGCGAGGCGTTATACTTCCCCAGCTCCCAAACTTCCAGAATGGGAAGGCGAACGTCCGCACGTTTGAGGATTTTGCAGGGAAAAATTTTCCCTCTCCAAAAGATGACGGGGCGGTTAAAATTGGGAAATGAAGAGAGTCGGACAAGAGCGGTAATGTAAAATTTTATGAGACTGACCTCTTTTTTGCGGGCGGCGGACAACTCATCGCTGTAAGAGTCCCCGAGAGGATCGCCAAAGTCAAAGACCGCCCCACCGAACCGTTCCTCAAGCCTCTCCCGCATCCGTAACAGCCGCCGCCTGCATCCATGCTCACGATTTCCAACCTCTCAAAATCCTTTGCCGGAAGAAACCTCTTCACCGCCGCGTCGCTGCAAATCAATCCCGGCGACCGCGTCGGCCTGATCGGGCCGAACGGAGCGGGCAAATCGTCGCTCTTTTCCCTGATTCTCAAGACGACCCAACCCGACGAGGGCACGGTCAGTTTTCGGCGCGGATGCACCCTGGGTTTCCTGCCGCAGGAAAGCGCGCCTTCCGGAGAGGAAACCGTGCTGCAATTGGCCACCTCCATTTCACCCGCGATGGCGGAGGTGCATGCCACCCTGCGTCAGTTTCCCAACGAGGAGTCGGTGGAGCACCATGAGGCGATTGCGACGTTCATCGAATTGGACGGCTACAACCTCGAAGCCCGCGCCAAGCGCATCCTTGCCGGTCTGGCATTCCGTGAGGAGGACTTCGATCGTCCGGCCCGAACGATGAGCGGCGGCTGGATCATGCGCGCACATCTCGCGCGCCTGCTCGTCATGGAGCCCGATCTGCTCATGCTCGACGAGCCGACCAACCATCTCGACCTCGAAACGCTGGGCTGGTTCCAAAATCACCTTGCGGCGTATGCCGGTGCCCTGCTCGTCATTTCACACGATCGCGCATTCCTCAATGCGATTTGCCGCGACATTGTCGAAATCTCGCGGCAGCGATTGCACCGCTACACGGGAGATTATGACGATTATCTGGTGCAAAAACAGGCGCGTGAAGAGCAATACATCGCAGCCTACAAAAACCAGCAGCGCGAGATCGCCCACCTTGAGGAATTCATCAACCGATTCCGCGCCAAGGCCAGCAAGGCCTCACAGGCGCAGGAACGCATGAAGCAGTTGGCACGCATCGAACGCCTGGCCCCTCCGGAAAATGCGGAGGCCACGGTGAAGTTTCGCTTTCCCCAGCCGCCGCGCGGCGGCCAACGCGTCATCACGCTTGATCACGTCCGCCAATCCTATGGCGACCATGTTGTTTACGAGAATCTGAACCTCATGCTGGAGCGCGGCCAGCGCACCGTGTTGGTGGGGCCAAACGGTGCCGGCAAATCCACCCTGCTCAAAATTCTCGCCGGCATCCTGCCCCTCGACTCCGGCACACGCACGCCCGGACACAATGTCAGCACGGGCTATTTCGCCCAGCACCGGACCGAAACCCTCGACGTGAACCGCACGGTTCTTGAGGAAGCCTCCGATGGCACAAGCGGCATCGGCGAGCAGGCCATCCGCACGGTTCTCGGGTCATTCCTTTTTCGCGGTGAGGATGTTTTCAAACGCGTCGGCGTTCTGAGCGGCGGGGAAAAAAGCCGCCTTGCACTTGTGAAGCTTCTTTTGCATCCGCCCAACCTTCTCCTGCTGGATGAACCGACCACCCACTTGGACATGCCGAGCATCAATGCGCTCATCACGGCACTGACATCCTACGAAGGGACGCTCATTTTTGTGAGCCACGACGTGCATTTCATCCGCGCATTGACGCGAACCGTCCTGCACATCCATGCCGGCAAGCTCACGCCCTACGCGGGTGACTACGATTACTATCTCGAAAAATCCGGTGCCTCCTGCGATCGCAGGGCGCTCATTGCACCCTTGGGCAATCATCGTCCACTCGCACCATCGAAAACCGAACCGACGCCACCGAAGCAGGGGCTCAAGGAAATCAAGGAACAGCGGCGCTCCGAGGCGGCAGCCCGCAAGGCGGCAGCCGCCGCAAGACGTCAGGCCGAGTCGCGCCATCGGAAACTTGAGGAGCACATTCTGACACTCGAGGCCAGACAGCAGGAGCTGACCGCCATTCTTGAAACCGCCCCCAACGATTCCTCCTCATTTCCCCTGCACCGCGAATTGGTCGAACTCACCGAAGACCTGGAAAAGGCGAATGACGAATGGGAAAAAATGGTCACGGCCCTGTCCGTCCCTGCGTAGCACAAAATCCGGTGCATCGTCCGAAAAAATGTCATCATTCACATTGAAAAATTCGATCGAAAGGCGAATGGCATGGCATGAAGGCCCGGCCCCGGGCAAGCGCACCCGTCGGCTGCAAAATAAAATCTTTGAGGAATGGGATTGCCGAACGTTCGGAAACCTGCCAATGGATTAATTTGCTATGGCAACCAAAAAGAAATCCACCAGCAAACCCGCAAAAAAAACCGTCAAAAAGCCTGTCAAAAAGGCTGCTAAAAAAGCCGCTAAAAAGCCGGCGAAAAAGCGCAAGCTCAATCCCGCTTTGATGAAACCCATCCAGCCGGACGCCGCGCTCGCCGCCGTCGTCGGATCAAAGCCGCTTCCCCGCAGCCAGATGACCAAAAAATTGTGGGAGTACATCAAGAAGAATGGCCTGCAGGACAAGGTCAAGAAGACCATGATTCATGCGGACGACAAACTGAAGCCCGTCTTTGGCGGAAAGAAAATCGTCACCATGTTTGAAATGACAAAGCTCGTGAACAAGCACGTCACGGCCTAACCCCAACCAATCAATCAGCGGCGCCTCCACCTCGGAGACGCCGCTTTTTTTATCCCTTCAACAAGCAATCACGTCATGCCCAATCGCTCCAGGGCAGCGGTGATATTGACGTTGTAAAACTCCAATGGCTCAAGCAGGGCGTCGCTTTCCTCGTCGGGAATGGGCGTGATTTGTGAACCATCAAAATTCACGGCACCATAACGCGCCGCACGAGCGGATCGCGCGAGAATTTCCGCATAAGCATCCCCCGAGGAATAATGCCAGAATTCATACGGGTAGGCGATCCAGCCATGACGCCGCATGATGGCATCAATGGCGTCGCGACAAGCGCGCTGCGATTCGCTGACAAACGGCGAGGCAAAGGGCGTTCGCTCGGAAATTTCCACATAGCCGCCCCCACGATCCAGCGTCTCTCCGGTGTTTCGATCAAGCACGGAGATGTCAATTGCGGAGCCGGACACATGCGTTCCGATGCGGCAGCGGGTGGCTATGAGCGCGCTTACACGCCGCAGCATCAAATCCGACGAGGGAATTTTTCCATTCAGCTCCCAGATTGTTTTTTGAAGAATCAAATCGAAATACTGCGGATTGTGCGATTGGGCGCGCTGCATTTCCGGCGAGCGATAACCATCCTCCACTTTTAAAATCCAACCGCGTGCATTCATTTCGCGGGCCGCACCGAGAAACAATTCATGCAGTCCCGCGCGAACGGCATAAACGCGTGGATGCCGTCCATTGCGAAGTGTGTCGGAAAAAACGACCTCCACACCGTCCGGCAAGTCACGCAACGACGCCATCGGTTCACCGCATTCCTCCAGCGGATAAACGCGCACAGCCTCCATAAAGTCAAAAGCCGCATCCATCTGCCCGGTCCAATATGCCCTGCGATCACAGTCGGAATTCATGGATGTCATGTTAAAAATTATTTGCGCACGATGCGGCGAAGGATGGCTTCGGTGACGCGGGGGGCGTCGAGGTCATCCATCGTCGCATCGGGAGGCAGATGAATCACCTCGAATCTCTCATCGCCCAAAGGCGGCCCGTAAAGCTCCGGCTTGCTGCGCGGATGCAGCAGGGCAAGCGTGGGTGTGCCAATTGCGAAGCCAAGGTGCATTACCCCCGTGTCACTCGAAACAAGCAGTGCCGCATTCCCAACCAGTGCCGCCGTTTCCTCAAGCGTTGTCGCGCAGCAGAGATTGATGACACCGGGAGCACCCGCCGCAACCGCCGCAGCTGCCTCCTTGTTGTCTCCGCCACCGGTGACAATGATGCGGTGCGGAGCAGACTTTTGTAAAATTGCGACAGCCTCCACGATTTTGTGCGGCGGCCAGTCGCGATGTCGAAGAGAACGTCCGCCTCCCGCCTGCCAGACAATGTACGGCTCGTCAAACCACGGAGCGAATCGCCGGGCGGCGGCCTCGCGTTCCTCGGATGACACGCGGTAAATCATTTCCGCCGGCGCAGTGACGTCGCCTCCGGCGCGTCGGGCGACCCGCATCGTTTCCTCAATCGCGTGCAATCCACCACCCGTTTGTACGGGGTGGGATAAAAGGAATGACATGTTTCCGCAACGGTCTGTCGAACCGAAAAATGCGCGGCGATTCAGCAGATATCCGAGCATGACGGCATCCTCATTGACCCGCAGAGCGACCGCCACATTTGGACGTCGCCCCTTCAATGCCCGCAAAATCCGCAGGCGCGCCAATGGAGACTTGGAATACGGCAAAACTTCGTCGGCATACGGATTATGTCGCGCAACGGTCATGCGGCGATGGTGCGCCAAAACCGTGACGCGCGCCTCGGGGTAACCCCGCTTGATGCAGCGAATCGCAGCAGAGTCAAACAGCGCGTCCCCAATGCCCGTGCAGCTCAACACAACCACGGAACGCGGGGCAACAGGCGGCGGAGACGAATGCGGTGGAAAAACTGCGGATATGCCACGCAACGCCAGGCGCTCGACGGATTTTGTCAGCTTGTTCCACATGATGCCCGAACGTCAAAACACCACGAAATAAACGCACACCATCGAAAAATTTTTCCTTCGCGGGCGTGCGGTGCGATCTGACGTCAGCCGGTTCACCATCCGATCGGATGCCACGCCGTTTTAAATTCCGTCGTGTCCAAAATCCACTGCGGGCGATCCGGATTGCGCCAGCCCTCCGCCGCCGGAACATGCCGTGCATAGCGCTTCATATTCACCGCCGTGCCCGCGTGCAAAATTTTATCCAAATCCGCATCATCACATCCATTGACGATGGCGTTGATGTCCATGTGCGCGGCCGCAATGGGAGCGAGATCGGCGCGTCGCCCGGAAAGGATGTTCACCACACCGCCGGGCAGATCGCTGGTGGCGAGAATTTCCGAGAGCGTCAATCCCGGCAGCGGTGCCGTTTCCGAAATCACCGCGACGCAGGTGTTGCCTGTGAGGACGACGGCAGCCAGCAAATGCACCAGGGCGGCGAGCGACGGAGCGTCGGGGGAAAAAATGGCAACCACACCGGCAGCCTCCGGATAGGTGAAGCTGAAATGCGGGGACGAAACCGGGTTCACCGAACCAAACACAGCCGTCAATTTGTCCGTCCACCCCGCATGATAAACGAGCGCATCAACGGAATCCGCCACCTCATTGCGCGCGGCGGCACGGCTGCATCCGGTACTGCGAACGATTTCGCTGATCATTTCCTCCGACCGCATTTCCAGCATTTCCGCCGCACGGTAGAGAATTTGCCCCCGAAGGGCGGGTGTGGAGGCATTCCATTTGGGAAATGCCTTGCGGGCGGCGGAAACCGCGTCGCGCAGATCCTTGCGCGAACCCCGACAAACCTGCGCCAAAACCGGGCCACCACCCGGAGGCATGACGGAAAAAAGGCGTCCGCTTTCGGAGCGGACAAATGCGCCTCCGATGTAAAGTTTATAAGTTTTCAGAACCTGCAAGCGTCCGCTTCTTGCGGCGACGGGGGATTTTGCCATAGGGTTCTGACAATAACAAATGGCTCTACAAAAGGACGAGGCAATATTTGTGGCCGGACACCGGGGGATGGTGGGGAGTGCGATTGACCGCTCCTTGAAAAGGAACGGCTTCACCCGCGTGCTGGGGCGCAGTCGCGCGGAACTCGATCTGCTGGATCGCAGCGCGGTTCGGGCCTTTTACGAAAAAGAACGACCCGGTGTTGTCATTGTCGCGGCGGCCAAGGTCGGGGGAATCCTCGCCAACTGGGAACAGCCGGTGGAATTTCTTCTGCAAAATCTCACCATTCAAAACAACCTCATTGAGGGCGCCGCCGATTTCGGGGTGCGCAAGCTGCTTTTTCTCGGAAGTTCCTGCATCTATCCGAAAATGGCGCCGCAACCCATCCGCGAAGAATCGCTCCTCACCGGCCCGCTGGAACCGACCAATGACGCCTATGCCATTGCGAAAATCGCCGGAATCAAACTTTGCCAATCCTACGCACGACAATTCGGAATAAACTTTATCTCCGCCATGCCGACCAATCTCTACGGCCCGCATGACAACTACGATCCGCGTCATTCACACGTCCTGCCCGCGCTGATCCGCAAAGTTCACGACGCCAAAACATCCGGCGCTGACAGCATCACCGTCTGGGGCAGCGGAAATCCACGCCGTGAATTCCTGTACACCGACGATCTGGCCGACGCCTGCCTGTTCCTGCTCGAACATTACGATCAGCCGGAACCCGTCAATATCGGCTGTGGCGAGGATGTCACCATTCGCGAGCTGGCAGAAATCATCTGCGAAACACTCGGCTTCGGCGGGAGGCTTGAGTTTGACGCCAGCAAGCCCGACGGCACACCGCGCAAGCTCCTCGATATTTCAAAAATAAAATCCCTCGGATGGAGTCCGAAAATTGCGTTGCGCGAAGGAATCGCCGACGCCTATCGCTGGTTCCGCGAAAATTACGACGAGGCGAGAAAGTAAGCGCCGCCGCCCTTACTTTTTCTCCGGGAAAAACGCCGGAGGATTTTCGGATGCGCCCAACGGACGGGAGTCCGCCTTTTCCACCGTTGCTTTCTTCTTCCCGTAGCCGGGAATGCTGACGGAGGGTGGAATGCGTTCGCAGGAGACGGCGAACGGAATGGCAAGTCCGAGAAGAAGGAAAAGGAGGCGTTGTTTCATAAAAATCAATCCGGGGCGACCAGCTTCACCCGGCAGCCCTGCTTTGCGGCGGCAGCGTTGAGAAGTCCGCGCATGGCGTGAATTGTTTGTCCGCGCTTGCCGATGATGCGCGGCATATCGGAGCGCGGGGCACGTATGGTGAAGACCGTTTTATCGCCCTCGCCGGCGTGCATGACAAACACCTCGTCGGGGCGACTGGCGAGGCGGCGGAGGACGAAATTGAGAAATTCCTCCATGATCAACAAGCGGGTCAGGCGGCCTGGCGGGCCTTTTTGACGATGCTGCGCACGGTGTCGGACATCTGCGCGCCGTTTTTGACCCAGTGGTCAACACGGGCGACGTCCACTTGAAAATTCACACCCGGTTTTTTCGGATCGTAAGAGCCGATGATTTCAATGAATTTGCCGTCGCGTGGGCTGCGTTTATCCGCCACCACAACCTTATAGTAAGGACTGTTGCGGTTGCCTTCCCTGCGAAGTCTGATTGCTACTGCCATAATTTTTTTATTGGTTGCGCCCAAGCATGCCCATGGAGCCCGCCCGGGTCATCATTTTTTTCAATTTGCCGGGACTTTTCATAAGTTTTTTCATCTCCGAAAATCTTCTCAGCAAATTGTTCACCTCGGTGACCGTCGTCCCGCTTCCCCGCGCAACACGCTGGCGTCGGCGGGCGTTGAGAACGTCCGGACGGCTGCGCTCACCGGGAGTCATGGACAGGATGATGGCCTCCACCCGGCGCATCTGTTTTTCATCAACGCCGGAACCTTTCATCTTATCCATACCGGGGATCAGGCCAAGGAGATTTTCCAAAGGACCCATTTTTCGCAGCGCCTTGAACTGATCGAGAAAGTCATTGAGATCAAACTGCGCCGAGCGAAGGCGCTGCTCCAGCCGGGCCGCATCCTCCATGTCAATATTGCGGGCGGCCTGCTCCACGAGACTCACCACATCGCCCATTCCCAGGATGCGTCCGGCCAGGCGATCAGGGTGAAAAACCTCAAACGCCTCTGTTTTTTCGCCGGTGCCGAGGAACTTCAACGGACGTCCGGTCACCTCCCGCAGCGAAAGCGCGGCACCGCCGCGAGCATCGCCGTCCACCTTGGTGAGAATGAGTCCCGTCACACCGACCGCACCATGAAATTTCTCCGCCACACCGACCGCCTGCTGTCCGGTGGCCGCATCGCAGACAAGCAGGCTCTCATGAGGCTCGACGATGTCACGAACACGGCGCAGTTCATCAATCAACTCCTCGTCCAAATCCTGCCTTCCCGCCGTGTCGTAAATCTCCACATTGCATCCCTGCGCCCGAGCCCAGGCCATGCCGTCCCGCACAACGCGCAAAACATCCTTCGCCCCCGGCTCCGGACGAAAGATCGGCGTGCCTATTTGTTCAGCAAGAATCGCCAACTGCTCAACGGCGGCGGGGCGCTGAAGATCGCAGGCGATGAGGACGGGCGAACGGCCCTGCTGTTTCAAATGCAGCGCAAGCTTGGCGCAGGTCGTCGTCTTGCCGGCGCCGTTGAGGCCGACGACAAGAATGCGGGCCTGCGGTCCGAGCGACAAAGGCGATGCATCCCCACCAAGCAGAGCGGTCAGCTCATCATGAAAAATTTTAACGATCTGCTGACCGGGAGTGATGCTGCGCAACACCTCCTGCCCAAGTGCCTTCTCCTTGACACGGGCGACAAAATCCTTCGCCACCTTGAAATGCACATCCGCCTCCAGCAGCGCAAGGCGCACCTCGCGCAAGGCGTCATTGACATTCGACTCGCTGATGCGTCCGTGCCCGCGAAGATCCTTGAAAACATCCTGCAGCTTATCGGAAAGACGTGAAAACATGCGTTAAGCGGAACAGTTTACAAGAGCCGGGAACTTTCGCAATACGGCGCAAAAATGAAATGACGGGAGCCAGCACAAACACCGCGACGACACATTTAAGCCCCTTGCTTTATATTATGATGCGATATAATATACATCAATTCCATGACAAAAGGAGAATACGAAGCACTGGCCTCATTTCGATACGAGTTACGAAAGTTTTTGCATTTCAGCAGGCAGGCGGCGGCGGGACAGGGATTGGCACCGCAGCAGTACCTGGCGCTTTTGGAAATCAAGGGATTTCCCAAGGGGGAACGCGTGACCGTGGGGAAACTCGCAGAACGCCTCCATATCGCGCCGCACAGCGCCGTCGGTCTGGTGGATCGCCTGCAGGAACGCGGACTCGTAAAGCGAACGCCGTCCGACGAGGATCGTCGCTGCGTTTATGTGACTCTGACCCACAATGGGGACACCGTGTTGGAAAAGCTCGCTTCGACGCACCG
>JACTMZ010000173.1 GCA_014584375.1 Verrucomicrobiota bacterium | reverse complement strand
ATTCAATCAACGCATCACTCACCCGTTTTGCAATGCGCGCGGGAATGGCAAAGCCAAAGCTGCGGTTGAGGCCGTTGATAAGCGTATTGATGCCGATGACCCGCCCATCGAGATCGCAAAGCGGCCCCCCGCTGCTGCCCGGATTGATCATGGCGTCCGTCTGCAAATAATCCTCATAGACTGTATCCGTCAGATTTCCCCGTCCCTTGGCGCTGATCACTCCGGTCGTAAGGGAAAAATCAAGTTGAAGGGGCGCACCGATCGCGCACACCAATTCGCCGACGCGGATGGCGGCGCTGTTCCCCCAGCGTATGGCGGGAAGGCCGCGCGCCTCGGCTTTTAGAAGTGCAAGATCCGTCTTTTCATCCACCGCCGCCACAACAAGCGGAAGCCGTTTTCCATCCTGCAGGCGGGCCGTCACCCCGCGATTCGGATCAGCTCCGGCAATGACATGCGCATTGGTTAAAATGTAGCCGTCCTCGCGAACAATGATCCCCGACCCCTCGCTTTCCTCCTCACGGGGCGGCTCCGCCCGTCGGCCTCGATAACGAAAGAAAAAATCCAACACGGGGTCATCCGCCAGAGCTTCTCCGGGAGGTGCCATCACCTCCAAGACCACGACGCTCGGTGCCACCTTCTCATAGACCTCCGCAAATGCGTTGCCAAGGGCGCGCGCCCCGGCGGCGGAAGAAGAATCCTGCGCGCCGGGCGACGGCGAAAGGAGTGCCGCCACCAGAAATAAAAAAACCGGAATTTTTTTCACGGCACACACCTTACCACAGCAGGCTCACGCAGCAACGGAAGGCAACGCGATGCAGCCCAAAACCTGTTGCGCGCAGGGGGCGCGCTTTGTGATTGTCAAATCTGCGTGTTTTTATAAAAATAAGCCTCCGATTGCGAGGCGCCGCCGGCGCAAGATTCACGGCGGTTTTATTTTTGCAGCGATTTGATCTTATTCCTGTGACCACAACCCAACTCGAGAAAAGCGACGTTGATTTGGATGACTTTGCCAAGGCGACGGTCAACGCCGGTCTGACGGCGGATCAGAAGCTTGGATTTTTGCGCGACATGCTTCGCATCCGCCGTTTTGAGCAGGCATCACTGAAGCTTTATCAGCAGGGGAAAATGGGTGGATTTTTGCATTTGTACATCGGGCAGGAATCCGTGGCGGTCGGCACCTGCTCGCTTTTGACGCCGGATGATCATTGCATCACGGCATATCGCGAGCACGGGCACGCCATTGTGATGGGAATGACGATGGATGAGTGCATGGCGGAGCTTCTTGGCAAGGCCACCGGGTGCTCGAAGGGAAAAGGTGGTTCGATGCACTTTTTTGCGCCGAATAAAAATTTCTGGGGCGGTCATGGAATTGTCGCGGGGCAGACGCCCATCGGCATGGGCATCGCCTTTGCCCTGAAATATCGAGGCATTCCAGGATGCTGTCTTACTTACCTCGGCGATGGCGCGGTCAATCAGGGCGTATTCCACGAATCCCTCAACATGGCCGCGCTGTGGCAGCTTCCGGTGGTTTATATCATCGAAAACAATGGCTATTCCATGGGAACCAGCCTCGCACGATCCTCGTCAATCCGCTCCTGCCTCGCAGAACGCGCCACCGCCTACAACATGGATTGGGACATTGTGAACGGGGAGAATCTCTACGAGGTGCGGGCCAAAACTTTTGAGGCCATGACGCGGGCCCGCAAGGAACAGCGTCCGACTTTGCTGGAAATCAACACCTATCGCTACTACGGACATTCGGTCGCCGATGCCAACGCCAAAAAATACCGCAAGGCCGAGGAGATTGAATTTTACAAGCAAAACCATGATCCGATCCGGCTGTGGCAAAAGCAGCTCAAGGTCGAGGGAGTGGCGGACGATGAAGTGATCGCGGCCATTGACCGGGAGGCGCGGCAGGAGGCGGAGAACGCGGTGAAGTTCGCCGAGGACAGTCCGTTCCCCGAGCTCGAGGAAATTTTTGACGATGTGTATTACGAGGTGGATCAGGGGACGGAAGCCGGGCGCACCGGGCGCCATTTTTTTAACGACTGATTTCTCCCGGGGGGCAATTTCTTCTTATTTTCAAGCATGCGCGTCATTACCTATCGTCAGGCCCTTAACGAAGCTCTCGCCGAGGAACTCGAACGCGATGACAATGTCGTCATCATCGGCGAGGAAGTCGCCGAGTACAACGGCGCGTACAAAATCACCGAGGGGCTTTGGAAAAAATTCGGTTCGCGTCGCATTGTGGACACGCCGATCAGCGAGGGCGGATTCTTGGGGCTCGGAGTCGGCGCGGCCATGCTGGGGCTGCGACCGGTGATGGAGCTGATGTTTTGGAGTTTTGCCTACGTCGGTTTCGATCAAATCGTCAACAACGCCGGATGCATTCGTTACATGTCCGGTGGCACCATTCACCTGCCGCTTGTCATTCGCGGGCCGGCCAATGGCGGAACAAATGTCGGCGCCACGCATTCACACACACCGGAAAACTTTCTCGCCAATACTCCGGGGCTCAAGGTTGTCTGTCCGGCGACGCCCTATGATGCCAAGGGGCTGATGAAAACCGCCATTCGTGACAATGATCCGGTTTGTGTTTTGGAAAACACCCTGCTTTACGGCGATCAAGGCGAGGTGCCGGAGGAGGAATACCTGATTCCTCTCGGTGTGGCCGATGTGAAACGCGAGGGGAACGATGTTTCGCTGATTGGGCACGGACGTGCCGTCATCACGGCGCTCCAGGCGGCGGAGCGGCTGGCGGATGAGTTTGATATTTCCGCCGAGGTGGTGGACCTGCGTTCCATTCGTCCGTTGGACGAAGAGACGGTTTTGGCCAGTGTGCGCAAAACACACCGTGCGGTGCTGGTGGATGAAAACAAGCCGTTTTGCGGCGTCTCCGCGCAAATTGCGACCATGATTCAGGAGCGCGCCTTTGATGATCTGGATGCGCCCGTCATGCGCGTCTGCTCACTGGATGCGCCGGCCATTTACAGTCCGCCCCTCGAAGAGCAGCAATTGCCGACGGCGGATCGCATTATTCAAAAAGTCCTCGACGGAATGGGCGCCTGAAGCCTTTTGCTCGCACCGGCGATTTTATTGCGAATCAAGAGCTTCGCGGTCAATTGTACGAAGGCGTTTTTCTTTTGCGCCCAGTCGCGGAATACAGTCAATGAGCGCACGCGTGTAGGGATGTTCGGGAGCCTGCAAAATTTCCTCCGTCGGGCCTTGTTCGACAATTTTTCCGCGATACATCACAAGCACGCGTGAGGCAAAGCCTGAAACAATGCCGAAGTTATGCGTGATGAGAATCACCGCCATGCCAAAGCGATCCTTCAGCGAGGCGAGTAGCTCCATGATTTGCGCCTGAATGGTCACATCAAGCGCGGTGGTCGGTTCGTCCGCCACAAGCACATCGGGGCGGCAGGCGAGCGCCATGGCGATCATGACGCGCTGCTGCATACCGCCGCTTAATTGGTGCGGATAATCGTGCATGCGTCGGGACGCGTCCACGATTCCCACGGCGTCCAACCAGCGAATAACCTCGGCATTGATGTCGGTCACATCCGGGCGATGCAGTCGGACGGCCTCTGCGATCTGGCTGCGCACGGTGAACACGGGGTTCAGCGAGGTGGAGGGTTCCTGGAAAATATAGGCGATTTTTCCACCGCGCAACCGGCGCAATTTTGCAGCGTTCATTGCCAGAACGTCTTCGCCATTGAACAGGATTTCGCCGTGTCGAATCCGCGCCGGGGGAACCGGCAGGAGCCGTGTGAGAGCCAGGGCGGTCACGCTTTTGCCGCTGCCGCTTTCGCCCACAATGGCGAGGGTTTCGCCCGACATTAGTTCAAACGACGCGCCGCGCACGGCTTCAATGACGCGGTCTTCGAGGACAAAGTCCACGCAAAGATCTTTGACTTGGAGAATGGGGCTGGTCATTGGCGTTCGGATCGGGTTTCCACGGCTTGGCGCAAGGCGTCGCCGGCCAGATAAAACGACAGCGCGGCGACGAGAATGGCAAGTCCGGGAAAAAGAATCAGCCACCATGCGTCAAGGATGTACGTTTTTCCATCGGCAATAATATTGCCCCATGTGGCCTGCGGCGGTTGTACGCCAAAACCAAGAAAGCTTAAACCAGCCTCGGTAAGAATGGCCTCGGGAACGCCCAGGACGGCCGTGACGAGAATGGGTGCGGCGGCGTTGGGAAGAATGTGACGGAAAATGATGCGCGGGGCGCGCTGTCCCAGGGCCCGTGCGGATTGCACATAAGGCGTCTCGCGCAATGTCAAAAATTCCGCCCGCACCAAGCGCGCCGTTCCCGTCCAACTAACCAGTCCGATGACGACGATGATATTGATGATGCTCGGCCCGAGCAGCGCGACGGCGGTAAGGATGAGAAAAAACGTCGGGAAACACATGATCGCATCCACGGCGCGCATGATCACATTGTCCACCCATTTTCCAAAATAACCGGCGACCGCGCCAACGGTGATGCCGATGGACAGCGAAACAAACACGGCAATAAATCCAACCGTCAGCGAAATGTGTGCGCCATTGAGCAGACGGCTGAGAACGTCGCGACCGAGATTGTCCGTCCCCAGAAGATTGATGGAATTCGGCGGCAGCAGTTTTCTTTCAAGATTGGTGGCATTGGGATCCGTCGGAAAAGGAATGCCAAGGCGGTCAAAAATGAAAAAGATCAGCGCGATGACGCCCAAAAGGACGACCACGCCCGCAGCCGTCATGCCAATTTTATTGGAGCGAAAGCGCCGCCAGACGCGTCCGGCGGGACTGGACGGTGCAAGAGCGGAAATTTTTGAGACGTTGGTTGTCATTCGAGTCGCACCCTTGGATCCACGGCGGCATAGAGCAGGTCGGCGCACAGGTTTCCCGCAAGCACCAGTGCGGCGGTGACAAAATTGAGCGCCACAAGCGTCGGATAATCGCGCTCCAGCACGGCTTCGTAACCGAGGCGGCCCATGCCGGGATAGGCGAAAATGCTTTCAATAATAACCGAGCCGCTGATCAGCGCAGGCAGCAGCAGGCCGATGCCGGTGAGGAGCGGGCGAATTGAGTTGCGCAGGGCGTGGCGATAAAAAACCGCGCTTTCATCCAATCCTTTGGCGCGGGCGGTGCGGATGAAATCCTCGCGCATGGTTTCGATCATGCTGGCGCGGACAAACCGCGACTGTACGGCGATTCCTCCGATGGCGAGGATGGAAGCGGGCAGCATGACATGCCACCAGCCATCGAGAAAAATTTGCATTCCGCTGGTGAAATCCACTCCGATCGTATGAGTGCCGAGGATGGGAACGGCTGCCCAATTCACCAGAAAAATGGCCAGCAGATAGGAAACCCAAAATCCCGGCAGGGCGATAAAGGTGAAGGCAAGAATGCTGGTCAGAACATCGGGGAGACGCCCGGCGTGCCGCGCACCGTAAACGCCAAGCATGAGCCCGAAGCTCAACGAAAGCGCCAACGCCCCGAGATTCAAAATCAGCGTGGCGGGCAGACGCTCGCCAATTTTTTCCAACACAGGACGCTCGTCCTTGATGCTGCGCAATTTTCCGGTGAACAGGTCGCGCATGATGAGCGCGTATTGTTCGGGCAAAGGACGATCGAGATGAAATTTTTCTCGAAACACCCGTTTTACCTCGGGAGAGACCTTCGGGTTCAGCTCACCCCAGGGATACGGACTGCCGGGCGTGAGGGTGACAATAAAAAAGGAAATCACGCTGATAAAAAACAGCAGCAACACGGAAATAAGCAGGCGGCGGATGATGAAGGCGACCATAATTCTGCGATTATTTCGCGGCCTCCTCCGCGTATTCCGGACGATAAAACCATTCGAGATAATAGCTCCATCCGGCCTTGGTCATTGTCACTGGTTCGTCAATCCATTCGCCGTCCGGCCCGGGGCGGCGCACGCGAAAGGCATTCTTCCACATGACAGAGACACCTTCCGGAACAAAAAGAAAGAGATACGGTTGATCGTCATAGATGAGCTGTTGCAGCTCGCCGCAAAGGGCGATGATTTTGTCGCGATCAAATTCCTCCCGAATGGATTTCAACAGCCGGTCGGCCTCCGTGTTTTTGTAGCTCACGGTATTAAGCTGTTCCGGGCCGGTCTGCGATGAGTGCCAAATTTGAAACTGATCAAAACCCCGCCCCAGCGCCCAGCCAAGAACCATGGCGTCAAATTCGCCCTTGTTGATGAAATTTTTTAAAAACACAGCCCACTCATACATTTCGATTTTTACTTCGATGCCCAGAGGTTTGAGATCGGCTTGAATGAGGGTGGCAATGTCGCTGCGCACCGCGTTGCCATTGTTTGTGATGAGCGTGAACGCAAAACGTTCGCCGTTTTTCATGAGAATTCCATCCGCTCCCGGCGTCCATCCCGCCTCGGCGAGCAGACGTTTTGCCTTTTCAGGATCAAATTCCAACGGTCGAACGTGCGGATTGAAAAACCACATGTCGGGCGTAAAAATTCCGGTACTTTGTGTTCCGTATCCGTAGAGCACATAACGGATCATTTGCTCCACATTGACTGCATGCGCCAGCGCGATGCGAACGCGCGGATCTTGAAACAGCGGACGACGCAAATTCCATCCGACATAATTGTAGGCGTTGCCGGGTGACGAAAAAACGGTGAAGCGTGCGTCCTTTTTGAATCCGCCGGCCGCCCATGGATCGGCGGCCCAAAAGTCCACCTGACGTGTTTCAAAAGCCAGGCGCAGGGTGAGGGGATCGGGCAACACACGGAAGACGATTCCGTCGAGATGCGGGCGCCCTTGGAAATAGTTGTCATTGCGAACGACACGTATGAATTGATTGGTTTTCCATTCGGCGAATTTGAACGGACCCGTGCCGATTGGCGCGCGATTGAATTTTAGCGGCCATTGATCCGGAGGAAGATCGGCGAGGAGATGTGCGGGCAGAACGCTCATCATCCAACTTTCCAACGCGGGGGAAAACGGACGCCGATAGACGGCGCGTACGGTGTGCTCGTCCGGCGTTTCAAGCATCAACACCAGTTCGTAATCCGACTTGCGTGGCGAAGCCGCCCGGTCGTCCATGATGGCGTCGTAGGTGAATTTGACATCGCGCGAGGAGAACGGGACGCCATCATGCCACTTTACGTCATTGCGCAGACGAAATTGAATTTCCGGTTCAGCTAAAAAGGCGGGGGCGGAAATGGCTTCGATGGCCAGGCCATCCGCTCCGATTTTATTCGAGAGAAACTCCCGCAGACGCTGCGCGACAGCGTTTGCATCGCCGAGAAACACCACTTCGCCGAGGTTGCCATTGGTCCAGATGCGGACAATTTGTGCAGACGGATCATGGGAGGCAAATTCTCCGAGCGCGTTATCCAAGGGCTTTGGCGCGGTGATGGAAAGCGTGGAAACGGAGAGCGGATGCACATCGCCAAAAAACTTTGCCAGCTCCTCCGAGTCGGCAGTTCCAGGCAGCGAAAGTTCCAATATCAGCCGTTTTCCCTCCGCATGTCGGCGACGCAAATGCAGTCTGTCGAAGTCCTTTGACGCTGCTTCGAGATTGACCGCCGCCCGTGCTGCATCCCCCGGAGTTTCAAAAAAAAAGGTGCTGCGCTGGCTCATTTCCCACGATTTCGCCAGATCTCCGGCAATGTTCAGTTCCGCATCATATTTAAGCAGGCCGTTGAAAATCACGCCCAACACCGCTCCCGAGGCGGAATCGGCGGCTTGGATCGGATTGAGAGTCGCGGGCTCGGCAATGCTGCCGATAAACATTTCGTTTTTCCTTTCAGTGGAAGCGCGCATGACCGTCCACAGCGCCGCCATCGTCACAATGGCCAGCGCTAAGGGAATTCCAACAATCAAAGTCCGCACCCTTGGCATTCCGCGCATTTTCCCCGTCGGAGGCGGCTGCGCGAGATAAAATACCACCGGCACTGCGTTTTGCCTTTGCAGCGGGATGCGCTCCCGACATATCATTTGCTTTCCAATGGCCTCCGCAACCAAGGACGAAACACAGGCAAATGACGGATTGGCGCAAGAACAGCCATTGCCCGTGCGGGCATATCGCATCATGCTCCGGGCGCGTGTCATTGAGGACAAACTGGCCAGTCTTTACCGGGCGGGGATGATCAAAGGCGGTGTTTTTCTTGGCCGCGGACAGGAGGCCCTGAGCACAGCCTCAACGATTTTCCTGCGCAAGGGCGACATCTACGGCCCGTGCATTCGCGATCAGGCCGGACGCATGGCTTTCGGGGACACCATGCTGGACACGTTGAGAACGTATTTTGGATCGGCACAGGGTCCCATGCGCGGGCGCGACGGCAACATCCATCGGGGCGTTCCGAAGGAGGGTTCCTATGCCATGATCAGCCATCTGGGTTCCATGATCGCCGTTGTCGGAGGCGGACTGTATGCGCGCCGGCTTCGCGGTGAAACGGGCGCTGTCGGCATCACCTCCATCGGCGACGGGGGAACCTCAACGGGCGCGTTTCATGAAGGGGTTAATTTTTTGGCCGTGGAAAAACTTCCCGTGGTCATTGTCGTTGCCAACAATCAATACGCATATTCCACGCCGAACAGCCGTCAGTTTGCCTGCGCCGATTTGTTGGATCGGGCGACGGGATACGGCATCGCCGGGCACCGGGCCGATGGCACCGATATTTTTTCCTGTCTGGAAGTCCTTGAACGCGCTGTACAGGCGGCTCGCGAAGGCGGTGGCCCGCAAATGGTCCTCGCGTCATTGCTGCGTCTGGTCGGTCACGGCGAGCATGATGACGCGAGTTACGTGGATCCCACCTTGCGCAAGGCTCCGGTCGGTCGTGATTGCATCGAGGTGGGTGCGCAGCAGTTGACGGAAGGCGGATTTGCAACGGCTGACGACATTGCGGCGTGGACGGCGGAGGCGCAATCCGAAGTCGAGGCGGCCTTGAGCATTGCGCAGCGTGAGAAAGGGCCGGATCCGCTTCATGAGGGCTGGCAGGCGATTTCAACGAGCCGGTTGATGGACGGTTATTACAACGGAGGGGACGAATGAGCATAACATATCTTGAGGCCGTTCGTTCCGCACAAAAGCGCGCACTGGAGCTGGATTCGCGGGTTTTTATTTACGGGCAGGACGTCGGTGTTTTCGGCGGTGCATTTAAGGCAACGAAAAATCTGGCGGCGGAATTTCCCGGGCGTGTCATAGACGCGCCGCTCAGCGAGGACGCCATCGTCGGCATGGCAATTGGCGCGGCAATCGAAGGCGCGCGTCCCATCGTGGAAATGCAATTCGCCGATTTTTCCACCGTGGGCCTAAATCAAATTGTCAATCAAGCCGCCACACTTTACTACCGCACCGGCGTTCCCTGTCCGATCGTGGTGCGCCTGCCCAGCGGCGGAACCATCGGCGGCGGCCCGTTTCACAGTCAGAGTTTGGAGGCCATTTATTCGCATTATCCCGGCATTGTTGTCATGACGCCCGCCACGGTTGAAGACGCTTACAGCATGTTGCTTGAAGCGGTGGCATTGGATGACCCGGTTGTTTTTTGCGAGCACAAGCTGCTGTATTACCACCTTAAGGCGGAAAAACTGCCGGATGTCGCCATGCCCGTTGGCAAGGCGCGCATTGCCCGGGCCGGACGTGACGCCACGGTTGTGACGTACAGCGCCATGCTTCACGAAGCATTGCAGGCCGCCGAGGATTTGGTGGAGGAAGGATGGCGGATTGAGGTGATTGATTTGCGCACGGTCAAGCCGTTGGACACCGACACCGTTCTTGCATCCGTGGCCCGCACCGGACGTTTGCTTGTGGTTGGCGAGGCCTGGCCATGGGGTGGAGTAACCGCCGAAGTGATCGCCCGCGTGACATCCGAGGGCTTTGGTTTGCTCGATGCCGCACCAATGCGGCTCAATGCCAAGGATTCCCCCATTCCTTATCATCCCGATCTCTGGGCCGCATATCGCCCGACCGCTGAATCCATCGCAGCCCGACTGCGTCAACTCCTCACCCAATAATCCGACTATTATGGTTCGCATTCCCCTTCTCATGCCGCAGCTCGGCGAATCCATTGCCGAGGCAACCATCGTCCGCTTGATTGCAACGCCCGGAGACGCCGTGGTGGGCGATGCCGATGTGATGGAAGTAGAAACCAACAAAGCCGTCATGGGTGTCGTCGCCCCGTGCAATGGCACGCTGGTTGAGGTGCGGGCGGTTGAAGGCGAGAGCTATGCCGTTGGCGCCGTGCTTGGTTATCTCGAAGTGTCCGAGGAGGACGCAGATCGCATGGGTTATTTGGAGCCGGAAGAAAAGCCCGCAGAAAAACCTGTGGAGCAGCCGGTGGGCTCCATGCCGGCCGAGGCGCCGAAGGCGCGGCGAGCGCCAAAGCCCGATGCACCCCATTCCGACAAGGTGGAGCCGACGATCAAAGGGCTGCCGGTTCCCGCCCATGCCGGCGGAGCTTCCTACCTGTCTCCGCGCATGAAGGCCCGGATGCTGGAACTCGGCCTGAGCGCGGCGGATCTCGCCGGGCTTCCCGGCAGCGGCGGCGGCGGACGCGTGACAATTGAGGATTTTGAGCGGTTCATGGAAAATCTCGACCGTCAAAAGGTCACCGACGCCTCGCCGATGCGCGTAGCCGTGGCGGATGCAATGCGCCGGAGTTGGACGCGTCCGCTGGCCACTGTTGTTTTACCCGTGCCTCTCGACAAATTGCTGGCGCATCGCAAGGCGTCCAAAGACAAGGCGGGCGTTTCACTTTACGCCTTGCGCGCCCTGGCTGTGGCTCTGAGCGAAAACAGCGCGCCCGCCGGTCGCCTTATTGGAAGTCAAATCATCCATCCGGGTTCGATTGACATTGGTTTTGCCGTTGAGGCGGAGGACGGCGTACTTGTGCCGGTGATTCGCGAGGCCGACAAGCACACCCTCGTTCAGTTGGTCCCGATCTATGCGCGCCTTGTGGAGTTGGCGCGTCAACGACGGCTTGCGCCTTCCGACATGGGACACTGCATTTCCACCGTTACCAACTACGGCACATTCGGCCTCACCTTCGCCACGCCCATTCCGTTGCCGGAGCAAACCGTTCTTCTCGGTCTTGGCGCCGGACGCATCGAGCCGCAGTGGGACGCGGAGAAGGAGCAATTTGTTCCGGCCACCGTCGCCCGATTCACCCTCAGCTTCGATCACCGCGTTCTTGATGGCGGCGCGGCGGGCCGGTTGCTCGCCCGCATTGCCGAACTGCTCAACCACCCGGAAGAGCTTTAATGCCCGCTGTTCTCCAGCGCCTGACCTGCGGTTTTAAAATGCAGTTTGGCCGTCTCATGAAGAGCCATTTCGCCATGGGAGCGGACGAGAGTACGGGCGGCTTCCAGGACGGCGATTGACGCGCCTTTCGGAAATTTGACGCCCCAAGTTTTTTCGGCGTCATCAATCCAATTGATAAATTTTTCCCGGGCTAAAATGGACGCCGCCGCCACGGCGTAATCGCTTTCCGCCTTGGTTTGTTGACGCAGGGTGATTTTGCGACCCTTTTTCATCAGCGCGCGTTCAAGCACGCGCGGGTTGGCGAATTGATCGGAGAGGGCGGCGGGACAATCCGGACGGCGGTCGCAAAGGTTTTCGATGACACGCGCATGACCCCAGGCGAGAAGGCGGTTGAGATTTCCGATTTTTTTATAGAGCGGATTGTATTTCCCAGGCGGAATGATCACCACGTCGCTGATGAGGCCCGGCGTGGCCCGCACGATTTCTGCAAATTTGCGAATCTGTGCGTCTGAGCCAATGGATTTGCTGTCACGAATCCCGGCTTCCAATAAAAGGCGCGCA
Source organism: Verrucomicrobiota bacterium (assembly GCA_014584375.1). GTDB lineage: Bacteria > Verrucomicrobiota > Verrucomicrobiia > Chthoniobacterales > JACTMZ01 > JACTMZ01. Next base: position 4,851 of record JACTMZ010000173.1, on the reverse strand, counting down.
ATCTCCAGATCAACATAAACACCGGCAATGACAAGCGGGCCGAAGAAATCACCCTTGCCACTTTCATCAATTCCAAAATGAGGGGTGAAACGATCCGGATGATGCAGTTCCTCATAGCCGAGACGGGCTTCGCCGAGAATCTCCGGTTCGAGGATGAACTCGATAAATTCGCGCGTTCCCTTGCCTTGAATCACCGCCTTTGGACCCTTTTCATAAACAGCAACGGTCAGATTCGGCTTCTGTGCAAAGCAAATTGTGTAGGGTCGTGACACAAATTTGAATTCCTGATCCACAAGCAATTTGTGCAGCTTTTCCGCCTGCTCATCAGTTAGTGCGACGGTGTGGGATCGGAGTGGTGGCATGAATGCAGAATGCCTCAAGGCTGCGCGCCGCGTCGAGAAGGTCTGCATGAAAATCAGCCGCTTGCATCCTGGCAATTTCGGAGTTTCTTATCGGTGTAGGTGATACCAGCCCGACATTTGTCAGACCGTCCGCCCCCGTTTACGCGCGAAGCACGCCATGGGTTCAACCCAGAGTGTGCTTCACCTCGTTTCCTTCAGTCATTTCCCGTCGTCCGGCGATCGGATGGTGCGGCTCCTCCTTTGCCTGGGCCCCATTTGCCTCCTTCGGTCCATTGCAAATCAACGTCAATTCGTCCCGCCGAGAAGCGCGCGTTACGCCGCTCATTGTACCCAATCCAGTGGTGATTCCGCCTGTTCCGCCACCGCGCTGATCAAATGCAGGGCTTTGTTTGCGTCGGACGGTTTGCTTTCATCTCCGCGTGAACATTCCCGAATTTCGCAAAAGCCTGTGCGCATGGTTCCGGCGTTGCGGACGAAATCTTCCTTGGCGCGGGACACGGGATCCATACGCCATTTTGGTGAGCGAGGTGATGCTGCAGCAAACAACGGTGGCTGCCGTCACTCCTTATTTTCAACGATGGATGAAGAAATTTCCGACCTGTCCGGATTTGGCGCGCGCTGAGGAATCGGAAGTTTTGGCTTTGTGGCAGGGACTCGGATATTACAGCCGCGCGCGAAACCTTCACGCTGCCGCAAAGGCCGTGTCGGGTCGCAATTTTCCGAGAGTGTATGACGAATTGCGCGCGCTGCCCGGGGTCGGCGAATACACCGCCAACGCCATCCTCGCCTTTGCATACGACATTCCCGCGCCGGCGCTCGACGCCAACATCATCCGCGTCATCGCCCGGTTGTTTGACATTCATGCGCCAATGGACACGGCGGACGGACGCTCGCAAGCTCGGGAAAAGCTGCAGCGTCTGCTGCCTTCAAAAAACGGACGGGAATTTGTTTCGGCCTTGATGGAACTGGGAGCGTTGATTTGCCGTGCCGGAAAACCCGATTGTCCGCTTTGTCCGGTAAAGCGATTTTGTGCCGCCGCGCAGCCGGAAAAACTGCCCGTCAAAACCCCAAAACCAGCGGTTCAGGCGCACACTGAACATGCAGCGTGGATCAGCGATGGAAAAACCGTGCTGTTGCAGCAGTCCCAAGGGCGGCGATGGACGAATCTGTGGCGTCTTCCACCGTTGAAGGCGCCGCCCTTGACGAAACCGATGACCGTGCTGACCTATGGCATCGTGCGCGAACGTGTGAGCCTGGGGGTGTATGAAACACGTGCGGACGATCTGAGCACATCGGACGAACCTCGGCGATCGGTTGCCCTGCTCACTTTGGAGAATGTCGCCGTTCCATCGCCGCATCGTCGCGCCATTGCCAGAATTCTGCGGCAAAGCCATAGTTGAGCCATGTCCGTAGCGACTTTTACATCACAGCCTGATTCCCTGGGACACTTCGGCCCCTACGGCGGTGTCTTTGTTCCCGAAACTCTCATGACCGCATTGGAGGAGCTGACGCACGAATACGCAGCGGCGGAAAAAGATCCGAAATTTCAAAACGAATTGAATTCGCTTTTGGCGGATTTTGTCGGACGTCCGACGCCGCTATATTTTGCGGAGCGCCTCACGGAGCGGCTTGGCGGGGCAAAAATTTATTTTAAGCGCGAGGATTTGCTGCATACGGGCGCTCATAAAATCAACAACACGATGGGCCAGATTTTGCTGGCGAAGCGCATGGGGAAAAAGCGCGTCATTGCCGAGACCGGTGCCGGCCAGCACGGTGTTGCCACCGCCACCGCAGCCGCACGTTTTGGCATGGAGTGCGTGGTTTACATGGGCGAGACAGACATGAAACGCCAGGCACTCAATGTCACGCGCATGAAATTTCTCGGCGCAAAGGTTGTTCCCGTCACAGCCGGACAGGCGACGCTCAAGGAGGCGATCAACGAGGCCATTCGCGATTGGGTGACCAATGTGCGCACAACGCACTACATTCTTGGCACGGCCTACGGCGCGCATCCGTATCCGATGATGGTTCGCAATTTTCACCGGGTGATCGGCGAGGAGGCGCGGCGGCAAATTTTGAAAAAAGAAAACCGCCTTCCCGATCTGCTGATCGCCTGCGTCGGCGGCGGAAGCAATGCCATCGGTTTGTTTTACGCGTTTCTTGAGGACAAAAACGTTCGCATGGTCGGCGTCGAAGGCGGCGGCGAGGGAATCAAGCCCGGTCGTCATGCCGCACGATTTCAAGGCGGACGACTTGGCGTTTTGCAGGGATGCAAAACATTTTTGCTGGCGGATGACGACGGACAAATCGGATTGACGCATTCCGTTTCCGCCGGTCTTGATTATGCGGCAGTCGGCCCTGAACACGCCTATTTACGCGATTTGGGGCGGGTGGAGTATGATTTTGCGACGGATGACGAAGCGCTTGCGGCGTTTCAAACATTGGCAAAAACGGAGGGCATCATTCCCGCCCTCGAAAGCGCCCACGCCGCAGCCCATGCCATCAAGGTCGCGCCGACGATGAGCCCGGATCAAATCATGATCGTCAATTTGTCCGGTCGAGGAGACAAGGACGTGGAGCAGGCGGCGGCGTTTGTTTTTGGCGACGCGGCGGATTGATCGCGACGGGCGCTGCGCCTGCTTATTTTATTGCGGCCCACACGCGATGGACGTCGTCATGGTCGTCAAGAGCCTGCAAAAACGCGCCGACTTCAGCCGCCTGTTCGGGCGTGAGGGTGGGAAAATTTTTCGGAACATGGCCAAGTTCGCTGGTAACGACAGTCCAGCCGTTTTCCGAAAGCCATTTTGCCACGGCGTGTGTGTTGGTGCGATCGGTCGTGAAACGGGCACCAAGCACACCCTCCGGAATATCATCATTTTGCGCGTGGGTGAGAATTTCCACTTCATTGGCGCCGGCTTCGATGGCGGCCTCCTCAATGTCCGCATTTGACGTCGTATGGGCTTCAACAATGCCGACGTGATCAAAAAGGAATTTGTTGCCGCCGGGAGCGCCGAGCTGACCTTTTTTGAAAAGAACGCGAATTTCCGGAGCGGTGCGATTGTTGTTGTCGGTAAAAACCTCCACGATGACCGGAACTTTATGCGGCGCGTAGCCTTCGAAAGTGACGTGTTCCAACGCGGTTTTGTCGCCACCCGTTCCGGCACCCTTGGAAATCGCGCGTTCAATGGCATCCTTCGGCACGCTTTCCTTCCGAGCCTTTTCCAAAGCGGCGGCAAGCCGGGAATTTGTCGAGGGATCGGCGCCGCCGTGGCGCGCGGCAATGGTGATTTCCCGGATGAATTTTGTCGTGGCCTGTGATTTTTTGAGCGAGGCAACCTCACGTTTGGCCAGCAGCCATTGTCGTCCCATAAGGGCGGCAGATTATGCGAGGATGCGTTTGGGTTTCAAGACCGCGCGCTCGGATTTCATGCGTTTTCGGTTGCCCGCACGCCGCCCCTCGGGCATATTGAGCGGAATCCACACTGGAAAAAGGGGTCATAGCTCAGTTGGTAGAGCGCCTCAATGGCATTGAGGAGGTCTGGGGTTCGAATCCCCATGGCTCCATTTTTAAAATTCATCCGCGCATTTTTTCCGGAGTCATGCGAAATCCGGACGCCGCCCCGCCACTTCGGGAGATTGCAAGATCCCCGCTTACAATGAGGAGGAATTGATTGTCCGGGCGATTGAATCCATCGGGCTTTCGGCCCGGGAGTGCGGTTTGGAGGATTATGAAATTGTCGTTTGCGACAATGCTTCGACGGATCGAACGGCAAATACGGCCCGCGCCGCAGGTGCGCGGGTGATTTTCGAGGAACACCGGCAAATTGCCAGGGCTCGCAATGCGGCGGCAGCAGCTTCAACGGGAAGCTGGCTTGTTTGGATGGACGCCGACGCCGTGCTTTCGCCGGAAGCCTTGCGCGAAACATTGTCCGCCCTGGCATCGGGAAAAGTCTGCGGCGGCGGGGCACGCATTCATTTGGAGGGTGTTCCGCTGGGCTGGCATGTTCGCTGTGTGCTGGCAGCATGGAATCGAATGTCCGGTGTTTTGCATCTGGCGGCCGGCTCCTATTTTTTCGCCCTGCGGGAGGGATGGGAGGCAACGGGGGGATTTGACGAAGAAGTTTATGCCGGCGAGGAGCTGGGTTTTGCGCGCAATCTGACTCGTTGGGGCCGCGAACGCGGATGGCATTTTGCAGTCATCAGGCAAACAATTCCCTCTTCCGCACGCAAGATTGAGAAATTCAGCGCCTGGCAGGTGTTGCGGCAAATGCTGATATGCGCCTGGCCGGGCAATTTGGGGCGGCGCGATCGCTGTGCGTTTTGGTATGAGAGAAATTGAATGACCTTCGGGCCGCGAAAGCCCCTGTTATCCGATGCTTTATTTTGACAACAACGCCACAACGCCGCTGGATTCGCGGGTTCGCGAGGCCATGCTTCCGTTTCTCGACGAAAGCGCGGGAAATCCCTCCAGCGCACATTCCGCCGGACG
>JACTMZ010000142.1 GCA_014584375.1 Verrucomicrobiota bacterium | reverse complement strand
CCTTCGCGTTGCAGGCCTGCCCACTTGTTGAAGAGATTGGGGATCAATGGAAGATTGGGAACGCTGGCAATCTCGTGCGTTGTGTTGATTTGCAGTTTTGCGTGAACGGGACGCGTTCCTGCGGCTTTTCGGGATTTGCAAAAGCGTTCGCTCGGGCCCGTGTAGCCAATGGAATATTCATCAATGAGAATCTCGCGCCCGCGCCAGGATTTAATGCCGCCGCGCTCGCAGTCCAGCAACAGTTCGACGCCTTCGGGAAGATGCTGCACGATTTCCAGCTGAGGATCGGGATACCACATGGACCAGCTCCAGTTCCAAGCCAGCACCCGGCAGTCCGCCGGTGCAGCCTTGCGCCAGGCGGCCAACAAATCCAAAACAACGGCGGCGGCTCCGCGCTCGTGACAGGCGGGGCAGGGCAGTTCGCCTTCGTTGACGGGGCGGAATGGATCGGCGGCCGGCAGTACGGTGAAATGTGACCAACAGTGCGAATGCGATTCGCTGGCCGTGATGAGAATCACTCCGGCCAGCCCCGAAACCTTTCCAAAAAATCCCTCAATCGCTTCGGTAAAAAACTTTTTTCCCAAGTCGCTTGTCGTGCAAATGGAAACCATTTCCGATTTTTCAAGTGCGTGAATGTCTCCCAAGGCGAGAAAGTCACCGTCTTTTTCCCGCCGGTATTCCCAATGCGAAACACCGCGCAGCTCGGGATGCTCCCGCCAAAGCGCATGATCGGCGGGAACAGCCATCGGCTCGTTGAAAAACAGCCAGATTCCCACGCCTTCCTCCCGCCCCCTGGCAATCAACTCCCGCAGCTTTTCGCGCCTCTCATCCGCCTGCGAACGATTGAGTGAGGGGAGCAGGTGTGACTCCATCAGGTCGTAAAGACAGCCCCGCAGCCATACGCCATCGAATCCCTCGTCACGAATACTCCGAAGGGTTTCGCGCGTGTACACATCCGGTGATTGTAAAATTTCATCACCCAGAAAATTGCTTTTCGGACTGCGCCAAATGCGGGGTTGAAATGTCATAAAATTAGGTTTCCGCCGCAATCTGCGCGGCGGTATTAAAGCGGGCTCCACGCTCTTTGAGTCCGGCTAGAAGAATGTCAAACTGCTCCAAGGCGTAGTCTCCGCAGTTGGCTGTAATAAACGGATCGGGAACGACTCCGCCTTCGCCGAAATGAATGACACCCTGCGGCATCGGGTGGAATTCCCAAGGGTGAAAATAAAATGCGAGAACTTTGCGCGTCACCCCGCGCGATTCGAGCCAGTCGAGAAATTGATCCGCATGCTCGAGTAGTTTTTCGGCGGACTCCGTTCGAAATTTTGGCCACTGATCCCTGTCGCGTCCATGGGGATCAGCACTTTCAATGGAGAGATCGGCGAAGTTTGGAATTTGAACCAGGCGCAGGGCGCCCTTTTGCGTCCAGTCGTTCGCCGCAGGATGATAGGGCTCAAGTCGCTCGCGGTAAAAATACATCGGATAGGAGGCGTCGCTCACATAGCCGAGTTCTTCGAGGGCGTTGCAGACGGATGTCGAGCCGAAGAGACGCGGACAGCGAAAGCTTTGCGGACGGACTCCGGCGATTTCCTCCACCCAACGGGTGTTGAGTTCGAGGCGCGGTTTCACTTCGTGCGGCAGGAGGGGATGCAGGCCGGGAATTGGAAACAGCGCGTCGCCGACGGTTTCGTGATACAGGCTGTGTGCGCCGATTTCATGTCCAGCGTCCCTCGTTTGTAAAACGCTCTCCGGAACCTCCCGCGCGGAAAGCCCCACAAAATAAAAAGTCCCTGTCACTCCGTGCTGCCGGAACACTTCGAGTACCTTTGGTGTGCCATGACGCAGCCCTTCGTGAAACGGCGTCCATGAGCCGACGTCAGTTTCCATGTCGAAGCCGAGAAGAACATCAAAGGAATGCTTTTTGGGATTCATGGCAGCGGGGCGGGGGAGTGATTTATTGCACAATCGGAAAGCCCATCACCGTGTAATAGGCGAGATTGGGCTGCCGTATGTCCATGCGGCCAATCTGTGCCACCACGGGCTCGTTGCATTCAAGAACAAGACTGTACTGCCCCTCCGGAATTCGCGTCTTTTCCTCGCCAAGCGGCTCGTCGGTTCGATAACAGGCCACGCGCCGTGGCGGAATTGGATGCAAGGCGATGCGCCATGGCTCCTTGTCGGAAAAATAGACGTGAAGCACTGGGAAAACCTTCCTTCCGCCGGAGTTGAGAATCACCAGCGATTCGTGACCGTGCGTGTCCGCGTTTTTCAACGTCGCATCATACGGATCGTGCGGCGGAATGTCGCCATCCGGAAAAACCCAAACACGGTGCCCGAGATGAGCGGGATTCAATTTCATGCCTCCACGGTGACAAGGGCCGAATTTTCAGGAGCGAGCAGTTCGTTGCCGCCGCCGGTGATCAGGCAGCCGTTTTCCCAGCGCAAACCAAAGGCGGCACCGTTTTCCTTTTCAAAGGCGCTGCCCGCCGGCGAATAAAAATACGTGTCAATTTGGAAGGTCATTCCCGGCTCCAAGTTGTAGGAACTGGTGGTTTCTATCCAGGGGCGTTCGACTTCGATCATTCCGATTCCATGACATGGACCGTAAAGCTGGTATTCCCCGAATCCCTCCTTTTTCACAAATTCATCGTAGCGGATGGCCACCTCGCGTGCGGGTGTGCCCGGTTGCAAAAGGGTGCGCGTGAAGGCGTGGGCCTTGAGCCCGAACTCCAGCAGCTTGCGCGCAGCATCGGTCGGTTTTCCGAGGCTCGCCGGAACACCAACGCTGGCCGAATATCCATGAACACGCGCGCTCAAATTCAATTGAACGATGTCGCCCTTTTGAATTTTCCGATAACCCGCACGCCCGATGGCATGACTGCTGCACGGACCGGAAAGCACGTACTGCGGCAGCCCCTCAAATTCCGCCCCCTCCGCATAAATCACCCCCTGCGAAATTCCCGCGATTTCCAACTCCGTCATTCCCGGACGCATCCGCCGCAACACCTCATCCGTCGCCGCACGCGCAATGCGAAACGCCTCCTTCAAACACGCAATCTCACCGGGCGATTTGATCGCGCGTTGCTGAAACATGACGCCGTCCGCCTTGACAAGCTCCGCCTGCGGAAACGCCTCGCGAAGGCTGTTGAAAACGGGCAGGGGAAAAATCGCCCAACCTGCCAGTCCAATCCGCTTGGGCTCGCGTCCAATCATTTCCAAAATCAATTCGCGAAAATGATCCACCTTGATCGTCGGATAATCCGGCTCGGCCGACTCACGGTACTCCACCAGCTTGCGGACATCCGCAATCTTCGTGCGACTCCGGGCAAATGTTTCGCTCTCGGGCCCAATCAGCAGCTTCGCATTTCCATCCGGTGCCACCAAAACCCCCGCCGATTCAAACAACGGCCAGTAGTCGGAAAGATAACGCACATTGGCAAAATCCGCTTCGTTGGAATGAACCAGCAATATGTCCAAACCCGCCTCCGCCGTCAGCTTGGCCGTACGCTCGAGGCGCGCCTGAAATTCTGCGTCGGAAATTCGGGGGGAATCAGAGTGTGTGGTCGCGTTCATGAAATCGTTTATCTATTGCATTGATGCCAGTGTGACAAGATAAATTTTCCATGCGGCATTCCCGAGTGACGATCACTGACCTGGCGCGTTCTTTGAATCTTTCAACATGTACGGTTTCGAAGGTTTTGAACCGGGCGTTTGAACGGAGCACTTATTCGCAGGAAACCATTCAACGTGTGAATGCGAAGGCGCGTGAAATGGGTTATGTCCCCAATCCGCAGGCGCGAAGTTTGCGAACGCGAAAAACAATGTTGGTTGGCTTTTTGCTTCCATCCGCCCAACCTTCGGTCTTCGGGGAATTGACCGACCGGATTGAACTGCAATTGCGTCCGCACGGTTATCAGGTGTTGATCGCGCACAGTCGGAATGATGAGGATGCGGAGCAGGAGCTGTTGCTGTCGCTGGTGGCGCGGGGGATTGACGGCCTGATTTGGATTCCCGGGCGCGATGACATTGATTTGTCGAAGGCGGGATTGGATCCGAATTTTCCGGTGGTGATTTTGGATCGTCCGGGCTGCGGCGGCGGATTTCCGTTTGTGGCGACGGACAATCGGGCGGCTTCGAAAAATTTGGCGCAGAGGATGTATGATCTGGGGCATCGCCAAGTGATGGTTCTCAATGCGCCGGAGGGGGACCGCAGTATGAGCGAGCGGTTTCAAGGTTTGACCGATGTTTTTGGCGCAGGAGTCGAGGCGGTGAATCTTGCCAATGACAGCGGTCAGGCCAAGGACGCGCTGATAGCAGCCCTGCGCCATCACAGCCGTTTGCCGGACGCCCTGGTGGCGCTTTCGGAATCGCTTGCCATCGGAGCCCTGGCCGGATTGCGGGATTTGGATCTCCATGTTCCGGAGCAAATTTCCTTTGCGTCGTTTGATGACTTCCCGCTTGCAGGGCATTGGTCGCCGCGCCTCACGTTGATACGTCAGGATGTCACGCAGCTTGCAACGTGTGTGGTGGACATGATTCTCAAGCGAATATCCTCCCCAACGACACGATTGAAGGACATGCGTGTTCCAGCGGCTTTGGAGTGGCGTGAGTCGGTCGTCGCACCGCTAAAGTAATCGGGCGCTCTTCGTCACGCTTGCCCGAAGTGTTTTAAATTCCATAGTCTTTGCATTCGCCGCCGGCGTGGCGAAATGGCAGACGCAACGGACTTAAAATCCGTTTTCGCGAAAGCGAAGTGCGGGTTCGAGTCCCGCCGCCGGCATCTTTGCAAAATTTTCAAAGACATCGGAGAAACGCCCCAAACATCCCTAAATTTAACAACCAACCCCCTGCGCCTTACCTGCCCATTTTTTCGGAGGGAAAATCGTCCTTCCCGCAATCAGCTACACCGCATCATAAAGTTTGTGACGGATGACATCACGATTGGCGGCGGCTTCAGCGAAATTCAGCGGATCGAGATCGAGAACCGCTTCGGCGAGGGCAACGCCAACTTCGGCCTCTCCCGCAGCAACGACGTTGGCCCCGGCGCGACGCAGGGCGGCGGCGTCCCGAAGATGATTGCAACGCACGAGGATTTGCAGCTCGGGGTTGATAAGACGCGCTTGGGTGATAAGTCCTGCGGCATCCTCAATAGGCGTGCTGAGCACGAGGCTGCCGACGGAGCGCAATCCCGCATCCATGAGGGTTTCCGAACGGAGAACGTCCCCGTAAATTGCATTTTCACCGGCGTCGCGCAACTCGCGCACAGTATCAAGATTCAGATCAATCACGGTGATTTCGGCGCCGCGATCATGGAGGATTTTCCAGACGATTTTCCCCACGGGGCCATAACCGACCAGAATACAGCGGTTGGGGTCCGGAGCGGGGCGATATGCTTCGGAGTCGGTTTCGATGGCAAGCGGCTTTTTGGAAAAAGCCAGACGCCGCACCTTGCGATAGATGTAGGGATTGAGTGCAATCGAAATAATGGAGGCTGCAATGAGGGCGTTCCATCCATCATTGGTGATCAGCTTGAGATTCAGGGCAACGGTGCCAAGGATGAAGCTAAATTCACCCACCTGCGAGAACGCGGCGCCAATGGGAAGCGAGGTGTTGCGCGGTTCGCCGAGCAGGCGGACGGTAAAAATGGCGGCCAATGGCTTGAGAACGACAACAACGAGCAGGACGATGCCGATGACCAGGGGAATGTTGATCAGACTGCGGGGATCAAAAAGCATGCCGACGGAAACGAAGAAAAGCACGGCAAACGCATCGCGCATCGGGAGGGCGTCATTGGCGGCGCGGGCCGCAAATTCGGAGCGCCCCACGGCAAGCCCCGCCAGAAAGGCCCCCAGGGCCATCGAGACGCCGAAAATTCGGGCGGATCCAATGGCGATGCCCACGGCAAGAACCAGAACGGCCAGCGTGAAAAGTTCCCGTGAGCGCGTTCGTGCCACACGCTCCATGATCCAGGGGATGACCCATAGGGCCAGAACGATGACCACAAGAACGAGGAGAATGATTTTGAGGCCTGCATAGCCGAGAACGACGGGGATGCTTTGCTCCGCGTTTTGTGCCGAGCCGTAGAGGATGGGCAAAAGCAGCAGGAGGGCGACGGTGAGGATGTCCTCCACGACGGTCCAGCCGATCGCGATATGACCAATGCGCGCATGGAGGTCATTGGACTCGGCCAGGACGAGTGCCATCACAACGGTGCTGGCAACCGAAATGGCCATGCCGAGAATGAAACCGGATGTCCAAGTCCATCCAACTAAATGCAGCAAAATGGCCAGCATGGTGGTGGAAAGCGTGCTTTGAATGATGGCTCCCGGCAGCGCCACACGCCAGACGGCGATGAGATCGTTGAGGTTGAAATGCAGGCCGATGCCAAAGAGCAGAAGAATGACGCCGATCTCGGCAAATTGCTCGGCTATGTGGTGATCGGCAACAACACCGGGTGTGAAGGGGCCGACAACAATGCCCGCCAGCAGGTAGCCGATGATCGGGGAAAGCTTCAGGCGAAGCGCCAGATAGCCGAAAACGAGGGCGCCGGTCAGGCCGACACCAAATGTAATCAGCACGCTGAAGTCATTCATAAATCACGATAAAAAGACCACGGGAACACCCGCAGAGTCGCCGCATCAGATTTCGTTGCGGAAGTACGCAATGGTTCGTTCAATGCCTTCCTCAAGCGGCACCTTCGGTTCCCAATTCAAATATTTTTTCGCCAGCGAAATATCCGGACGCCGCTGCTTGGGATCGTCCGCAGGCAGATCACGGTGGACGATTTTGGATTTCCCGCCGACTTTGCGCAGCACGAGCTCTGCAAGCTCCAGCATGGTGAATTCGCCGGGATTGCCGATGTTGACCGGCCCGACGGTTTCCGTCTGCTCCATCAGTCGCACAAAGCCCTCGATGAGATCGTCCACATAGCAGAAGGATCGCGTTTGCGAACCCTCGCCGTAAACCGTCACATCCTCGCCGCGCAGCGCCTGAACGATGAAGTTGGATACGACGCGTCCGTCGTTCGGGTGCATGCGCGGGCCGTAGGTGTTGAAAATGCGTACAACGCGGATGTCCACCTTGTTCTCCCGGTGATAGTCGAAAAACAGCGTTTCGGCGCAGCGTTTGCCTTCGTCGTAGCAGGAGCGGCGTCCGATGGGATTGACATTGCCCCAGTAGCTTTCGGGCTGCGGGTGAATTGCCGGATCGCCATAGACTTCGGAGGTGGACGCCTGGAACACACGGGCTTTGACGCGTTTGGCGAGGCCGAGGCAGTTGATGGCGCCCATGACGGAAGTCTTCGTCGTCTTGATCGGATTGTATTGGTAATGCGGCGGGGAGGCGGGGCAGGCGAGGTTGTAAATGCGATCCACTTCGAATTTGAACGGGTCAATCACATCGTGGCGCACCAGCTCAAAGCGTGGATGCCCGAGAAGATTTGCGATGTTGGATTTCCGACCCGTAAAAAAATTGTCGAGACAGAGCACATCGTGCCCTTCTGCAATCAGTCGGTCGCACAAATGTGATCCGAGAAAACCCGCTCCGCCGGTGACAAGAATGCGCATGGACGGAGATTTAGGAGCCCAAGCTCCTCCGGAAAAGAAAAAAGGCGTCGCGTGCGCCTTTTTTGATGGTGTTGCCTGTCATGGAATGGGCGGACATTTTCCGATGGCAAAAACGCGGAATCCCATTTCCTGGAGCTTGGCGCGCGGGAGAATGTTTCGTCCGTCAAACACGAAGGCCGGCTTGTGCATTCCCTTGTAAATAGCGGCAAAATCCAAATCCCGGAACTCGTCCCATTCGGTGAGAACCACAAGGGCGTGCGCCCCGCGTGCGGCTTCCAGGGCGCTGTCGGCCACCTGCAAACGGTCATCCGTCCGGCCTTCCCCAAGGACATCGCGCCGGATTGCATCGGCGGGCACCTCCGGATCATAGACCACAACGTCGGCGTTTTCTTCGATCAATCCGCGCACGATTTGAATCGCCGGAGATTCCCGGGTGTCATTGGTGTCCTTTTTAAAGGCGAAGCCGAGCGTTGCAATGCGCTTGCCCGAAACGGTGTTGAAAAGCGATTGCACAATCTGGCGCGTAAAACGGCTTTTTTGCCAGTCGTTCATCCGAACCACGCTTTCCCAATAGGCGGCGACTTCGGGCAGGGCGAAGTGCTGGCAGAGATAAACCAGATTCAGAATGTCCTTTTGAAAACAGGAGCCGCCGAAGCCGACGGAGGCGCGCAGGAATTTCGGGCCAATGCGCGAGTCGGTTCCGATGGCGTGCGCCACTTCCTCCACGTCGGCACCGGTCGCTTCGCAAAGGGCGGAGATGGAGTTGATCGAGGAAATGCGCTGCGCAAGGAAGGCGTTCGCCACGAGCTTGGAAAGTTCGGATGACCAGAGGTTCGTGGTAAGGATGCGCTCGCGCGGAATCCATCGTGCGTAAATGCCGGCCAGTGTTTCCACAGCCGCGTCGCCCTCCGGCGTGCGCTCGCCCCCGATGAGAATGCGGTCGGGCTTTTGCAAATCGGCAATGGCGGTCCCCTCGGCGAGAAATTCGGGATTGGACAGAACCTGGAAATTGCCGTGACGGGAGTTGGAGCGAAGTATGGTCAGCAGGGCCTCGGCGGTTTTGACCGGAATCGTGCTCTTTTCGACAATGATTTTCGGCTTTTCAGCGACTTCCGCAATCATGCGCGCCGCGCTTTCGATATAGCGCAAATCCGCCGCCCGCCCGGCTCCGACCCCGTAGGTTTTCGTGGGAGTTCCGACGCATACGAAAATGATGTCTCCCGAGCGAATCGCTTCCTTGATGTCGGTCTTGAAATGCAGATTGCGCCCGCGCGCTTCGCGAACGATTTCATCCAATCCGGGTTCATAAACCGGAAGCCGCTCCGAATTCCACGCGGCGATCCGCGACTCGTTGGGATCAACGACGGTGACTTCAATGTCGGGGCATTTCGCCGCGATCATCGCCATCGTGGGGCCTCCGACATAGCCGGCTCCAAGGCAGGTGATTTTCATAAGGTGGCGGATGCTACGCAAGGAAACAGCGAGGGGGAAGGATGTTCTGACGCCAAGGGCATTTTTAAAATACGGTTCGCAGTGTTTCTCCTGCAATCCGCCTTAAAAACTGGTGCGCGATGCAGGGTTCGAACCTGCGACTTCTTGCGTGTGAAGCAAGCGCTCTACCACTGAGCTAATCGCGCGAAAACTCTTTCATGCCATGCAATCCGCCATGCGTCAATCCCCTCCGCAATCGTAGCAGGGAAGCCCAAATAACGCAACGTCCCAACGTGCCCCAACCAACCGCCCGCACCCGCCGCACCCGCAGAGCCGCCCCAGCCGCTGCTTCCCCCAGGCTCCGCTCCCGTTCCCGCGCTTCCGACATTCCCATCCTGTGAACACCTCCCCGGCCCGCCTCCGGCGTCTTCCTCACCTGTTTGTCGGAATGAAGACCGATCCCGCGCTCAAAGACAAAAGGCGGAAATCAGGCGATTTCGCCGCATTGCAGGATGGCCAGGCAGAGTCGAGAGGGGAGGTGTTCCTTTGTGTGGTGTGTGTGCTCGTGGAGGCCCAAAGGTCACCACATCCCCGCCCACCCAGCCGTCGCTCGCCTTGGTAAGCACCTCGCGGCTACGCAGCCCAGCCCTGCGCTCCATGGCCCCCGCATTGGATGACTTTGAATAGTAAATCTGGACGCATTTGATTCTCTCCTTAAACTTGTCCAATTCATGCCAGAAGGGATTCCTGCCACGCCTAAAAAGTTTCTGACCAATCAGGGTGACAACACCTTGCGGAAGCGCTTGGAAAAAATTCTCCCTCTGACGCGGGATTTTGATTGTCTCGTCGGATATTTTTTTATCAGTGGCTTTTTTCGCCTCTATCCTTCCCTTGAGGCGGTAAAGAAAATCCGAATTCTTATTGGCCTGAAAAATGAACAGGTCATCCACGGCCTGGTTCAAATCGCCAAGGATTCCCAGGAAGAAAACATCCCTTCCACGGCGGAAATCAAGCAGACCTTCGGGGGAATGCTTCGCAAAGAGCTTGTCGAAGCCCAGGATTTGCTCTCCATAGAAATGGGCATTCGCAAATTCATTGAATGGATTCGATCCGGGAAACTGGAAGTAAAGCTTTACCGAGAGCAAAATATCCACGCCAAAGTTTATATCATGACGCCGGAAAATCCGGTTCCCGATGTCAGCCACGGTTATGTTATCACAGGATCAAGCAATTTCTCCCACAGCGGTTTGGAGGGGAATCTGGAATTCAATGTTCTCTTGGGTGAGCCGGAAGAACATGATTATGCCCTTCATCGTTTCAATGAATTATGGGATCATGCGGTTGACGTCAAAGACGTGCATGAAACGATCATAGACACGGTTGAAAAGGATTCTCCCTTTGCCTTTTTCACCCCTTATGAGCTTTATCTGAAGTTCCTGACGGAATATTTCCGGGATTATTTGGGCGACCGATCCAAACTCAATTCCGAAAATCTGCCAGCTAACTTCAAAAAATTGCAATATCAGGAGGACGCCGTTTTTACGGCTCAACAGATGTTGAAGACCTACGGAGGGGTTTTTCTTTCCGATGTGGTCGGTTTGGGCAAAACCTTCATGTCCGCTTTGTTGGCCCTCCAACTGGATGGGCGCTGTCTTGTCATCGCTCCTCCAAGCTTGCTGGATGAAAACAGTCCCGGTTCATGGCCCCGTGTCTTCCGGGATTTTTGCGTTCCGGGCCATAAATGTGTTTCCATTGGAAAGCTTGAAGAGGCGCTCAAGCAGGGAGTTGATTTTTACAGATATGTTTTTATTGATGAATCTCACCGCTTCAAAGGCGATTCCACCCAGCGTTATGAATTGTTGACCCGCATTTGCCAGAACAAGGGCGTCATTCTCGTTTCCGCCACTCCTTACAATAACACTCTCAAAGATATTTACAGCCAGATCAAACTCTTCCAGCCGCCCCGCAATAGCACTATTCCAGGACTGCGGAACTTGGAGGTTTTCTTTGAAAGGCTGCAAAAACGCATCGAGGGCCTGCACCGCCTGAACAATGCCGATGAATACGTTGCCGCCGTCGAGCAAAATGCCCATGAACTTCGGGAACGTGTCTTGAAATATATCATGGTTCGGCGCACACGCCGGGAAATCGAAGAGTTTTATGGAGACGATCTTAAAAAACAGAAGATCGCCTTTCCCAAGGTGGACGACCCCGTTCCCCTGCTTTATCAACTGGATCAAACGGAAAGCTCGATATTTTCAAATACACTCGAAAGCATCACCAGCGTTGATTTTTATTATGCTCGTTACCAGCCTCTAAATCCGATTTATTACACGGGGCCGGTTGACGAAACAGCGGTGCAGGGCCAGCGGAATCTGGCCACCTTCATGAAAATTCTTCTCGTAAAGAGGCTGGAAAGCAGTTTCCACGCTTTTCAGGAAACCCTCAGACGGTTTATCAAGTCTCATGAATTGGTGGTCAAGGCATTTGACGATGGCTTTGTTTATACCAGCAAAAAGCACAGTCATAAGATTTTGGAATTTCTTGAGGAAGGGGATGACGATGCCATTGAAGCCCTGATTTGGCAGGAAAAGGCGGAAAAATATCCTGCGGACACATTTACTCCACTCTTCCGGCAGCACGTAGCCTCCGATCTGGAAACCCTCAAGGCTATTCAACAATCATGGAAGCAGGTGAACCGTGATCCCAAATGGCTGGAATTCAAGCATGTGCTGACCACGCTTCCCGGCTTCACTTCCGGGAAGCTGATTATTTTCACCGAGTTTGCCGACACCGCCCGATACTTGGCCGAATGCATTAAAAAAGACGTGGAGCCGAAAACCCTTCTTTTCGGTTCGACTTCCAGCCCTGAACTGCGCCGGGAAGTCATCGCCAATTTTGATCCCAATATCAAGGAATTCAAAGACGACTATCGGATTTTGGTGACAACGGATGTCTTGGCCGAAGGCGTCAATCTTCACCGCTCCGCCACGGTCATCAACTATGATATTCCGTGGAATCCGAGCCGTCTGATGCAGCGCGTGGGGCGGGTCAACCGTGTCGGCACCAAGTTCAAAAAAATCTTTACTTACAACTTTTTCCCCACCGACGAGGGCAACGATGAAATTGCCCTGACCGAGGCGGCCAAGGCCAAAATCCACGCCTTCATTACCCTTTTGGGCAATGACGCCCGCCTTCTGACGGGCGATGAAGAAATCACCTCGCACAATCTTTTTGACCGGATCAATTCCAGAACGTCCGCCGAAGGGGACGAGGCGGAATCAAAAAGCGAACTCAAATACCTGCGCCAAATTCTGGATGTCAAAGACAAGGAGCCGGAACTGTTCCAGCGCATCCTTTCCCTGCCGAGGAAGGCCCGCTCCACCCGGTTTCATCCGCCCGGCTTGGCTTCCGTGGATGCTCCTGGCTCCATGCCATCCACCCTGCCTGCCGTCATCACCTATTTCCGGCAGGGCCGTTTGGACAAATTTTTCCGCGCAGGGACAGAGAATCATCTGTCCGAGGAATTGGACTTTTTCACCACGGCGGAAATTCTGGAAACCACGGCAAGGGAGGCCCGGCGGGAAATCCCGCTCGACCTTTTCTATCCACTTCTGGACAAAAATAAAACCGGCTTTGAAAGTGCCACCACTCCCGGCGTGGAAACTTTGCTGCCTTCCACGGCCGCAGGAAGCGGCAACGAAGCGATTCTCTTGAAAAGGCTGCGCGCCACCTCCTTCCGTAATTGCGATGCCTTCAAGCCGGACGACCGCAAGTTTGTCGCGGACGTTCACCAAGTCATCGCGGATGGCCGTGTGGGAAAGGCGACCGTCCGCAAAGTAAAAGAAGCCTTTGAGAAGACGGATGCTCCTCTTGAAATGCTCGCCATCCTTCGCAAGGAAATCGCCAGCCAATATTTGCTGCCAGCCTCCCGGACATCGCGCAAGGATCACTCCGAATTTCCGAGGGAAGTCATTCTTTCTTCCTATCTGTGTTGATTTCTTTTCAGATTTTGATAAGCTCAGAATATGAAAGTTACCGTGGATATTCCTGAAAAAGATTTGAAGGACATCATGCGTTTTACCGGGGAAAAAAAGAAGGGTCCCGCCATTGCCAGACTCGTGGCGGACAGCCTGATGTTGAAACGCCGACTGGAGCTTTCGGAGGAGGTGATGTCCGGTAAATTTCGCGTGGAGTTTCCGCATTGGGAGGCAATGCAAAAGCTGGATTCGGAAAACCCATGGGCCAAATAATCGACTCTTGTCTTTGGGTTGATTTTCTCGGGATAAGAACGTCTCAACCCGTTCGTGATCTCGCCGCCCACCACCTTAATCAGGTATCGGCGATGCTTTGCGAACCCGTGCTCTTCGAGGTGTTACGGGGCTGCGAAGTGAAAATGAGAGCCGGCGTTCGGCAACGCATGGCGACCATGCCAGTCTTGCCTACTCCGGCCGGGCTGTGGCGCGAGGGCTTGAAGTTGGGCGAAATATGCTATGACCGTCGTCTCGTGATCAACTCGGTGGACCTGCTCATCGCAGCCATTTGCATTCATCACAACGTGGCTTTGACGACATTCGACAAGCACTTCGTCAAGCTCGCCGAGCTTTCCAGGCTGCGCGTTAACCTGCTGGTCCGGCCCCTCTGACCCATGGACAAATCCTCCGCCCAGCGCATCGTTCGCGACACTTTCAAAGCTCCCTTTGAGAAGAAACGCTTCCGCGATTTCATCAACGAGCTTTGCAACGGCTTTGACGAAAGCAAGGGGCTTTCCTCGCAGCAGATTCCCGATGCGTTCAAACCTCATGTCAAGTCCTGCCAGCGTTTGGGCACATTTGAAGCTTCGGATGGGGAACTGGCCGACATCCTGATCGTTCACCTGACAGAATCGTTCAAGCTGGAACGCACCCGGACAGCCCTTCGCGACTTCGTGGCCCACAAGCTCAAGCGCGGCGAGGGCGAGGATAATTCCTACAAGGAAGCCGGTTTGGCCGCCTTTGTTGCCCCGGACTCCCAATCATGGCGTTTTTCCTATGTCCGCATGGAATACGCGACCAAGCGCGATCCCAAGACCGGGAAAATCAAACCCGAAGAACGTCTGACCCCCGCCCGCCGCTATTCCTACCTCGTGGGAGAAGCGGAGGAGTGCCATACGGCCCAAAGCCGCTTTCTGGCCCTTCTGCAAAACACCACGGATAAACCGGCCCTTTCCCAAATTGAGGAAGCTTTCAGCGTCGAATCCGTCACCAAGGAATTCTTCAACCAATACGCGGCCCTGTTCAAATCCACTCAGGAAGCCTTGGACGTCCTTGTGGCCAAGGACAAAGCCGTTCGCGCGGATTTTCAGGCCAAAAGGGTTTCCTCCGTGGACTTTGCTAAAAAACTGCTTGGCCAGATTGTCTTCCTTTACTTCATCCAGAAAAAAGGCTGGCTGGGTGTGCCCAAGGGCGGAAAGTGGGGGGAAGGAAGAAAAGACTTCATGCGCTGGCTGGCGGACAAGGCGGCCAAGGAAGGCAAATGCCTTTTCAACGACCTGTTTGAACCCCTCTTTTATGACACGCTGGCCACGGATCGCCGCCACGAAGCGTGGTGCTCCCGTTTCCAATGCCGTATTCCCTTCCTGAACGGTGGTCTTTTCGAGCCTTTGGCGGGCTACGACTGGCGGAATACGAATCTGGCCTTTCCCAACAGCCTTTTCACCAACTCTGAAATAACGAAGGAAGGGGACAAAGGCACGGGCATCCTTGATGTCTTTGACCGCTACAATTTCACGGTTAACGAAGCGGAGCCATTGGAAAAGGAAGTAGCCATTGATCCCGAAATGCTCGGAAAGGTCTTTGAAAACCTGATCGAGGACAACCGGCGCAAAGGCTTGGGAGCTTTTTACACTCCCCGCGAAATCGTCCACTACATGTGTCAGGAAAGCCTCATCAACTATCTGGATGCCGCCCTCAACACGCGCAGTGAACCGATCCATGAAGGCAAACGCAAACAGGCTCCTCTCTTTGGCGATGTCAAAGCGGAGCAAACCCTTCTGACGGCTTCCGAGCGGGAAGAGAGGATTCCCCGCGCCGACATCGAAAAACTCATCCGCGAGGGCGAGCAGGCTTCCCATTACGAAACCGCCCGCAAGGAGGGCACCATCAGCTACACCCGCAAGCTGCCCAAAACGGTGGAAACACACGCACGCGCCCTGGATGAAGCCCTGAAAGCCATCACCGTCTGCGACCCCGCGATTGGTTCCGGCGCGTTCCCGATGGGCATGATGACCGAGATTGTCCGCGCCCGCTCCACGTTGACCCCCTATTTCAACGATGTGGCCGAGCGCACGGCCTATCACTTCAAGCGGCACGCCATCCAAAATTCCATTTACGGCGTGGACATCGACGCGGGCGCCGTGGAAATCGCCAAGCTGCGCCTCTGGCTCTCCCTTGTCGTCGATGAGGAGGACGTGCAACAGATCAAACCCCTGCCCAATCTGGATTACAAAGTGGTCGCGGGAAATTCACTCCTCGGCGTGGAAAAAGACCTCTTTAATCTGGACGCCTACAACAAACTGGAACGGCTCAAGCCTCAATATTTTGACGAATCAGACCGGGAGAAAAAAGCGCGGTTGAAAGAGAAGATCGACGGCCTGATTCATGAGTTGACTAACGGCAAGGAAGCATTCGACTTCGAGATTTATTTTTCTGAAGTGTTTCATGCGAAGACGGGGTTTGATGTCGTGATTGGCAATCCACCCTACATCCAACTCCAAGGCGACCAAGGCGCACTTGCCACCAAATACCAAAACAACGGCTTTGAAACCTTTGCTCGCATGGGCGACATTTATGTCCTTTTTTACGAACGCGGACGACAACTCCTCCGGGACGGGGGACACCTCTGCTACATCACCAGCAACAAGTGGATGCGGGCCGGCTACGGCGAAAAACTCCGCGCTTTCCTCGCTACCAAAACGCAACCCAAAATTCTCATAGATTTCGCCGGGCAAAAGATTTTCGAATCCGCCACCGTGGATACCAACATCTTGCTCTTTGAGCGTAAGGCAGACACTCACACCAGCCCGACTCTCGCCTGTATTGCCACCGAGAATTGCCGAGAAAATATGAGCGTTTTTGTTGAACAACACGCGATGGCGCAATCCTTCAAGGGAGCAGACAGTTGGGTGATCTTGTCGCCGATTGAAAAGAGCATCAAAGAGAAAATTGAACGCATTGGAATACCGCTCAGAAACTGGGACATCTCCATCAACTACGGAATTAAAACGGGCTTTAACGACGCCTTCATCATTGATGAGACGAAACGCGCCGAAATTCTCGCCAACTGCAAGGACTCCGCCGAACGCAAGCGCACGGTCGAAATTATACGACCGATTTTACGAGGCAGGGACATCAAGCGATACGGTTACACTTGGGCTGGCTTGCATTTGATTGCGGCGCACAATGGTATCCCCGAAAAAGGCGTCCCGCGAATTGACATCAAAAATTACCCGGCAATCAAGGCTCACTTTGATTCTTATTGGGAACAATTAAAAAGCCGAGCCGATCAGGGCGACACGCCCTACAACCTTCGCAGTTGCGCTTATATGGAGGATTTTTCTAAACCAAAAATCATGTGGGCGGAAACCATGCGCATACGACGCGAGAATAACGAACGTTTCCCACGATTTTCATATTCCCCGGAATCAATTTTCACCGACAAAACCTGCTTCATGGCGGTTGGGGATGATTTGAAGTTGGCTCTCGCTTTTCTAAATTCGATGGTCGGTCGGTATCAGTTCAGCCAAACAGTTGCAATGATGGACAATGGCGGTTACCTCATGCAGAAAATCTATGTCGAACAAGTCAGAATTGGAAAAGTAAATGTAAAAATGAAAGCGCGTCTAGTTTCTCTTGTTGAAAAATTGCTCAACACTGAAACCATCATTTCAAATGAAGAGGCAGAGAATGAAATTGATGCACTTGTGTTTGATGTTTTCCGGATTTCATCATCTGAGCAATCCTTTCTAAAAGAAGCACTTACGACACCACTTGAACGCGGGTAACTTAGATGCTCGCAGAGTAGTTTTCAATGAATGCGATTTCGATTTTAGTCAGTTCGCAGAGCGCATAAATGCGCGTATTAATGTCTGCTTCGTTTATTTTGCCTCGTTTCAAACGCGAAAATAATTTCATAAATTCGTTTTCTATTTTGGGTGTAATGCGAGGAGCGAATAATTGTTCGATTGTGAAAGATTGCCACCGAGTTGTGCCGACGCCAGTTGATGAACCAATTTTAGAAAAGAGATGTTCAGAGAGAGGTGAATTCAAATAGCAAAAAAGAAACTCAAGTGAACTTCCTGTCATAAAATAGACAGTATTTGAGCAGAAGGATTCACCTTTTGCATCCAACGCAAATTTTGGAATATCAGAGATGTCTCCCCACACGATTTTTGGTTTAGAAAAATCCTCCCAATAACCTATCTGGTCTTGGGTTTCAAACCACTTGTTGCCAGTCTTTTTTCGAGAAGTGATTTTCTCGCCTTTAACGACGTGAGTTTTGCCTGTTTGCTCAAGACGTTCCATGCCGAATGAAAGCAGATGATTTTTCACAGCGGGATATTTTTCAATGTCAACGTGCAAAGCGGGAAAGGTTGCAATGATGTAAAGGTTCGCCCATTCATAGGAATATCGCTTGATGTCCCTGCCTCGTAAAATCGGTCGTATAATTTCGACCGTGCGCTTGCGTTCGGCGGAGTCCTTGCAGTTGGCGAGAATTTCAGCGCGTTTCGCCTCATCAATGATGAAGGCGTCGTTGAAACCAGTGAGAATACCTCGATAGATTTGAATGTCCCAATTTTTGAGGGGAACGCCGATTTTCTCAATCTTGGATTTGATGCTTTGCTCGATAGGCGACAGAATAACCCAACTGTCCGGCCCCTTGAAGGATTGCGCCATCGCGTGTTGTTCAACAAAAACGCTCCTTTAATTCTGACATATTGTAAAACAGAATAACTTTGTATGAATTATGGTTATATCCGCGTCAGCACCGACAAACAAACAATCGAAAATCAACGATATGAAATCAACCGCTTTTGTGAGCACGAACATATCACCATTCACCAATGGATTGAAGAAACCACTTCTGGCACCAAAGAACCTGACAAGCGCAAGCTTGGCAAGGTGCTGTCCAAATTGCAAAAGGGCGACATCCTCATCTGCGCCGAGCTTTCCCGCCTCGGCCGTAGTCTGCTGATGATTATGGACATCCTGAATCAATGTCTGAAGCGCGAAGTTCAAGTTTGGACGATTAAAGACAACTATCGCCTTGGCGTGGACATCAGTTCCAAAGTTCTCGCCTTTGCCTTCGGTTTATCCGCCGAGATTGAGCGGAATTTAATTTCACAGCGCACCAGGGAAGCACTCGTTCGTCGTCGTGCCGAGGGCGTCATTCTAGGGCGCCCTAAAGGACGTAAAAGTTCCCGCGTCAAGCTCACTGGACGTGAAAATGAAATTGCCGGTCTGCTCCATCGCGGCTACTCTCAAAACCGAGCCGCCCGCCACCTGAAAGTCCACCGAATCACGCTTGGCAAATTTATAAAGGAACATTCTATCAATCCGACTATCCCCAGGCTGTCAATATGAGCAAGCTGGAGTATGAAATAAGCAAATGGGTGTATGTACTCTGCGGCCTGACGCCGGAGGAAATCGCCATCGTGGAAGCCTCAACCAAAACCGAAAAATCATGAGCTTTCAACCGCCTGATCCCTCCTTAATCCAATCGGCTTTCCCTGAAATCCGCAGCCTTACGTTTCATCGGCAGGGAGGATTCAAAGCCGTTTATAAGACGGAGACTGGAACGGGAACGGAGGCTTTCAAGCTGCTCTGCTTGCCCAAGGTGACGGAAGGCGCTCTGGACAGGGATTTGCAGGAAATGAGCCGGAAGGCACAACTGGGCAGGGCTTTGCGTGAAGTCAGTATTCTTGGTGACATTGACATTCCTGAAATTGTCAAACTTGGCTCGATTAAGGCGCGCATCGCGGATGTTGGAGGGCTTGAATGTCTGGGCTACTCGGAAGAATGGCTGGACGGAGAAAATCTGTGGGACATCCTGCGCTCTCCTTCCCGTGTTCCTCCAAGCGAAGCGGAATGCCGCCGCCTGCTGGAATGCCTGGTTACAGCCATCCACGCCCTATGGAAGCTGGATAAAATCCATCGGGACATCAAGCCCCTGAATGTCATGCGCCTTTCCCAGGAAGGCAGGCCATTTGTGCTTTTGGATTTGGGAATCGCCTATGACCTTTCCGAGCCGGGCCTGACTTACAATACGGCTTTCTTCCCATGCACTTACCGCTATCTCGCCCCGGAAATGACAGAACCGAAATTCCGGGAACGCCTTGATTTCCGCAGTGATCTCTACACAACCGGCCTGACCGTCTATGAATTTGCCTCCGGGCGGCATCCCATCGCCCAAGATATGGATGACATGGTTCGGACGATCACGCGCGCCCTGCATGATTTGCCGCCGCCCTTACATTCTTTACGCCCCGACTTTTCCGAGCCATTCTGTTCCTTGGTTGACCAATTACTTCGTAAAAAACCCATGTTACGGCCGGGCAACCTGGAGCAGCTTCAAAAGAGAATTCGATCACTGTCATGAAACTCTACGCACAACATGGATATGGCGATGGGGAAAGAACCATGCGCGGCCTGGAAATGGGTTCCATTGACGGGATCATTTACAGCCCGAAGGACATCAGCCACGGAAATTTGCGCTCAACTTTGGATGAGTTGGCGGAATCCAACCCACATGCTGACCGCCTCTTTGATCCCCAGGTTTATGCCGCTTTTCTGGCCACTCAGGCCAATAGCCGCATGGGACAACTGGCGGAGAGTTACCTTCAGCCGGAGGGCTATTTTGCAGCCCGTCGGCGGAGCCAGTTTGAATCCGAGGAGCGGGTCAAAGACCAGTTAAGACGCGCCATCCAATTCCAACAGGAATTGAATCTTTCAGCGATCATTGCCCCCAATATCTATATCCCCAATTCCTGCAACTCTATTGAGGCGGCCATTGCGAAATCTTTTCTCCGTTTCACAAAACCAATGGCTGATGAGGTGGGAGCGGAATTACCCGTTTTTGCCACGCTGGCCCTTTCGCGGGATGCTCTGGTGAATTTCGCGGATTATATTGATTTTCTGTCGGATGTTACCGTCTTGGATTCACCGCCGGATGGTTTTTACCTTACTGTGGGAGCAAGTAAACCGGATGCCCGTCCGGAAATTTTCAACAGCGATGTAATAGCCGGGTGGATGCTTTTGAATCGAACCCTGTCCGAAAACGGGTTTCGGGTGATCAATGGCTATTCCGACATCATCACCCCCTTCTTGGGCATAGCCGGGGCCGAGGCCGGGGCGACGGGATGGAATTCCAATTTGCGTGTTTTTTCCTTGGATAGATTTTCCCCACCTATACCGGGTGGACGTCAGCCAATCGTAAGATATTTAAGCCAATCCCTATTTGGCAGGATTACTTACTTTGAACTGGAAGGAATTCAGGCGTTTTTTCCGAATATTCTCAATGGTCTTTCAACAGATTCCATTTATACAGAGCATGAAGAACCTTCCCGACGGGAGGAAGTGTTGCAAACATGGCAAACACTCAAAGCGATCAATGAGAGTATTTTAGCTGGTGACGTTTCAAGCCAAATTCAGCAAGCGAGAGAATTTATTCTCAATGCTGAAATTCTTAGAGAAGAAATTCAACACACTCCTCCCTTGCGCCTGGAAGGCAAGTCCGATGGCAGCCACTTGCGGCCTCTGCTGGCCAGTTTAGCGCGATTTGCGGAATTGGCTGAACTTTCTTGATCCCAGCAGGGAAGCAATGGCCTTTTCCCGCGCCACATGGCTTCGGGCCTTCTTCCGCCTTGGAGCAATCAAGGTTCGGATAAGTCCCGATTTTGAATCAAACGACCACAGGCCAATGCCAAGGATGCGGAATTCATCCTTGAAACCCGAAGCGATGCGGGCCGTGGCAGGGGGAAGAACCACAATGGATTGGTCGGCAAAATAGCTGTAGCGGAAAGCCTGTTGCAAAGCGCCCCGCCAATCTTTGATCTTCATCTCAAAGGCAAGCACGCGCATCGGCTTTTTCTTGCATTCGATAGCGGTTCCTTCGTGTTCATTTCGGGATGACTTCCAGGAAATCCACACCAAATCGGCAATTCCATAACCCGGCAGGTCAAAGTCAGACTTGGCCACTCCTTTCTTCTGGGCCTTGCTGAAATAAGCCCGCTCAAAGGCACGGAGAAAATTGCTTTCGGTCCGTTTTCGAGAAGTGAAGACAGGAAGATTTCGCCGGGGATTTAAGCCCCGTGAAACTTGGATTTTCATGAGCGGGGAACCAGCCATATCAGGTATAATATCTTCTTATCCGAGGTCACAGTCAAGCTTGCCTGCACACGACGCGCGGGATCAGCCTTCATTCCGAAGGTGGCCTCGCAGTCGCGGGGCGATGGGGGGAACAGGTGGGGAAAACGCCGGAGGAGGGCAAAGTCAGCGCCGACCTGCTAACACGCGGAAATCTTGATTGGTCGGGCTGGTGGGATTTGAACCCACGGCCTCTGCGTCCCGAACGCAGCGCTCTACCAAGCTGAGCCACAGCCCGAAATGAAGAAGGCAACT
>JACTMZ010000117.1 GCA_014584375.1 Verrucomicrobiota bacterium | reverse complement strand
AGCTGGCGCAGGGGCGCCATGACCATGTAATAGGGCACGTCAAGCACCACGCGCCATCCGGTCATCGGCACCGATGCCCAGTAAACAATGCGGCGTCCGGAGCCTTTTCCGTATTCCGTGAAGCCGGATGGCCGGGCCATGATTTCCCTTCCGCCTGGCAAATCATACACGCTGGCTCCGGCGTGGTCGGAGCCGATCATCAGCGTTTCGTTTGGATGCGCAATGATCGTTCCCTTCGCGCTGACGAGGTAGGGAAAGTCGTCCTGGATTCCCTTTTGCTCCGCGAGTTCGATGTCCACGCGGCGGACAATTTCCTGAATCGCCTTCAGCGAAATATCAATCCCGCCCACGCCGAAGAAATTCCCCTTTCGATCAATGATCGGCGCGCTCACCGTGACCATGGTGATGTTGGAGCCCTCACCGTCAAAATACGGCTCCGTCACAAACAGCCGCCGCGAATTTTTCGCCCCCCAAAACCATGCGGCATCAGGCGTGTCGCGATCGAAAGGGGTATAATTGATTGTGGGCTCGGGATAATTTTTTCTGTCAATCCACGGCATGGACATCGGGTCGCGGTAATCCGCGCCCTCGAAGGTGTAAAAAATTCCAAAGACATCTTCGGGCGGGAAACGGACGATCAAATTCCGCAAATGATCGAGCACATCGGCGGAAGGCGTGGCGCCGTGAATGGACTGTTCCGCCGCCAACATGGTCGCAATGGCCGCCACGCGTCCGATCATCGCGTCAATTTCCTTGGCGTGTGATTTCACCTCCACGAGCGCCTCGGCGTCGGTCTGGCGTATGATTTGCCGTCGGATCGCCGTATAGGCCAGCAGCACCATGACCAGGAGCATCGCGCCGGCCGTCAGGACAATCCACAGGGACAATTGTCCCGCCAGTGAATGAAATCGGAAGAGACGCCGCATGGGATGCCAACCTTCCTACCCCCGGAACCTTTATGACGGCCAGAAAATCCTTGCCGATGACGCGGGGCGCGGGTCAGAGTTTGAGGCATGACGTGTTCCTTTGTCACCGAGGGCGACATCCTTGTCGCCGTCCCCGCCGGCCGCATTGATACGACAAATTACGAGGAGTTTAAAAAGCTGTTGAATGACGCGTTGGATCAGGGCGGAGCCAGGCATTTGATTGTGGATCTGGCGGATCTTGAATATGTGAGCAGCGCGGGATTCCGGGAATTTTTTCTTGCCGGTCGTCGCATGGGACGCGCGGGCGGAACGCTGTCCGTGTGCAGTTTCCAGCCGCAGGTGAAGGAACTTTTTGAAATTGCGCAGTTCATGACCGCGTATGCCGTTTACGAGTCCCGCGAAGCGGCAGTGGCGGCGGCGAAAGCTTCCTGACGATCATGGAGATTTCCCAAAGGCAACAGGACGGAGTGGATGTGCTTTCCCTGCAGGGGCGGCTGGATCAAGCCAGTGCAGATGCTCTGCATGCGGCGGCGATGGAGCTGGCGGGGGACGAGGAGTGCCGGAATCTTATTATTGATATGGGCGGGGTGGATTTTATCGCCAGCGTCGGCATTCGCGCGCTCATTCGTCCGTCGCAGGCCATTAGTTTGCGCGGTGGAAAAATGGCTGTGGCGAATTTGAAGCCGGAGATTGACGACTTTTTTCGTCTGACCGGATTGGATCAAATGTTTCGCGTTTATCCCACGGTGGCCGAGGCGGCGACGGGTTTGGTGTCCTGAGGTTTTGCCGGCGGAGGGGGTCGAACCCACACGCCCTTGCGGGCAACGGATTTTGAGTCCGTCGCGTCTGCCAATTCCGCCACGCCGGCTTGTATCGAACCTGCGCACCATACAAACCGCGCGCCACATTATCCAGCATTTCTCATTCGGCGGATTGCAAAAATGAAAAGCGTCTTTTAAATCGCGGAGTTTGGGTTAGTCTGCACGGCCAGCCTTATCGCGGGGATTTTTATGCAGGACACATTTTCTTATCTTCTGGTGGCGCCGGACGCGGTTCGGCGGGGGTGGTGCGGCTGGATTTTGTCGGGTGCTGTGGCGCGCACCGGACTGGAGCTTGCGTGGGCCGGATTGGTTGAGGAGTCCGAGGGGCGGGCGGCTTTGCTTGTTTTTCGCGGTGAAGACGCTCCTGCCAAGCTCGCGGCGGCCGTCGGCTCCGGGGAAATTCCCGGAACGCTTTCCGCCATGTTGGGTGTGAATATGGTTTCCGCGCCGGCGCCTGGCAGTGACATTGGGGGCGCTCTTCTTGATTTTGCGAAACGGCAGGCGGGTGTTTCGCCGCAGCCGGGCGATTCCAGCGCGGAGCGCTCGCTGGTGTTGATCAAGCCGGATAACTTTGCTTATCCCGGCATACGTCCGGGCGCGGTGCTGGATGTTTTCGCCCGCGCGGGTCTGCCGCTGGTTGCGATGAAGGTTCATCACATGTCGGCGGAGGAGGGAATGGAATTTTACGGGCCGGTTTTGGATGCCTTGACCGAAAGGTTTGGGGCGGAAAAGGGACGGGACCATTGGGAGAGCATTGTGGAATTTATGTCGGGAAGCCGTCCTTCGGCGCTTTCCGAGAGCGAACGCAAAAATCCCGGGACGGCAAAAATTCTGGCCCTGGTGTTTGAGGGGCGTGAGGCCGTTGCCAAAATCCGCACGATTTTGGGGCCGACCGATCCGGCCAAGGCGCCTCCGGGAACCATCCGCCGGGAATTTGGAACAAACATTATGGTCAATGCCGCCCACGCCTCCGATTCCGCTGAAAATGCCCGGCGGGAAATTGGCATTGTGAAGGTATTTGACAATTCTTTGAAAGGATTCGTTGAATCCGCCGGATTCGCCGCGTAATCTGCTTCTCCGCAATTTTATTAACACACTCATGGATCTTTCGTCTCACGCCGTTCAACTCAGTCCCTCTCTCACCCTTTCCATTGACAGCAAGGCGAAAGCCATGCGCGCCGAAGGCGTCGATGTTTGTGGATTTGGAGCGGGCGAACCGGATTTCGACACGCCCGAGCACATCAAGGAAGCCGCCATCAAGGCGCTTCAGGAAGGCTTTACCAAATACACACCGAGCTCCGGCCTGCCGGAATTGCGTGCGGCCATCAGTGAAAAATTCTCCGCCGACAATGGCATTGCCTACAAGCCGCATGAAATTGTCGTCAGCAATGGCGCCAAGCAATCCTGCTACAACGCCATTCTCGCCTGTTGCGAGCCGGGCGATGAAGTGATTATTCCGGCTCCCTATTGGCTGAGCTATCCCGAAATGGTGCGGCTCACCGGCGCGGAGCCCGTCATTGTTCCGACCAGTGCGAAAAATTCCTACAAAATGACCGCCGAGGAATTTGAGAATGCCATGACCCCGCGCACCAAAATGGTCATCCTCAACAGTCCGGGAAATCCGACCGGCTCGGTTTACACCCGCGAGGAATTGGAAAAAATCGTCGAGGTCGCGCTCACCGAGGATATTTTCATCCTGTCCGACGAAATTTACGAAAAGCTTGTTTATGACGATGTGGAGCACGTCAGCCCGGCCTCGCTTTCGAAGGAGGCTTTCGATCTCACCATTACGATCAACGGCTTCAGCAAGGCCTATGCCATGACCGGCTGGCGTCTCGGCTATCTCGGCGCTCCGGTTGAAATTGCGCGGGTGATTGATTCCTTGCAGAGCCACAGTACATCCGGCCCGAATTCGTTTGCGCAAAAGGGCGGGATTGCCGCGCTCAAGGGATCGCAGCAATGCGTGGCCGACATGCGTGATGAATTCAACATTCGCCGCGAGTACATGTACGAGCGCATCGCCGCCATTCCCGGAGTTTCAGCCGTCAAGCCCCTGGGTGCGTTTTACATGCTGGCCGACATTTCGCAGTTCGGGTTCAACTCCACCAATTTTGCGGATCGTCTGTTGAGCAAGGCCGAGGTGGCCGTGGTGCCTGGAATCGCCTTTGGCGATGATAAAACCATCCGATTGAGCTACGCCACCGGATTGGAAACCATCAAGACCGGCTTGGATCGCATCGAGCAGTTTTGCCGGACGATTTGACACGCGGACAGCGTGGTTGCGGCATTTTGTGCCGGATTAAATTTCGGTCGTTTCCGTCGCACGTTTGCGGCGTCGGCTTGCGTCGGCAAGAAATTCCTCCTGCGCGTCCCATGGCGTGCCGTCCGTCGGCGCGGGAATGTAGTCGCCGTCGGGTTGGAGGATTTGCGCCTTGACGTTGTCGCGCCAGAAACAATCAATAATTTCCTGAAGGTGTCGGCGCATTCCTGGACTTTCCACGGGAAATGAAACTTCGACGCGATGGAAAAAGTTGCGCTCCATCCAATCGGCGCTTCCAAGAAAATACAGGGGCGTCCCCGCGTTTTCAAAGCGATGGATTCGGCTGTGTTCGAGAAAACGCCCCACGATGCTGCGCACCTCGATGTTTTCGCTCACGCCGGGAATGCCGGGACGCAGCGCGCAAATGCCACGCACAAGGAGCCGCACGGGAACTCCGGCGCAGGACGCACGATAGAGCGCGACAATGATCTCCTCTTCCAAAAGCGCATTCATTTTTGCGAAGATTCCGGAAGGACGCCCCGCCTTGGCGTTTTGAATTTCCGCTTCAATGAGCCCGAGAATGCGCTGATGCAAATGCCATGGCGCGACGAGAAGTTTGTCGGGGGGCGGTAGTTGGGAGACACCGGTGACGGTGTTGAAAAGGTGGGCCACATCGGATGTGATTTCGGGCTGCGCGGTGAAGCAGCTTATGTCGGTGTAAAGTCGCGCCGTGGATGGATGATAGTTGCCCGTGCCAAGGTGGGCGTAGCGGCGTATGCCGTCGTATTCCCGGCGGACGACCATCGCCAGCTTGGCGTGGGTTTTGAGGCCGGACACGCCATAGACGACGTCCACGCCGGCTTCGCGCAATTGGCGGGCCCATTTAATGTTGGCTGCCTCGTCGAAGCGCGCCTTGAGCTCGATGACCACAACGACCTGCTTGCCTGCGCGCGAGGCCTGGATGAGAAGCGGAATGAGGGGGGAATCCGAGCTGGTGCGGTAGAGGGTTTGCTTGATGGCCAGCGTCTGCGGATCTTCGGCGGCCTGACCGATAAAATCCAGGACGGTCTGAAAGCTGTCGTAGGGGTGGTGGAGTAGAATGTCGCCCTTGCGAATGTGGTAGAAAATATCGTGCTCCTCACCGATGCCCACGACGGTCAGCGGAACAAAATGTTTGTACTTCAAATCGGGCCGGTCGAGTTCTGCGGAGATGGGCATGAGGCGCAGAAGATTGAGGGGCCATTGCGCGCGGTGAACGTCATCCGCATCGAGATTAAAAATGCCGCAGAGTCGGGCGATCAATTCATCGGGGCAACTTTCGACCTCCAGGCGCACGGCGTTGCCGCGATTGATTTTGCTGAGTTCGTTTTCGATGGCCCGCAGCAGATTTCGCGCCTCGTCCTCGTCCACATAGAGATTGCTGTTGCGTGTGATGCGGAACATGTGGGCGCCGCGTACTTTTACGCCGTGGAAAAGGCGGCCCACGTGCGCCTGGATGAGATTGCCGAGAAAAATGAAGTCGGTTGTCTCGCCGCTTTTTCCGGGAAACGGCAGCACGCGCGGCAGAATGCGCGGGATTTGCACGACGGCGAGATCGGTCGCCAGGTCGTCGCCTTCGAGTTCCACGATCAGATTGAGGCTTTTGTTGAGAAGCTGGGGAAAGGGATGGGCGGGATCAATCGCCAGCGGCGTGAGAACGGGAAGGATTTCGCGTTTGAAATACTCGTCAAAATACCGCCGCTCCCTGGCCTCCACGGCGGGATAGTGGTGGAAACGGATGCCGGCATCGGCGAGCTGCGGACGTATTTCATCCCGCCAACACGCGTATTGATCGGCAACCAACCGCCGCACGCGTTGCGAAATGGCGGTGAGCTGCTGCGCGGCCGTCAGTCCGTCGGGCCCCGTGACCGTCGAGTCGGTTTGCAAAACCTGCTTGAGCCCGGCCACGCGAACTTCGAAAAATTCATCGAGATTTGAGGAGACGATGCAGAGAAATTTCAGACGTTCGAGCAGCGGGACGGATGGATCTTTGGCCTGATTGAGGACTCTTTGATTGAACTCAAGCCAGCTCAATTCCCGGTTGATGAAAAACTGGGGGTTCTTCAAATCCATAATGCAAACGGCAATTTTGGCCCGCATTCGGGCAAGCGCAAGAGAACAAGATGCAGCGGATGATTTTCGTGCCCTTCCGGCGGCGGTGGATTACCGGATGCGCCGCCAGAATGTCACTTCGGATACGATGTGCTGGAATTTCCGACGGGTTTCGCGGATGACCAGTGGCGCTTCGCCTGCGTCGCCCATTTGCTGGAAGTGCGGACTCAGGGCTGCGCGGAGTCCGTCCAATGTGGTGACTTCCGCGCCATCGCGTTTGAATCCGCCCAGCCAGTGCTCTCGCGGGGTGTGTTCCACCAGCCATGTTCCCGGGGTGGCGATCATGAGGACGCCGTCGGGGGTCATTCTTTCATGGATGGTTGAGAGAAATTTCAAGGGCTCGTAGAGCCGGTCAATCAAGTTGGCCGCCAAAACAAAATCATAGTCGCCAAATTGCGGCTTCAAATTGCAGGCGTCGGCCTGGAAAAACTCGACTTTCGAAGCGGTGTTTTCCAATCCAAGGTCTTTGAGCGAAACTTCCTTCAGCTCCGTCAATTCACCTTCCGTCACGACGAGATAACGCAGGGGCTCACCTTGCGCCAAGGTCACGCCGTGGCGAATGAAACGGGCGGAAAAATCCAGTCCGGTCACGAAATCAAAATGACGTGCCAGTTCGAATGTGGCCCGTCCGGATGCGCACCCGATGTCCAAGGCACGCTGCTTGGGCGAGTCACCAAGAACGTTGATCGCCATTTTGACAAGCGCTTCCGAAAAATTCGGAACGTCAAAATAGGATGCCCCGTAATGGGATTCGGCGTATTCCGAGAGCAGTTTGTCCGTCTCGTAATGCGAAGGTGGAGGCGGGGCATCTTTTGCCACGATGTAACGGAATCCCGCGTGTTGGAAAAAATGGCGCCGAAAGGCGTAGCGCGAATCCGGCTCGGCCTCATTTCCTCCGGAAATCCACGAGCCACCCTTGATGATGGCGTGCCTGTCGTCAAATGTCGGCGTGGTGAAGTCGTCGTAGCAGGGATGAATTTCAAATCCTTCAAACGGATAAATCGGCGTTTCCGTCCATTGCCAGACATTGCCGACAATGTCGTAAAACGGCCCGTGGGCAAATCCATTCACCGGTGTTGAGGATGCCTTGTGATCGAGGTTCAGATTGGCGTCGGCGTCGGATTTCCATTTGCTGACGGCGAGCATCCGGTGCCATTCATCCTCGCTGGGAAGGCGGACGGGCTGCCCGGTTGCCTCGGCCTTCCAGCGGCAGAAGGCGCGCGCCTCGTGGGCGTTGACTTCGACAGGCCAGTCCCAAGGCATGGGAACCACTTTTGTCATGAGCCGCAGTGCCCATGTTTTTCCATCCGGAACCCAAAACTCCGGATGTTTCGCCTTGCTGTAATTCAGCCACTCCTCGCCCTCCTCGTTCCAAAACGCCCGGTTTTTGTAGCCGTCGGCTTGAACAAATTCCAAATACTCGCCATTGCTCACGAGGAGCTTGGCTGCCTGAAATGCCGGAACTTGCGCCGAATGCGAGCCGAATTCGTTGTCCCAGCCGTAGAGTCTCGGATTTACCCGGCTGCGACCGAGGGTCACGGAACCGGAGGGAATTTCCACGAGGCTGTTTTCGGGTGCCTTCCCCGATTTTTCATTTGGTTCCCAATCGGGATGTGACTGGATGTATTCCAGTTTTTGCTGACGGATGAGAACCGACGAAGTTTCGATGTGGATGCGCTCGTGTTCGATGCCCATGACAATCGTCCACCACGGATGCTCCCAATTGACGGGAAGAGTCAGCGGGGCGTTGTCAATGATGTCCGTGACAATGCGGCGGATTTCGTCGCGATACGCCTGCACCGCCTCAATTTCCGGCCAGTCGTAATGCGCGTCGTTTAAATCGTCCCAGCTCATTTCGTCCACCCCGACGGCGAAGATGGATTCCATGTGCGGATCGAGGCGTTTTTCGATAAGGCGGGAGAGGATGAGTTTGTTGGTGAAAAAAGTCGCCGTGTGGCCGTAGTAAAAAATCAGCGGGTGCCGCAGGGGAATGGCGCGCTCGTACCATGCGTTGCGGTGGGCGAGTGTTTTGAAGAGCGATTCGTAACGGTCGTAGGTCGAAAGAAAATAGTCCTTGAGAGCGGTGCGGAATTTTTTCGGATCTGTTTCATCCAGTGGCAGGCGGCGGGTGAACGGGCGCAATGCGCTGCCTTCCCCGCAGGATGTTGACGTGAGTGTTTTTTCGACTGTCATGGCAGAGGTTGAGTTTAGCATCGCGCGCAAGCGACGAAAGCTTTGTGTCGCAAGGCGAGTTTCCTTGTGTTCGATTTCCGCAGTCCGCAAAGTGGCGACTTATGGCTGTAGAATTTCAAGGTGGGAGCGGGACTATGCGGGGTGGCTTTTCCACATTGTGTGTTCACGGGGCCGGGGAGTTGGATGCGCAGGGCGGAATTCACGCGCCCCTTTACAATCATTCCACCTTCGGATTTCCCTCGTCAAAAGCGCTGCTGGATGTCGTGGAGGGGCGGGTTCCGGGCAATTTGTACACGCGGTATGGATTTAATCCGACCATTCGCGCCGTGGAGGAAAATCTGGCGTTGTTGGAGGGTGCGGAGGCCGCCCTGGCGTTTGGTTCCGGGATGGCGGCGGAATCGGCGGCGTTTTTGGCACTTTGCCGCAGCGGCGATCACATTGTCTGCCTCGGGGATGTTTACGGCGGCACCCAGGAGTTGTTGTCGCGCAATCTCCCCAACCTCGGCATTGAAACCACCTTTTTGTTTGGCGGGGAAGTCGGACGTCTGGCCGATGTGATCACGGATCGCACGCGTCTGGTGTTTTTTGAAACACCGAGCAATCCGAAAATGGAAGTGCTCGATATTGCGCTTGTCGCCAGCGTTGGCAAATCACGCGGTGTATTGACGATGGTGGACAACACGTTTGCGTCGCCGATCAACCAGTCTCCGCTGCAATGGGGCGCGGATCTTGTCGTTCACAGCGCGACGAAATATCTTGGAGGTCACAGCGATCTCACCGGAGGTGCCATCATGGGTTCCCGCGCGTTGTTGGATGTGATTGCGCCGTGGCGCAAAAATTTGGGGCAAATCATGGCACCGGATGTCGCCTTTTTATTGTCCCGCAGTTTGAGAACCCTCGCGATTCGTGTTCGTCAGCAAAATGAAAACGCCATGGCGGTTGCGGAATTTCTCAGCTCCCACCCCAAGGTGAAGCGGGTGAATTATCCCGGCTTGCCCACATTTCCCGGCCATGCCGTGGCTGCGCGGCAAATGCGGGGATTTGGCGGAATGGTCAGTTTCGTTTATGACGGCGACGCCGCCGCAACGATGGAGGCGGTGGATCGGCTGCGGCTGTTTACGATCGCCCCCAGTCTGGGCGGGGTGGAAAGTTTGGTCACCCAGCCCCTCATGACCACGCATCACGATCTTGCGCCCGAAGAGCGTCTGCGGCGCGGCATCGTGGATGGAATGGTGCGCCTTTCCTGCGGACTCGAGGACGCGGCGGATCTCATTGCTGATTTGAAACGGGCTTTGGGTTGAATTGCCGACGCGGTTTTAGAGGGTTGTTGCGTCGCCAAAGGCTGTCGGCTATAACCAGAGAATGAGTAGTAAATCCGTCGCCCGCAAACCGGCATCGCCCGGATCAAAAGCCAAGTTGATGAACGGGGCGGAAATTTTGGTTAAGTCTTTGGAGTTGGAGGGTGCAGAGGTTATTTTTGCCTATCCCGGCGGCGCCAGCATGCCGATTCACCAGGCTCTTACGCAGTCAAAGCAGATTCGCACGATTCTTCCGCGCCACGAACAGGGTGGTGCCTTTGCCGCCGGAGGTTATGCGAGAGCCACGGGCAAGGTCGGCATTTGCATGGCCACTTCCGGTCCGGGTGCAACGAATCTCGTCACGGGCATCGCCGACGCCTTCATGGATTCGGTGCCGCTCATTGCCATTACCGGTCAGGTGCCACAGGAAATGATTGGGCGCGGCGCGTTTCAGGAGACGGACATGTTTGGGATGTCGCTTCCCATCGTGAAGCACAGCTATCTCGTGTGGGACATCGCCGACATTCCCCGCGTGGTGAAGGAGGCGTTCCATGTGGCGCAATCCGGACGCCCGGGTCCCGTGCTGATTGATATTCCGAAAAACATCCAGAATCAGCGGATTGAGCCTGTGTTTCCGGAGACCGTCACCTTGCGCGGTTACGATGTGAGTCAGCGCGCCGACGACGGGCCGCTGCGCGAAATTATTCGTCTTATCAAGCAATCCCGCGCGCCGATGCTTTATTGCGGCGGGGGCATAATTACGTCGGATGCCTCGGATGCGCTTTTGGAATTTGTCGAGCGCACGCAGATTCCCGTGGCCACCACGCTGATGGGAATTGGCGGTTTTCCCGAAACGCATCCGCTCTCGCTCAAATGGCTCGGGATGCACGGTTCGGTTTACGCGAACAACGCAGTCAATGAATCCGACCTCCTTCTCGGCTTCGGCGTGCGTTTTGACGATCGCGTGACCGGCAAGGTGGAAAAATTTGCCGAACACGGAACGATTGTTCACATAGACATTGATGATTCGGAGCTGAACAAAAACAAGGTTGTCGCCCTGCCGATTCTTAGCGATGTGAAATATGCGATCACCCGTCTCAACGAGCTGTTGGCCGCTGAGGGGTTTGATCGCGTGAAGGGCGGCGCTTACGACCGGTTTAAGCCCTGGTATGAAAAAATTGCTGCATGGAAAAAGGCCCATCCGTTTCGATACAAGGACACGGATGACGCCATCCAGCCGCAATATGTCATTGAGGAGCTTTACAGGCTGACCAAGGGCCGGGCACTCATCACCACGGGCGTCGGGCAGCACCAAATGTGGGCCGGGCAATTTTATCAATTCGACAAACCGCGCACTTTCCTGACCTCCGCCGGACTCGGCGCGATGGGCTTCGGCTATCCCGCCGCCCTCGGGGCCAAGGTGGGGCGCCCGGATTTGGAGGTGATTGATATTGATGGCGACGGTTCGTTTCTCATGAACATTCAGGAGCTGGCCACCGCGCACATTGAAAAAATCGCGGCCAAGGCCATCATCCTCAACAACCAGCATCTCGGCATGGTGGTGCAATGGGAGGATCGTTTTTATGACAGCAATCGCGGGCACACATTCCTCGGAGATCCCGATGATGTGTCGCGTATTTATCCCGATTATACGGCGATGTGTCAGGGGTTTGGCGTGCCGTGTGAGCGCATTGTTCACAAGGCGGATGTGCCCGCTGCGTTAAAGCGGCTGTTGGATGCCAAAGGCGTCTATGTGCTCGACATTATGACGCCTTACACCGAGCACGTTTTGCCCATGATCCCGGCCAACATGACGTATAAGGACGTCATTACGGAATAACCTCAGCCGCCCTGCGGCACCACCCGCCATGCCCGAAAATACTCCGCTGTTCGATTTCAGCGCTTTGGATTTCGGCCCGGCATGGGCCAGGGAGCCGGCGGATGCACCGCGTCCTGCTGCTGCTGAAGAGCCGCCTGAAAGCCGGCGGCCTTCGCGTGAGGAGCAGCGGCATGACAGGCGTCCGGAGAGGCCGTTTCGACAACGGCGTGGCGGGGATGGCGGGCGTCGGGATCGTCGGGGGGGCGGCGGACGCACGTCGTTTGACAGCCGCCGCAGGCCGCACGAGGAGCGTCCGGCTCCTCCGGTCAATCCCTTCCCCTGGTTGCGCATTGCTTTTGCCCCGACTCCGGCGGCTGTTGAAACCGTTGTTCAGCAAATACGGCATACCGGGAAGACGTACAGCCTTTTTGACATTGCGCGGATGCTTTTGCGCAATCCGGTGTCCTATGTTTTGGAGCTTTCCTGTGCTTCCAAGCCTGCCGAAGGCCCGTTTTATATCGCCAAACCCGACGGCAGCGTGTGGCTTTCGCGTGAGGCGGCGGTTCGTCATTTACTTGGTGCAAAACTGGAAAATTTTTACCGCGCGGAAACCGTGGAAATTGCCCCACCCAAGGGCAATTTCAATGTGGTGGCGGTTTGCGGAATGTCGGGAACCTTGCTTGGGCCACCGAATCTTCACGGATACGAACGCACCATGCGTGAGTTGCACCGGCAAAAATTTTCGCGCATGGATTTTGAGGTTTTTCGTTCGCGATTGAAAATGGATCGCTCACCCGAAGTCATTGAGAGGTGGCGGGCGGAGGCTTCCAAGGCGGTGCATTATTTTGTTCTTGGTGACGAAGGGGCGGAAAAATTGGAGGGGCTTTCCGCCGTGGAGGCGCATTTCATGGCGCACCACGCTGCTGAAAA
>JACTMZ010000114.1 GCA_014584375.1 Verrucomicrobiota bacterium | reverse complement strand
AAAATCGCTGTGGTCCGAATTGCGCGACGCAATGGGAAAGGAGAATCCGCATCCGGCGACAGTCA
The DNA here is from genome assembly GCA_014584375.1 of Verrucomicrobiota bacterium. Classification (GTDB taxonomy): domain Bacteria; phylum Verrucomicrobiota; class Verrucomicrobiia; order Chthoniobacterales; family JACTMZ01; genus JACTMZ01. Next base: position 3,241 of record JACTMZ010000114.1, on the reverse strand, counting down.
TGGAAGGGCTTGGCAGCGACCCCGATTTTTTGCAGCGCGTGCAAAAGGATTTTCCAAAAGTCACGCTGATCGGCACAGGCGCCATTGATCCCCTGCTGGTGGAAGCGTTGAAGCTTTTGAGCGGAGCCGGCGCGGAAATTTCCATACATGTACTGCTTCCAACACTGCGATATTTGGGAGATCTCAAGGGCCGGACTGAAACTCCAAGTGAATTCGAGGAGGACTCCCCGCATCCGCTGCTTGCATCCATGGGACGTCACGCCATCGGCTCCTTCCGACTTCTGCAGGAACTGGATGAAAACATGTCCGGCTGGCCGGAGCTTCCGCAGGAAACTGCTTTTTCGCAGGACATGTCCCTGCTCGAACGTCTGCAGCAGGACATCCGCAGCCTTTCCGCGCCACACGGCGCAAAATCTCCCGCAGATGACGACCGCAGCATCAGCATTCACGCATGCTTCGGAGCACGAAGGGAAATGGAGGTGCTGCGCGATGAAATTCTTCGCGCCTTTCGCGACATTCCCGACTTGCGTCCGAATGACATTCACATTGTGACCCCCTCCCTGGAAACCTACGCGCCGCTGGTCGCCGCCGTTTTGGAACAAGCCGCCGGAGCAGAAAACACCGCCGAGGCGACTCTGCAAGTGAGAGTGACGGAATTGCCGCGAAGCGGACAAAATCCGCTCCTTGCCGCCATGTTCGCCATGTTGGACATGGCAATTCAAGGACGTCACGAAATCAGCGGGCTGTTGAATCTTCCCTATCTCGAGCCGGTGCAACGCGCCCTTGGGATTGCAGGAGACGAACAAAAAATCGAATGCCTGCGTGGGGAAATCAAACGCAGCGGCATCACGCGGGGGACAGGAGGGAATGACATTCCTCCCGCACCGGGAACATGGCAATTTGCCGCAGAAAGACTGATTGCCGGGCTTTGGATGAACGATGAATGCGAGGCGCGTTATCCCGAAGGTGATTTCATTTTGCCAACGGGAGACGAGTTGGGGAGCAATGCGGAGCTGGTGCGATCCTTTGTCGAATGGCTCGAAAATTTGAAACACGCCATGCAGGAATGGCAAAATCCAGCGACCGCCGCCGCCTGGGCGTCGCGATTTCGAAAGACACTGACAACCCTGCTTGGCTGCGAGGACGGTGAAGACGCGCCCATGCGCCCGCATTTGCATTTTCTGGAATCACTCGATTGCCGGGAACCGGTGGATGCGGGAACCATTCGCGACTGGCTTTTGAGCGCAACGGCGGATGCGCGCCGCCGTTCCCCAAATTCGGGAAAAATTATTTTTGGGGAATTTCGTCATTTGCAAAACATCCCATGCAGGGTTCTCGCCATGGTGGGAATGCAGGATGCCGCATTTCCAAGAAGCGCTCGCTTTCCGGCCTGGGATCTTTTGCAGGTAAAGCCAAAAATCTGGGATCGGAATCTACGCATCGAGGACCGACAATTTTTTTTGGACGCATTGCTTGCGCCGAAATCCCGTCTGATCATCACCGGCTCCACCCGGAACATTCGCACAAACAAGGAAGAACCGTTTTCCGCCTGCGTGGACGAACTGCTGCGCGTCCTTGCGATAATGGGCGTTCCGAAGGATCAAACGCTTGTGCGCCATCCGCTCCAACCGTTTTCAGCGGAATATTTCAAAGCGCGGACGGATTCAATCCAAGGACGCTCATTCAGCAATACCAACGTGGAAGTGGCAAAGGAAATTGCAAAAACCGAAGGCAGACCCCATGGCAATCCGTTTTGGACGGAACAGGAAAAATCAAATGCCCCGGATGTGTTGGAAATCCGCCTCGATGACCTTGTGAGCTTTTGGAAAAATCCGGCGGGAGCCTATATCAGGGCGCAGGGCATCGGATCTTTGCGGGATGAGGAGAGCGATAAAAGATTGGATCGTCCGCCATTGGAACTCGACAACTTGGAGCGGTGGAAGGTGAAACACGCCATGGTCGAGGAACTCGCCTTCAAATCGGGAAATACGGAGCTTCTCAAAGCCCGACTGATCGCCGATCGCCTGCTCCCAGAAGGAAAACTGTGCGAACTCATCTGGAATGAAAACTTAAACGCCGCAAAACCCCTCGCGGCGAAAATTCAGGAAATTTTTGGAGAATCCCTGCCGATCAATTGCGTGACGGATGTTTCGGGATTTTCCCTGCCGATCAATTGCGTGACGGATGTTTCGGGATTTTTCACGCAAACACCGGTTGCAATGGTGCGAATCGTCGGAAGAATTCGACTGACAAAAGACAAGCGACTTTTGGCTTATCATGTCGGTGCTGCCAATAAGGCGCGGCATTTTCTCGGTCCATGGATTGAATCCGTGTGCGCATCCCATGCCGGACATCACCTTTCGACCCTCCTCCTTACAACGGAAAATCCCAGCGAAAACAACACCCGTCCGCCCGTCAATCCCGAAGAAAACAATCGTGAGAAATCGGCAAATCTACTGCGCGAACTTGCGACGGGCTTTCTCATCGGCCAACAAAAGCCGCTGTGCTATGCACCCGAAACATCCCGGGAAACAGTCAGAAAGCTCAACAACAAACGTCCGTTGCCGCCCGTGGATGCGCTGACAGAGGCCGCACGAAGCAAATGGTTCTCCAGCGATTTTGGCGGAGCCATGCAGGAGGGGGAATCAAAGGAGGCGTTGCTCGCATGGAGGGATCTCGATCCTTTTGAAGACTCCGAACAATGGTGCTATTGGACGGAAAATATTGCCAAACCGCTGTTGCAATGGGAGGAGAGCCGTGAGGGAGTTTGACATTGTAAAAAGCGAATTGGGGCCAGGCCTCTCGGTCATCGAAGCCAGCGCAGGCTCCGGAAAAACCTACGCCTTAAGCCATCTTGTCGCCCGCCTCCTGCTGGAAGGCTCCGTGGATTCAATCGGAAAAATTCTGCCCGTCACCTTCACCAATGACGCCGCGCGCGAACTGTCTGACCGCATTCGCAAGGTTCTGGAATCGCTGAATGCGCCGGCCTCGCCCGACGATTCTCCGGCTGTTGGTGAGCTGAGAAAAAAATATGCGGCAGCAATTCAAAAGGGTGTCATTGCCAAGGCTCTGCTGGAGATTGATCAACTGAGGGTTTCCACAATCCATTCGTTTTGTCAGCGAGTACTGCAAACCGAAGGCACCCTTTGCGGAATGCCCGTCATGCCGGAGCTGGCGGTGAACACGGATGAAATTATTCGCGAAATTCTCCACGATTTTTGGGAGAAAAGGATGACGGATG
>JACTMZ010000168.1 GCA_014584375.1 Verrucomicrobiota bacterium | reverse complement strand
CCCATCCCGCAAGCCTCCGCAATCTGCCGCTCCAACAGCACTTCCACTCCGCGATGAGTCAAAGCGCCATGAATCGAAAGCGCCAAAGGCGCCGCCTGCGGTTTGTCCACCCGGGCAAGAATTCCAACCCTCATGGCTGCAACAGGCAAAGAAACTCGCGATTGCCGTCGGCTCCGGCGATCGGAGAAGGTGTCACTCCACCCCATGTCCAGCCGCGTTCCTTCGCAAAAATCCGAATTTTTTCCACAGCCCGAAGGTGTGCGCCCTCGTCGCGCACCACCCCGCCGCGACCAACTTCGGCCCGCGACAACTCAAACTGCGGCTTGATTAAAACTGCCATCATCCCACCGTCAGTAAGAAGACCGGCCACCGGCGGCAAGATCAAAGTAAGGGAAATAAAGCTCACATCGGCTGTCGCAAGACGCGGTTTTTCGGGAAAATTCCCCGGGCTCAGATGGCGCGCATTGCAGCGTTCAATCACCTCGACACGAGGATCCGAGCGAAGACTCCACGCCAACTGCCCGTGACCGACATCCAGCGCATAAACTTTGGCCGCACCATGCTGCAAAAGACAGTCAGTGAAGCCGCCGGTCGAAGCACCCACATCAAGGCAAACCCAACCGGTCGGATTAATTTTAAAAAAATCAAGCGCCGCCTCCAATTTGTAACCGCCGCGCCCGACATAGCGCTCCCGCTGACGAACCTCAAGCGGCAGGTCCGACGCGCAACTTTGCGAAGCCTTGTCCAATCGTGTTCCCTCGGAAAACACGGCGCCTGCCATGATGACGCGGCGTGCCTTTTCCCGCGAGGAGCACAATCCGCGCCGAACCAAAAGAACGTCCAGCCGCTCCCGGGGCATGTTGACCGCCTTCAGATGCCGTCGGAAAAATTGCCGCCCGCCAGGCGTTTTTCCAACTGCCGGATGCGGGCCTCGGCCATTTCCAATTGCTGCCTCCGCTCCACCAGAAGCAATTCCAGCTCGCGAATGCGCTGCTGCAAATTCTGACGAATTGTCCGGCGACCGGGCTCCCGCATGGCAATTTCCTCGGTCGGCGGTGGCTGACCCTGAAAAAAACCACTTTCACACAGGAGCGTTTCCCTTCCTGTGCAGCAATTGATCAACGTGGTCTCCGCATTAACCTCTCCAAGTCGCAAAAACTCCTGCACCGCCTCCTCGGTCGTCGGACCGTAAAACGATTCGTCGCCAAGCTGAATCAGATAATCCATGTGCAGTTCCTGCAACATCGGCGCCTTGACCCAATTCACCTGATCATCACTCACTGAGTCCAAAGGCGAGACCTGCGCGGCGCGAGCCCATTCCTTGAGCTTCGCAAAATCCACCGGCCCGAAAATCTGATCATCCTCGTGCTTTCGCAAATACCATTTTTTTGAATATTCCATGGCGTTGATGAAAAAACTTACCCCGTCCCCGCGTCGCTGGCGAGCAAATCTCTCAAGGCTTTTGCTTGCATTGGGAGAAAAATGACGAATAATACGCAACTCAATTTTTCATGAAAACCGGCCTGCATCCCGACTACAACGAAACAACGATCACCTGCACCTGCGGGGCCGTTTACCACACCCGCTCGACCCGCAAAAACCTCAAAATCGGCATCTGCGCGGCCTGTCATCCTTTCTTTACGGGCGAACAGAAGTTCATTGACACCGCCGGTCGCGTGGAAAAATTCTCCCGCCGCTACGGTTCGGTCAAGGCCGCGCGCGTCAAAAAAGCCTGAGGCTCCCCGCCTCCGTGCGATCCCTCCGTCCCTCGGACGGACGCCGTTTTGCCATCCATGGATCTTGCCCCGCTCATCGAGAAAAAGCGCGAGCGACTCGCGGAGCTGGAAAAATTGATTGGCTCTGACGATTTGTTCGCCGATCCCGCGAAGGCGCGCGAGGTCATGCGCGAGCACGCCCGACTCAAGGAATTGGCCGAAGCCGGTGATGAAGCCGCACGGCTGCGCTCCCAAGCCCGCGAAAATGCGGAGCTGGCTGCCGGATCCGACCGGGAAATGGCGGAGCTCGCTGCTGCGGAAATTCCGGTCATCGAAGCCCGCCTCGCCGAGCTGGAGCGTGTCATTCACCTCGCCCTCCTGCCTCCGGATGAAAGCGAGGAACGCAACGCCATCATGGAAATTCGCGCTGGAACAGGCGGTGACGAAGCCGCACTTTTCGCCGCCGACCTTTGCCGCATGTATCAACGCTACGCCGAGGAAAACGGATTGCGGGTCGAATCGGTGGATTCCAGTCCCTCGGGCCTCGGTGGCTTTAAGGAGGTTGTTTTTAAAATTTCCGGCGACGCCGTGTTTCGACGCCTGCGTTATGAAAGCGGCGTTCATCGCGTGCAACGGGTGCCCGCCACGGAAGCCCAAGGCCGCATCCACACGTCCACCGCCACAGTCGCCGTATTGCCCGAAGCGCAGGAGATTGACGTGGAACTGCGTCCGCAGGATCTCCGCATCGAAGTCTGCCGATCCGGAGGCCCCGGCGGACAAGGCGTCAACACCACCGATTCCGCCGTGCAAATTCTGCACATCCCAACAGGGAAAATCGTTCGCTGTCAGGACGGACGTTCCCAGCAGAAAAACAAGGCCGCCGCCTTGGAAATCCTCCGCACGCGGCTGCTTGAGGACAAGCGCAGCGAGGAGGAGGCAAAGTATTCCGCCCGCCGCCGCAGCCTCATTGGGCGTGCAGGGCGCGAGGAAAAAATCCGCACTTACAATTTTCCACAGAATCGCGTCACCGATCACCGCATCGGGCTCACGCTTTACAATCTTGACCGTTTTGTCGAAGGCGACCTTGATGAAATGGTGACCGCGCTGCAACAGCACGACATGGAAGACCGCCTGGCCGAAGCGGGCCTTGTCTGAACATGACCGGCTCCCTCTCCCTGCTTGAGGTTTTGCGCGGTGCGGAATCCTATCTTGCGGCGCGCGGCGTGGAAAATTCGCGTCTCAACGCCGAACTTCTTCTTTCCAGCGTTCTGAAGCTCAAACGCATGGAGCTTTACCTGCAATTCGACCGCCCGCTGGGCGAAGGTGAGCGTGCGCCGCTGCGGGAACTTGTCAAACGCCGCGCCGCCCGTGAACCCCTTCAACACATCCTCGGCTGCATCGAGTTTCACGGACGTTCCTTTTTATGCGACAAACGGGCGCTCATTCCCCGCCCGGAAACCGAACGCCTTGTCGAAATCGCCCTCGAAATTGCCCGGACAAAATCCTCTCCCCGCACCATCCTGGACATCGGAACCGGAAGCGGTGTCATCGCCGTCACCCTCGCCCTGGAGCTTTCCGACGCCGCCGTTTGTGCGACCGATATTTCTCCCGACGCCCTCGCCCTTGCAGGGGAAAACGCGACAAAGCACGGCTGCGAACAGCGCGTCGCCTTCACCGCCGCCGATCTTCTGCCGCCCGACACCGCCCTTTTTGATCTCATCGTCGCCAATCCGCCCTACATTCCCTCGGGCGAAATCGAAGGACTTTCGGAGGAGGTTCGCCACGATCCGCTCCTCGCGCTCGACGGCGGCGCCGACGGCTTGGATGTAATCCGCCGCCTTGTTGACGCCGCTCCGGAACGCCTTGCCCCCGGCGGCGCGCTCCTTTTGGAAATTGGCGCGGGTCAGGAAAAGGATGTCGCCGCGCTTCTTTCAGCTCGTAAATTTCGGGACATTTCCATCACCAGCGATTATCAAGGAATTCCGCGTTTTGCGGCAGGTTTTCATGGATAAAATTCTCGTTCACGGCGGACGCAAGCTGCGCGGTTCCATTCGCGTCAGCGGCTCGAAGAACTCCGCCCTGCCCATTCTCGCCGCTGCACTGCTCACCCGCGACACCTGCGTCATTCGCGGTGTTCCCGACCTCAGCGACATTCACTACATGCTCACCATTCTCAGCCATCTCGGCTGCGAGGTGGAACGGGCGAGCGGAGTCGTCGGCATCAAGGCGGACAACATTCACACCAAGGCCCCCTATAATCTCGTCCGCAAGATGCGCGCCTCGGTCTGCGTTCTCGGTCCGCTTCTCGGACGCGAACGCGAGGCCTGCGTTGCCCTGCCCGGCGGTTGCGTCATCGGCGACCGACCGATTGATCTTCACCTTCGCGGCTTCGAAGCCATCGGAGCCGCCGTCCGCGTCACCGAAGGCAATGTCAAAATTTTCGCCCCGCATCTGCATGGCGCAAATGTGAACATGAGCGGCGCCCACGGCACCACCGTGCTTGGGACGGACAATGTGATGATGGCGGCGGTCCTCGCCGACGGTGTCACGGAAATTCACGGTGCCGCCCGGGAGCCCGAAGTCGTGGATCTCGCCAATTTTCTCAACGCCATGGGCGCGCGAATTACCGGCGCCGGCACATCCGACATTGTCATCGAAGGCGTCAAGGAACTGCACGGCGCGGATTACACCGTGATTCCCGACCGCATCGAAGCTGGCACCATGCTCGTGGCCGGCGCCATTGCGGGGGAAACCCTGACCGTTCGCCGCCTGCGCCCCGATCACCTGGAAGCCGTCATGGAACCGCTACGCGCAGCCGGTTTCGAAATTGCGGTGGACGGCGACTCGGCGACCATTTCACCCGGCGCCACGCCCAGGCCGCTGCATCTTGAAACAACCCCCTACCCCGGATTTCCCACCGACATGCAGGCGCAAATGTGCGCCCTGCTCACCCGGACCCCGGGCGAAAGCGTCGTCACCGACCATGTCTTTCCACAACGCTTCATGCACGTTGCCGAACTGGCTCGCATGGGCGCCCAGATCCGACTCGAAGCCCCCACGGCGTTTATCACCGGCAATGGAAAACTAAGCGCGGCTCCCGTCATGGCCAGCGATCTGCGCGCTTCCGCCGCCCTGCTGCTGGCGGGCCTCGCGGCGGACGGCGTTACCGAAATCAATCGCGTCTATCACATTGACCGGGGCTACGAGCGAATTGACGAAAAACTCAACTTTCTCGGTGCGCATATTGAACGGGTCAAAGTCTGACCGCTCCAAACAACCATGACACATCCCGATCACGATTTTCGCAGTCATGCTCCCGGATTTTGGCCATCGGTCGCCCCCGGGGAGTGGAACGACTGGCGCTGGCAGCTTCGCAACAGCGTCAAAACCCTGACGCAAGCCGAAAAATTCCTCGCTCTCACAAGGGAGGAGCGCGAGGGCCTGCTTCTCACCGCCCACAAACTGGCCTTCGCGATCACGCCGCATTTTTTCAATCTCATTGATCCCAACGATCCCCACTGCCCGATCCGCCGCCAGGTCATTCCGCAAAGCGGGGAAACCATCGCAAGTCCCGGGGAGATGGCGGATCCCTGCGGGGAGGATGGCGACATGCCCGTGCCGGGACTCGTGCATCGCTATCCCGACCGCGTTCTGTTTCTTGTCACCGACCGTTGCGCCAGTTACTGCCGCTATTGCACCCGCAGCCGCGTGGTCAGCGGCGTCGGAGAGCAGGAACTCGAAACCGATTTCGAAGCGGCCTACGCCTACCTCGAAGAGCACACGGAGGTGCGCGACGTGCTGTTTTCCGGAGGCGACGCCCTGCTGCTGTCCGATGAACGCCTGCGCAAAATCATCGCGCGCGTTCACGCCATCAAACACATTGAGTTCATCCGAATCGGCTCGCGCGTCCCGATTTTTCTCCCGCAACGCATCACGCCCGCACTGTGCGACATGCTGCGCGAATTTCATCCGCTTTGGATGAGCGTTCATGTCAATCATCCGCGCGAGCTGACCACCGAAGTTCGCGACGCCCTCGGGCGGCTGGCCGACGCGGGCATTCCCATCGGAAACCAAAGCGTTTTGCTGGCGGGTGTGAATGACAATGTGGACACCATGCGCACACTCATTCACAAGCTGCTGCGCTGCCGGGTGCGTCCGTATTACCTTTACCAATGCGATCTGGTGCGCGGCTCGGCGCATCTGCGGACAACCGTTTCCAAGGGACTCGAAATCATCGAGGCGCTGCGTGGATTCACCACGGGATACGCCGTCCCGCAGTTCGTGATTGACGCCCCTGGCGGCGGCGGAAAAGTGCCCGTGAGCCCCGGTTATGTTCTTTATCACGACAAGGAAAAAATCGTCCTGCGCAACTACGAAGGGAAGGTTTACGAATATCCCGAACAGCCCGGCGGCGCCGTCTCCTCCACCGTGGCACGCCCCGAGGCTGCACTCGATTACTGACACCCCATGGCCAGCGTTATCGTCCGCCCCCGCGCGCGCCTTTTTCACGGGCATGACTGGGTTCATGACAACGAGGTGTTCAAAGTCACCGGCAATCCGGCGGATGGCGACGTTGTCGGTCTAAAGGATCAACGCAACCGTTTTCTCGGAAGCGCCATTTACAACAGCCGTTCAAAAATCCCCGCACGGCGATTTTCCCGTCAGCGTCAGGATCTCAACGCCGACTTTTTTCGCCGTCGCATCAACATGGCCGGTGAATACCGCGACCGACTGGGTCTTGATTCGCAGGCCCGCCGTGAGGTGTGGAGTGAAAGCGATGGACTGCCGGGCCTCATTCTCGACCGTTACGGCGACTGCGTTGTAATGCAAACGCTCACCCTGGCAATGGATCAGCGCCGCGAAACAATCGCCGATGCCGTGATGGAGGTCATCCGCCCCCGCTGCCTCATCGAAAGAAATGATGCTCCGGTGCGTCGCGCCGAAGGGCTCGAACTGCGTACTGGAATCCTGCGTGGCGAAGCCCCCGGCGCATTTGAAGTTTCGCTCGGCGGGATAAAATTTGGCGTTGAATTGCCCGGCGGACAAAAAACAGGGCTTTATTTGGATCAGGGGGACAACTACGCCCTGGTCGCCGCGCACGCACGGGGAATGCGTGTGCTTGATTGCTTCAGCAACCAGGGCGGATTCGCCCTCGCCTGCGCCCGCGCCGGAGCGGCACACGTCACCGCCGTGGACATTTCCGCCACCGCCTGTGCGTCCATCGCAGACAACGCCGCCCGCAACCAAGCAAATGTCCGCGTCGTGGAGGACAATGTCTTTGACTTCCTCAAAGCCGCCGTTTCCCGTGAGGAAACGTTTGATCTTGTCATTCTCGATCCCCCCAGTTTCACCCGCGATCGGGCACGGCTTAACGACGCCCTGCGCGGCTACAAGGAAATCCACCTTCGTGCCGCCCGGCTTCTTGGCAATGGCGGACTGCTCGCCACCTTTTGCTGCTCCCACCATGTGTCGGAAGCCGGTTTTCTCGACATTGCGGGTGACGCCCTGGTGGACGCCGCGAAAACCGCCCGCATTCGCTCTCACTATTTCCAACGTGCCGATCATCCGGCCATTCTGCGTCTGCCTGAATCCGCCTATCTCAAGGGATTCCTGCTGGAAATGGTTCCCGGACGCTGACAGGCCGCCGCCATTTTAAACTGTAAACACTTTCATCCCCCCTGTTAGCGTAGCCCGCTCCTTATTCCTATGAACGTCACCGCAACAATCACCTCCGTCTGGAAAAAGCGGATGCTGCTGCTCATCGCCTTTGTCACCGGTTCCGGGCTTTGGTTTTTCTACGATGCGTTCATCGGCTGGCCAGCTGAAGCCAAGCGGCACGAACGATACGTTGCCTTCAAGGAAAAGCTTATTGCAAACGGCGCCGACCGCGAAGTGATTGAGGCACCACACAACACCATGCTCGAACAAGAATGGCGCAAATATGCCATGGAAAACGGTCTCGGAACCCGTATTCCCGCCGCGCGCACAAAGGCCGATTTCGATTCGCAAAAAAAATACGGCACGGTGATCATCCTGATCTCCCTCGGAATGCTCGGCTGGTATTTCATCAGTTGCGCCCGCGTGCTGCGCTCCGACGAAAATACCATCTTCTGCCCGGGCGGGCGGGAGGTGCCTTTTGACGCCATCACCGGCGTGGACAAAAAAAAGTGGGATAAAAAAGGCATTGCCGTTGTGTTGTATAAAACGGAGGAGGGCGAAACAGCGAAAGCTGTTCTCGATGATTACAAATACGGGGGGGCGGAGGATATTCTCAAGGAGGTTGAGCGCCGCCTTGCTGATAAGAAAATTTAAAACTCCAACTGCAAGCATCCGAAAATCATCACCGCCCCATTCTCGTTTCCAGCGGCAACATCGCTCCGCTTGCACCGTGGAAGCGCCAATTCATCCGCCAACCGTCTTCCCTTGCAGCCTTCCTTGATTATTTTTCTCATACCGGTCATCGCCGGATTTTTTTTCGCCATAGGCATGCTGCTCCTGAAGCGGGCCTCGGCAGGCGGCATCAATCCGTGGCTGATGATCTTTATGTGCAATTTCGCATTTTTTGCGCTGATGCTCATCGTAACCCCCGGCTTTCAAATTCCCGGAGACGTATGGTTTCAGCCCGTGTTGTCGGGTGTGCTTTTTTTCATTGCCCAGATCTTCGGGCTCCTGGCCGTCAATCGCGGAGATGTCTCCATTGTGACACCCGCCGCAGGATCGAAGGTCATCTTTGTCGGCATCTTCACCATACTGCTCATCGGAGAAAAAATTTCCTGGATGCTCTGGCTCGCAATTATTCTTACAGTGTCCGCCCTTGCCGTCATGGCAGGAGGACAATCCGGGCGCAAATCGAATAATTTTTTTCCGTCGGTGATTCTCGCCCTCATCTCCGCCGCAGGTTTTGGCTGCACGGATGTGATGATGCAAAAATGGGGGCCTGCTTGGAACGGACGCATCTTCCTTTTTTACAGCATGACGACCTGCGCCCTGCTGTCATTCCTGCTTTTTCCGCTTTTTCGCCGGGCCCTTTTCAGAACGCCCCGGACGAACTGGTGCTGGCTGATTGTGGGATCCACCGTCAACGCCTTCCAGGCCATCCTGCTGTATCTCGGGATTGTCACGTTTGGAAAAGCTGCGCAGCTCAACGTGCTCTACAATACGCGCACTCTCTGGGCCATCCTGCTCATCTGGCTCCTGGGACACCTGCTCCAAAACTTTGAATTCCGCGCCTCACGCGAAATCATCATCCGCAGAATCATCGGCGCATTGATGATCCTTGGCGCCGTTTTTCTCACTTCCCGCTGATACGGATTCTCCCGGTTTTTAAAAAATCACCCGCCGCAGGATCGGGTTCACTTTTCCGGAAGGACAAAAACAGGCAGGCTCCAATTCCATTTCAGGGCCGCCACGCGGAGAAAGAAAATGACGAGAACTCCCAGCAGGGATGCGGTGGCGGCGGGAACATTCAGCGCCTTGGCGCAAAGGTAAACAAGACATCCCACCAGCGCCGCGCTGACATAAAGTTCGCTGCGCCGGAAAATAAGCGGAATTTCACCGCAAAGCACATCACGAAAGACACCGCCCGCCGCGCCGGTGATCAAGCCCATGACGACCGCAATACCAGCGGATTGCCCCATGTGTTCGGCAATTTCCACACCGCTGATGGCGAAGAGAGCCATTCCTCCGGCATCCAAAACAAGCAGCAGCCGACGTGACGGAATCCAAATTCTGGCAAGCGCCCATGTCATCAATCCCGCGCCGATGCTGACATAAAGATAGGCGGGATCCGCCGTCCACAGCAGCGCCTCACGATCGAGCAGAACATCACGCACCGTTCCACCACCCATGGCGGTGATGAAGCTGACGGCGGAAACGCCGACCAAATCCAGTCGCTTGCGTCCCGCCTCCAACGCTCCGCTGCAGGCGAAAACGGCGGTTCCCAGCAATTGCAGCCAGTAAATAATCATGTCGCCGCATTACCGCCGCGCCGGATGGTCAGACGTGCGATGCCATGGCGAAACGCCGCGCCTCAACGTTTGTCGAGGACGGCATTCCATTCCTCAATCCGCTTGGCCTGCGCTTTGAAAAGCTCATCCGTGGGATCGAGGATTTCGATGGATTTGATTTTGTCCCCCTGCGCAATGGCATTGACCACATCCTGCCCCTTCGTGACGGAGCCAAACACGGTGTGTTTGCCATCCAGCCAGGGCGTGGCCACGTGAGTGATAAAAAACTGACTTCCATTGGTTCCGGGGCCGGCGTTGGCCATGGAGAAAATGCCGGGTTTGTCATGTTTGAGTTCCGGCGTGCATTCATCCTCAAAGCGGTAGCCGGGGCCGCCGCTTCCGGTGCCGGTCGGATCGCCGCCCTGAATCATAAAATCGGAAATGACCCGATGAAACTTCAGCCCGTTGTAATAGCCGCGCTTGGCGAGATTGAGAAAGCTGGCGACGGTCACCGGTGCCTTGGACGGATAAAGGACGCCTTCGATGTCGCCCTTGTCGGTTTTGACGATAATGCGGATGTCTTTCATGGAACCTGCACTTTGCGCGGGAACGGTGAAAATGGCGAGGGCTAAAGCGGCGAGAAGGACGGATGTTTTGCTCATGACGCCTTTTTTCGATACCTGTGTTTTGTGGCAAAGCAAATGGAAAATGCGGCGCACCTGCGCGCCCACGATGACAAATGGCTGATCAAACGCTGGCGCATCCTGACGCGGCGGGCGGGATGGAAGATGGAAAAAATCGCGGGCTCGGGCGATTTTCCAATCCATGCGATTGAATCGCCCGGTGGCACGGGGCCGCGTTTGTATTTGTCGTCCGGCATTCACGGCGATGAACCGGCCGCACCCGAGGCGTTGCTAACCTGGTGCGAGCGCCGCGCCGACGCATTGAAGCATTGCAAACTCCTGATTTTCCCATGCCTGAATCCCTGGGGACTGCGGCACAATGTGCGAAGCGACGCACAGGGACTCGATCTCAACCGCTGCTACCACCGCAGGGATGTTCCGGTCGTCCAAGCGCAAAAAAATTTCATTGGCCAACGCGAATTCGATGCCGCCGTCATGCTGCATGAGGATTTTGACGCCCGTGGGATCTATCTTTACGAAATTCCAGGGCCGCGCCCGCATTGGGGCGAAGATCTCCTCGCCGCCGCCGCCCGCCACATTCCACACGAACCGCGCGCCAAAGTGGAGGGACGACGCTGCGTTGGCGGAGTGATCCGCGTTCGCGTCACTCCCGAAACCATGCCGGAGCACCCCGAGGCGTTTTATCTCCGTTTCGGACGCTCCCCACGAAGCCTCACCATCGAAACGCCCTCGGAATTCTCCATGACCGCCCGCGTTGCCGCACACGGCGCGGTGTTGGATGCCATCATGCGCAACCTCAAAAAAGACGGGTACTTTTCCGAGCTGTCGAAATTTTAAAAAAGGTTTTTCGTGCCTCCGCATTTTTTGGTCGAGGCAAACGGACGTCCGACCTACAATACCCGGCGATGAACAAGCCCATTCGCGTAGCGGTCACCGGCGCAGCCGGACAAATTGGATACTCCATTCTTCCCCGTATCGCCAGCGGAGGTGTGTTTGGGGACAAGCAGCCGATCATTCTTCACCTTATCGAAATCGAGCCGGCTCTTCCGGCATTACAAGGGGTTGCCATGGAGCTGCAGGACGGAGCGTTTCCGCTTCTGGAAGGGATCGAAACAACCAGCAGCCTGGACGCAGGGTTCAATGGCGTGAACTGGGCCCTCCTCATCGGCAGCGTCCCGCGCAAGGCAGGCATGGAACGCAAGGATTTGCTGGGCATCAATGGCAAGATTTTCACCGGTCAGGGACGCGCCATCGAAAAAAATGCGGCGTCGGACGTTCGTGTTCTTGTCGTCGGCAATCCGTGCAACACCAATTGTCTCATCGCGATGAAAAATGCGCCCGCCGTCCCTGCGGACCGCTGGTTTGCCATGACGCGACTTGACGAAAACCGGGCCAAATCGCAGCTCGCCCTGAAGGCCGATGCGCCGTGGAAAGCCGTCACAAACATGACCATCTGGGGCAATCACTCCAACACGCAGTTCCCGGATTTTTTCAATGCCCGTATTGACGGAAAGCTGGCCCCGGACGTCATCAAGGACACAGCCTGGCTTGAAGGCGAATTCATCAAAACCGTCCAGGAGCGCGGCGCGGCGATCATCAAGGCGCGCGGCTCTTCGTCCGCCTTTTCCGCCGCCCACGCGGCGATCGAAACAGTGCGCAGCCTCAGTGGCAATACCCCGCAGGGGGACTGGCACAGCGTCGCCCTTTGTTCCGACGGATCCTATGGCATCGAAGCCGGCCTGATTTCCGGATTCCCCGTAAGCAGCCGCGACAACAAGGCGTCCATCGTGCAGGGCGTTCCCATCAATGATTTCGCGCGCGAGCGCATCACCCGCACGGTGAACGAACTGATCGAGGAGCGCTCGATGGTGGGCGACCTTCTCCCGAAATAAATCGTCGCCGATTGTGCGCGCCATTTGACGCGACGAAATTTTAATATTGGAAAATCAGGCGGCTGTCGCCTTCCGTCCACGCTTCAATTTTGCGCCGCGCTTCTTTTTGCGCACGGTTGTTTCCGCCTTGTGAAAGGTCAGGACGAACATGGGCGGGATGGATGCCAGGCAATACTCCACCTCGCAGGCGACAAACATACGGGCGTGCCCCTTGAGTTCCGGCGTAACCTGATAAACCACAAAAAGCCCATCCGTTGAAAGTCCGTCATGCACCGCGTGAAGGATTTCCTTTTTCTTGCGCGGCGGGATGTAGCTGAACGGAATTCCAGAAATCACACAATCGGCCTCCTCGATGCCATGGTTGCGAAGTTCGTCCCGGAAAAGGGCGGCGTCGGATTCGCAGATGACAACACGCGAATCATTGCGGAATTGTTTGCGCAGATGCTCGGCCAAGTGCGGATCCAGTTCAAAAACAAAGAGTCGGCCTTCGCTGGAGAGGCGTTTGGCGATTTCGCG
>JACTMZ010000171.1 GCA_014584375.1 Verrucomicrobiota bacterium | reverse complement strand
GCCCTGGCGCTGAACATGCCAAACAAGGATGTGGAGCCGTTTCTCCTGACGGTTCGTCCGACGGACAGGCCGGTCGTTTTCCAACATGGCGGCCAGGAATTCATCTACATGTTGTCCGGGCGGATGCGCATGATGATTGGAGACGATGAAGTCGTTCTTGGCGAGGGCGACGCGCTGTATTTCGATCCTTCGCACCCCCATTCCTGCCGTGCGCTCGACCGCAAGTCGGCACGCTTCCTCTGCTGCTTTACCCAACATCCTGAAAAACTCCAATGACATCAAAACCGCCCATCGCAATCCCCATCGTCTGTTTCGGTGACTCCATCACTGCCGGTTTCAACTTTCCCGAACATGTCCGCTGGACACGCCGGCTCCATGCGTTGTTGGAGGAAAGTCATCCGGGGCAATACGAAGTTTACAATCGCGGCATCGGCGGCAACACCACGACCGACGGCATCGCGCGTTTTACGGAACATGTCACATCGCTTCTGCCCGGTATCGTTCTGATCGAATTTGGCTTCAACGACGCCAGCGTTCCCGGCCCCTCCCTTCTTCACCGCTGCGAACCTGCGATCTTCAAAATCCAGCTCACGGAAATCATTCGCATGATCCGCGAAAAAAAGGGACAGCCCGTGCTCATTGTCAATCATCCGATCCACCGCAGCACGAGTGACGCCATGCAGTGCAATGGAAAATCCTACATTGAGAATTATGCAGGCTATACCGACATTGTCCGCGAGGTGGCTCGTGAAACGGAAACTCCGGCCATTGATCTCGAACGCTCGATGACCGAAGACGGCGTCTCACCGGATGATCTGCTGGACAGCGACGGACTTCATCTCAAAAGCGGAGGCAACGTCATTTATGCGGAGCATGTTCTGCGCGGCCTGCTCCCCATTCTCAACAAAACCCCATGATTACAATATCACTTGAAAACAAATCGGCCCTCATCACCGGCGGTGGTCAGGGACTCGGTGCGGAAACCGCACGTACGCTGCATCGCGCCGGAGCGTTCGTCGCCATCACCTATTTCGAAGAGGGCGGCGGAATCAATCGCGCCAAGGCCGAGGCCCTGACGGGAGAACTTGGCGACCGGGCACTGGCCATCGAAGGCGATGTGCGAAATTTTGATGCGGCGCGCGCCGTGGCCGATGCGGTGGCCAAGCGCACCGGCGGGATTGACATTCTCGTCAACAACGCCGCAATCCTGCGCGATCGCTCACTGGGCAAAATGTCCCTCGACGAATGGCAGTCGGTCATTGACACCAATTTGACCGGTGTTTTCCACATGACCAAAAGCTGCCTGCCACATTTTCGGGCGGATGGACGCATCATCAACATGGCCTCCATCGCCGCCGTCGTCGGATTTTTCGGACAATCCAACTACGCAGCCGCCAAGGCCGGAGTCATCGGTTTGACCAAAGTTCTCAGCCGCGAACTCGGTCGCAAGGGAATCACGGTCAACGCCGTCGCACCCGGCGTGGTGCTCACCGAAATGGGCAAAAGCATTCCCGAAGAAGTTCGAACGGAAATGCTCAAACAAATTCCCCTCGAAAAGTTTGGTGAACCCTCCGACATCGCCAACGCCATCCTGTTTCTCGCCAGCCCATTGGCGGCCTATGTGACGGGGCAAACCCTGCAAGTCAACGGGGGTTGGGCGAACTGAAGCCTCATGCGGCACAAACTGCGCACTCCGGAGGAAGCAGTCGCCCTCATTCGCGACGGGGCGACTCTGGCGTCCGGCGGATTTGTCGGTTCCGGACATCCCGAGGCGCTCACCGCCGCGCTCGAACAGCGTTTTCTTAAAACGGGCTCGCCGCAAAATCTCACACTGGTTTACGCGGCGGGACAGGGTGACGGAAAAACACGCGGCCTCAACCATCTTGCCCATGCCGGATTGCTCCGGCGGGTGATCGGCGGTCATTGGGGACTGGCTCCCTCGCTCGGGAAACTGGCCGTCGAAGGCCAAATCGAAGCCTACAACTTCCCCCAGGGCGTTCTTTGTCAGCTCTTCCGCGACATCGCCGGCGGACGTCCCGGCTGCGTGACTCGCATCGGACTCGGCACCTTTATTGATCCAGACAACGAAGGCGGACGACTGAATTCCCGCACACCGCCGGGACTTGTTGAAAAAATCCGCCTCCGCGACCGCGACTGGCTTCTCTATCACTCGTTTCCCATTGACGCGGTTTTCATCCGAGGAACATCCGCCGACTGTCACGGCAATCTTTCCCTGGAACGCGAGGCACTTTTGGGCGAAACCCTGGCCCTGGCGCAGGCGGCCAAAAATTCCGGCGGGCTGGTTTTTGCACAAGTGGAAAAGGTGTTGGACGCCCCCCTGCCGCCACAACAGGTCATTGTGCCGGGAATTTTGATTGATCATCTCATCGTTGCGCCGCCGGAGATGCATCAGCAGACCTTTGCGGAAAACTTCAATCCACGTTACATCGCCCCTGCTGCCTGCGCCGATTCTACACCCAAAATGGAACGCATGCCCGCCGGCCCGCGTCGCATTATCGCCCAGCGAGCCTGCGACGAACTCCGCGAAAACTTCGTTGTCAACCTCGGCATCGGCATGCCCGAAGGTGTCGCCCGCATCGCCGCCGAACGCGATCTCATCCGCCGCATCACCCTCACCGTCGAAAGCGGCCCCATTGGCGGCATCCCGGCTGGCGGACTTTCCTTCGGCGCGGCAGAATTTCCCCAAGCCATTATAGATCAGCCGTCCCAATTTGACTTCTACGACGGTGGCGGTCTCGACTTCGCCGCACTGGGGGCGGCGCAAATTGATCGCGAGGGAAACATCAATGTCTCGCGCTTCGGTTCACGCGTGGCGGGAGTCGGCGGATTCGCCAACATTTCGCAGTCGGCCCACAAACTTGTCTTCTGCGGAACATTCACCGCAGGCGAACTCGAAACGGAAATCCGCGACGGCAAACTCCATATTCTGCAGGAAGGAAAATTGAAAAAATTTCCCACTCGGGTTGAGCAAGTGACCTTTAACGCCGCCCTCGCTCTCGAGCGTTCGCAGGACATCCTCTATGTCACCGAGCGGGCGGTCTTTCGCCCGACGCCGGACGGAATTGAGCTTATCGAAATCGCTCCCGGGATTGATCTCGATCGCGACATCCTCGCCCACATGGATTTTCGCCCCGTCATTCACAACCCCCGTCTCATGGCCGCTTCGTGCTTCCTGTAAACCTTATGAAAACCGATTCGCCCCTGTTTATTGTCTCCGCAAAACGAACTCCGTTTGGAAAATTCCTCGGCGCCCTTGCTTCCAAATCCCCGGTCGAACTTGCCACAGCGGTTTCCCGCGCGGCGCTTGGGGGAATTGATCCGGAACGAATCGGAATGTGCTGCTTTGGCAACGTGCTCGGCGCCGGACACGGCATGAACATCTCCCGGCAAATCGCGCTTTCCTCCGGCCTTCCCATCGCCACCCCCGCCTCAACAGTCAACCAAATGTGCGCCTCCGGCATGAGCTCCATCCTCGCCGCCATTCACGCCATCCGTTCAGGCGAAACCCAGGCCGTCCTCTGCGGAGGAACCGAATCCATGAGTCAGGCACCGCGCCTCCTGCATGACACCCGTTCCGGAAAAAAATTTGGGCCCATGACCGCCGTGGATTCGCTGTTGTACGACGGATTGACAGATCCTTCGTCCGGAAAACACATGGCGCTTACAGCGGAATTTTTGGCGGAGAAATTCAAAATTTCCCGCGAAGCCCAGGATGCCTTCGCCCTGTCCAGTCATCAAAAATGGGCTGCTGCCGAAAAGGAGGACGTGTTTGCAGCCGAGCGCATCCGCTTTGAGGAACTCGCCACCGACGAGCAGGCGCGCCCCGACACGCGCATCGAAAAGCTCGCCCAGCTTCGTCCCGCATTTAAGTCCGACGGAACCATCACTGCAGCCAACGCCTCTGGAGTCAACGACGGTGCTGCGGCGCTCGTTGTCGCCAACGCCGCAGCCTGCGAAGCCGCCGGATGGAATCCTCTCGCCAAAATCACCGGCTGGGCTGTCGTCGGCTGCGATCCGCAAACCATGGGACTGGGGCCTGTTCACGCCCTCCGCACCATGGAAAAACGCCACGGCATCAACTTTCGCAAGGCGGACGTCATTGAAATCAACGAAGCCTTTGCGGCCCAGGCTCTCTCCTGCATGAAGGAGCTGAATCTCGAAAACATTAATCCCTGCGGAGGCGCCATCGCCATCGGCCATCCCATCGGTGCCAGCGGCGCCCGCCTCGCCACCCATCTCGCCCATCGCATCCATAGCGGCACCATTCGCAGCGGTGTCGCATCCCTTTGCGTCGGCGGCGGCATGGGCATCGCCCTGTCACTCGAATCTGCGTAATTTTACGAAATGCTCGATCCGCATCCGCCGGATGCCCATCCACGGAGACTTTAATGCTCCGTCGCCTTTTCCGCTCCGAGGCCGGTGTTGGCGCGGACTTGAAGTTCGGTGAATTTTTCAACCGACGATTGTTCCTTTGATAAAACCGTTCCCAACCAGGCGCCCAAGAATCCGAGGGGGATGCTGACAAGCGCCGGATTTTTCAGGGGAAACAACGGATTTTTCATGAAATCCGGACTGATGAGAATCAGAACAACGCTGGAAACAAGGCCAACAAGGAGTCCAGCGACGGCACCAGCGGTGGTGAAGCGTTTCCAATAAAGCGAAAAAACAATGACGGGAAGATTTGCGCTGGCTGCGACGGCAAACGCCAGGCCGACGAGAAAGGCGACATTCACACCGGGCCCCAGCAAAATGGCGATGACAATGGATGCCGCGCCGACAACAAACGCCGTAATGCGGGCAATGCGCACCTCTTCGCCAGGGCGATGTTCTTTGCCGTGATGAATCACATTGACGTAAAAATCATGCGCAAAACTCGTGCTGGCGCTGATCGTCAATCCCGCGACCACGGCCAAAATGGTGGCAAAGGCCACGGCGCAAATGAAGGCAAAGAAAATTTCTCCGCCAAGATAACGGGCCAGCTCCGGTGCGGCCATGTTCGTCCCGCCATGCTGTTGAATGTGATCGGGGCCAAGAAGACTGGCGGCACCAAATCCAAAGAAAGTCGTCATGATGTAAAACGCCCCGAT
This sequence comes from Verrucomicrobiota bacterium, assembly GCA_014584375.1. Lineage (GTDB taxonomy): Bacteria > Verrucomicrobiota > Verrucomicrobiia > Chthoniobacterales > JACTMZ01 > JACTMZ01. Next base: position 7,683 of record JACTMZ010000171.1, on the reverse strand, counting down.
GATCAGCATGGCCCAAACCACGCTGGAACGCGCCGTTTTGGCATCAGGAACGGTGTAAAAACGAATGAGAATGTGCGGCAATCCAGCCGTTCCCAAAAGCAGAGCCATCCCAAGGGAAATTTGATCCCACGGATTTTTGAAAATCAGCCCGGGGGTCAGAAAATTACGCGTCACACTTTCTCCGCTCGCAGTTGTCGAAGTGATTGCCGTCAGCGAGGAGAAAAATTTCGCAAGATCGAAGTCGAAGCGTTTTAAGACCAGAATGCTAAGCAAAATGCTGCCGACGATCAGCAAAATCGCCTTGATAATTTGCACCCATGTTGTGGCCAACATCCCGCCGAAAACGACATAAACAACCATCAGGACGCCGACTCCAATGACAGCCACCTCATACGTTACGCCGGGAATCAGCTGTCGCACAAGAACGCCCGCGCCGACCATCTGGGCAATCATGTAAAAAATGGAAACAGTCAAGGTGCTCAACGAAGCGGCAGCACGCACAGGGCGGGGCTTGAGACGATAGGCCAGCACATCGGCCATCGTGTATTTCCCCGCATTGCGCAGAGGTTCAGCCACAATGAAAAGCACGGTAAGATAGGCGACGAGAAAGCCGACGGAATACATGAAACCGTCGTAGCCATTCATCGCAATCATTCCCGCAATGCCCAAAAAGCTGGCGGCGCTCATATAATCGCCCGCCACGGCCAGACCGTTCTGCCAGCCGGTAATGCGGCGTCCGGCGGCGAAATAGGCACTGGCACCCCGAGAACGGCGCGCGCTGAGCCATGTGATCACAAGAGTGGCCGCAACGAATGCGAGAAATATCCAAAGCGAGGCGTTCGAAGCGGGGGCGGCGGTGGAGATGGCAAACATGGATTTACTGATGGCTGACACCGAATTTCTTCAACAAAGCATTTTGGCTCCGATCCCAACGTGCGGCTGCGACGACGTAAATTCCGGCGAGAATCCACGCCATGAAAAATTGCGAGAGCGCATAAAGATAGGCGATGTTTAGATCCCCCCACACCTTCCTTTCCATCAAACCGGGAAACCACCCGACGCCTATGGGCAGCAGAAAATAATAAACAATGAAAAACGCCGTGGCGGGAATCACCAGGCGAAGCTTCCGTCGCAGGAGCGCCTGAAAATCGGAATCCCCGGCGATGCGCGCCCATTCCACCGGATCAATGTCCTCATCCGCCGTCCGCTCATGCTCCGGCTTGGAGCCGCCGCGTCCCAAAGGGGCAATATCCGTCTGAGAAGCGATGATTCCCGTAAGATCATGATCCGGCGTCGGTGTATCGGGGGAAGACATAGGGGGCAATAACAGCAGACGTAGCAGAATCTGAAAAGTCCGGATTGCGTCCGTCGCAAATAAAAACACAGGCAAAGCGGCGTTGGCCAAAATGGAAAATGCAGGCTATTGTTTTTGCGGCGGGTGGTCGGCGGTCGCTGCGCGGTTTTTCTGCGCAGAGGAAAGTCCGGACACCTCGGGGCAGCACGCCGCGCGAAAGCGCGGGGCCGACGGACGCAAGTTCGCCGCCACGGAAAGTGTCGCAGAAAACATACCGCCTTCCGGTTCGCCGGGAGGCAAGGGTGAAAAGGCGGGGTAAGAGCCCACCGCCCCGAGAGCAATCGAGGGGGCAGGACAAACCCCGTGCGGTGCAAGACAGAACAGGAATGACGGTCCGCCTCGGCCGCCCCGCGCAAGCGGAGCACATTCCGGGTATTAGTCGCATCCCGCGCAAGCGGGGCGTTCCGCGCAAGCGGGACGAGAGAAATGACCGCCCGAACGGCACGCCGTTCGACAGAATCCGGCTTACGACCACCCGCCCGCCATTAGTCCGCCTTGGTTTCCGTCCCAGACTTTTCGCCCTGCTCCTCAAACAGCCGGTCAAAGCTCTTATCTCGTCGTGCATACCATGGATAGCCTTCGGCTTCGTCCGGCGGGAGAAACCGCCAGTGCTTGTAAGCCCAAAGCCACGGTTCGGGCTGACGACGAATCAGCGGTTCAAACAAATCCCAGCATTTTTGCACGATCTCCTGCTCGGTGGCCTCCGGCGGAAAAACAAGCGGCTCGTGCGCGATGTGGCGATAACGCCCGCCCGGCAATGGCACAATTTCCAATGGCAAAATGGGCAGTCCCGTCCGTTTGTGCAAAATCGCATGCATCCGGGTCATGGGATTCCATCGCCCGAAGGAATGCAGCAACGCGACGGGATTGTCCCTGGGGTGAAGCTGCAAATCGGTGAGAATGCCCACGCTGCCCCCGTTTTTCAAATGCTTGAGCGTGGCCATCAGCGAGCGCTCCTGCTGAATGACGCGATGGCCGCTTGTGCTTCGCAAACGATCAAAAATGGAGGCAAGCAACGGATTCCGGAACTGCTGGGTGACAATGACCCCCTGCGGCACTTCAAATCCCGACACAATGCCCAGCCATTCGAAATTTCCATAATGCAGCAGGACGCCGATGACGCCGCCGCCCTTGCTCACCTCCCGCGCGCGATCATATCCCTCCACCTCGACATACTTTTTGTAATTGTCGCGCCGCAAATTCGGCGCCCAAAAAAGCTCCAACATGGTGCGGGCAAACTGACGGTAGGAATTTATGGCGATCCACCGAATTTCCCGAAAAGTTTTCGTTTTTCCAAAAACCATCTCGAGATTGGCCACAGCAATGCGGCGGCCTCGGGCATCCAAAACATACGCAACCCATCCCAGCACCCACGCCATTGCCCGCAGAGACACAAGCGGCAGCAGGGGAATCAGCCATGCGGCGAACGCCAGCGCGGCGTATTCCAAACGATAACGCATGCGCCGCCCCAGCGGAAGCTGCGGCCAGGGCGTGAGTGTTTCGCGGCGTTTCACGTCAGGCGGACGGCTGTTCTTCCAACTTCGGGAACACGGGGGACGGCTCGCCAACCGCATGATCCGCGTCCGCGACGCCCCAGGAAGCAGAAAGGTTCCCCGCGAAGCCAAGCTGCTCAAGAAGACGCTCTGACGCCGTGGGAAGGATCGGATGCAACAAGGCGGAAGCAAGCCGCGACGCCTCCAGCAACGCACGCAGCACCTCGTCCAAACGTGCGGCCTGCGTCGGATCCTTGGCAAGTTTCCACGGAGCAGCAACCTCCACGAAAGCATTGGCGGCCGATGTCAGATCCCATGCCGCCTCCAGTGCAGCGTGAATCTGACTGCCCTCCATCGCCTCATCAAAACGCCGCACGGCGTCCGCTCCCACTGATTCCAGCGCGGTGACGTCGGACGATTTTTCCGCAGCCGAAACGGACAACGTCCCATCCCGATAGCGGCGGATCATGCTTACGGTGCGATTGACGAGATTGCCGAGATTGTTGGCGAGGTCGGAGTTGTAGCGAATGCGCAGACGCTCCTCGTTGAAGTCGGCGTCCCGTCCGGTGACGATGTCGCGCATCAAATAATAGCGCAACGCATCGGCGCCATAGCGATCCGCGAGGGCGTTGGGATCCACGACATTGCCCGCGCTTTTGCTCACCTTGGCCCCTCCGAGATTCCACCAACCGTGAACAAGAAGACGAGGCATCACGTCCACTCCGGACGCCTTGAGCATGACCGGCCAATAAATCCCATGGGCAGGAACCAGAATATCCTTGCCGATGACGTGCGCATCGCACGGCCAAAGCGTGTCAAAATCGGGAAGCTCCGCATTCGCCTCCGCACGATACCCGGCGAATGTCGCGTAATTCATCAGGGCGTCAAACCACACATAGGTCACGTAATCGCGGTCGAAGGGAAGTTCGATCCCCCACTCCAATCGGGATTTCGGACGCGAAATGCACAGGTCTCCGGCCTCCTTCGCCACGGCGTTTGCCAGCTCGACTCCACGAAACGACGGCGTGACAAACTCCGGATGCGACGCCAGGTATTCCGCCAGCCACGGACGGTATTTTGAAAGCCGGAAATACCAGTTCTCCTCCTCGAGCAACACAACCTCCCCCCACTCCGGCCCAAATTCCCCGGCTTCATTGCGCTCCTTGTCCGTCAAAAACTGCTCCTGCCGCACGCTGTAATATCCGCTGTGCCGCGCACGATAAAGATCTCCCTGATCATGCAACTGCTGCAACACATCCTGCACGGCACGGACATGACGCGGATCGGTCGTCTCCGCCCATCCATCATAAGAAATCCCCAACTTTGCCCACAGGGATTTGAAAGCCGCCGTCATGCGTCCAGCAAATTCCGTCGGAGTCAATCCCGCCTTTTCCGCAGACTGTTGCACCTTTTGCCCGTGCTGATCCACACCGGTAAGAAAAAACACCCGACGCCCCCGTTCGCGGTGCCAGCGTGCAATGACATCAGCCAGCACTTTTTCATAGGCATGACCGATGTGCGGCGGCGCGTTGGTGTAATCAATCGCTGTGGTGATGAAAAAAGTTTTTTCGGACATATTTAAAAAAGGCGCAGGGAAAAATTGATTTATGGCCCTTGGGACGCATCGCCCGCTGCATTCCGAAGAATGCAGGCGCGCCACACATCCTACATCGCGCTCCGGAGCACCTGCAACCCGGAGGCGTTTCGCGCCGTGACGAGCCACTGGGCAAACAGCAACATCCGCTTTTCCGCAAGAACCCCCTCCTCGATCATCGGCATGTTCCGGGCAAGCAGGGCGGCGTCCGGTTCTCCCCGCTTCTCGACATAAACGGCGAATCCGCCCCCGGTGTCAGGGATAAATTTCCCAAGTGTTCCAACGGATGAATCCAGCGCCGCCGCCATAATTCGCCGATGCGCGGGAGTCAAATTTTCAGACAAAAGACTCAGCCCCTTGATTTCCTCCGTCACCACACCCGCCTTTTCGGCCGCCTCGGCCAGCGTCTGCCCGCCAGCCAGATTTTCGCGAACAGCAGTCAACGCTTTCTCCGCCGCCTCCCGCGCCGATTGAAGACGCTTGGTCTCGATCAAGCCCGCCCTGAGATCAGCCGCAGCCTCCTCGAAAGCAAGGGGACGCCCGGCTTCAATTTGCGCCAGTTCGACAACGGCATAACCATCCTGCCCAAGTTGCACGATTTCCAAAGCGCCGGGTGCTGACAGCCGGAAGGCGGCTTCCGCCGCAGCGGAAACAATCTCCTTGTCCAACCCTTCGAGGGTTCCGGAGGTGCGTCCGTCCTTCGCAAAAAGCGGCGTCAAACGCATTTCAAATCCTCTCGCGCGCGACGCCGCCTCCAGGGATTGCGTCCCGTCACCCAAAGCCTGCACAAAGTCCCCCGTCTCGGTGGAAAGCTTTTGCAACGCCTCGATGCGCGCCCTGTCCTTCGCGTCCTTTGAGCCCTCCGGCAACACAAAGGCCACATAGCGAACCGACCGTTTCTCAGGCATCCGCAAGGTCTCCTTCCCGGCTTCAAACGCCGACTTCAATTCCTCGTCCGAAACCTCCACCGCCGGAACCCCCGCCGCCGGACTGAAACGGATCACGCTGACATCGAGCGGTGCCAATCGTGTGCGAATCGCCTCGACCTGATCCTTAAACAACACGGCCGGAACTCCCGTCAAACTCCTCACGCTTTCCAAACGTAGGACATCCCGAATCACCATTTCCAACTGCCGTTCGGTGAATCCGCGGGGAGCCAGCTGCTCCTGCACAAAAGCGGAATATTTCATCGGATCAAAAACTCCGCCGGTTTGAAAAACCGGCAGCGCCTTGATGCGATCCACCACGGCCTGCCGCCCGGGCTCAACGCCAAGCGCCGCCGCCTCATGCTGCAAAACCATAAGATTCCAAATGAAATTCTCCGCAGCCTCGTTTTCATTCTTCGCTCCCGCCGCCAAACTCCGCACAAGGTCAATCTGCCCGAGGGCGATGGAGAGCTGATAATTTCGCAAAGCCCGCTCGACATCCACCTGCATGACCGTACGTCCGTAAATTCTGGCCACCGTGTTGACACCGACACGATCCAGATCCGTGGTGTTGTACAAGAAGGCGAATGCAATGACGGTCAGTATGGCGATTACCAGCATGAGCCAGCGCTGGTGTTTGCGAATAGTCGTGAACATGGGACGATTGTGTTGATTAAAACGAAATGGTGGATTATTTGATGACCCAAGTGAAAGCAAGCTCCCTCCCCGTTTTTCTCCTCTCCGTCATCACAACCGGACTGTTGATCGCCCCTTCTCTGCTTGCGCAGGATGTCGTCACGCTGCAGAGCGGACCTCCCCGCGAAGGCCGCATCATTGGCGTGGATTCCGGCAACATCCGCATCGAAACCCAGGCACCCGGCGGCGGCAATGCCGCCATCATTTCGCTGCCCCTCTCGACCGTAAAGGAAATCAAAATGACTCCCCCGACGGAATTCGACGCGGCGGCCGATCTCCTCACCAAGGGCGACACCAAAGGCGCCTTGGCCGCGCTGGAAAAACTCAATAAAACATTTGCCGGGCTCCCGGCGCCCTGGGCGCAACGGGCGGCAGCCATGCTGGGAGACGCCAAACTCGCCGCTGGCGACAAAGCCGGTGCCAAGGCCGCCTACGACCAGTTCGTCAAAACATATCCGGACGCCGTCGAGCTGGCTGATGTCGGACTCGCGCGACTCGCCGTGAACGAAGGAAAATATCAGGATGCGGAAACACGCCTTGCAAAACTGCTCGCCACAACGGCAAAAACAGTCTTACCTCCGCAGGCGCAGGGCGCACTGCTCACGCAAAGCCACTACCTGATGGGACGGGTTCGCGAAGCAGCCGGCGACAACCAAACCGCACTCCAGCATTACCTCATGGCCTCCGCCACATTCCCCTTTGACCGCACCGCCGCCGCCGAGGCACAAACCCGAGCCGACGAATTGCGGGCAAAAAACCCCGGGCTTATCGCCCCTTGATTTAACCAAACCAAAAAACCAACGAAGATATGCGCACATTCCCCGTCAAACTCCCGTTCACCGCACTGCTCTGCCTGCTGGCTGTCGCCGTCACCGCCCACGCGGCGGACGACAATCCCCAGGACATGTCCATCATCCAGACCATCATGCACGGTGGTCCGCTCATTATCTTCATCTGGCTGTGTATCGTCGGCACCTCGGTCGCCATGGTGACGTTCATCATCCAGCTCTTCATCACCGTGCGAAATCAAAACCTGGCACCCAGCACCCTGGTCACCGCTCTTCGCGAAAGCATCCTGGCCGGCAACTATCAGGAAGCGTGGGAAACATGCCGCGCAAACTCCAAGGTCTATGTATCCGCCGTGCTGGGTGGCGCGCTCGAACGCATCGGACGCGGCAAGGATGCCACGGAAACCACGCTTATCGAACTGGGAATCCGCGAATCCCAACCCATGAAAACCCGCAACAGCTACCTCTCCGTCATCGGCGTCATCTCGCCCATGATCGGACTGCTCGGAACCGTCATCGGCATGATGGGGGCGTTCGCCGTCCTCGGTCAGTCGGGCGTCAACGACATGGGCAAGCTCGCCCTGCGAATCGGTGAAGTTCTCATGGCCACCGCCAGCGGCCTTTTCATCGCCATCCCGGCGTTCATTTTCTACTACTTCTTCCGCAACCGCATCACCGCTGCCGTGGTTTATGCAGACAGCGAACTCAATCAACTGATCGAAGATATTCCGTTTGAGGAGGTCAAGGGCATTCGGATCGGCGCTCATTTTGAAGCGGGCGACGGCCTGGCCGCAGGCAATGCACCCGCCGCCGTCTCGCACAAGGCGTCCGT